>CAYMJG010000018.1:0-36005 GCA_964390855.1 uncultured Eubacteriales bacterium | reverse complement strand
TAAATGCGGCGCTTGCATCCAGAAGTGCAAGTTCGACGCAATAATTAAGGCGTAATAGACGTTGCCTGTAAAAGCACGGCCTGTGATTTGTAAGATTTACGGAGAACATGGCATGGTTGCTTAAACAAGGCGGAGGGTAGCATGACAGCGCGTTTAGTTAAATAGCGGTAGCTGACTTGATTATAGGGAGGAGTGAAAATCTATGGAAATGGTCAAATTGACCATTAACGGCATAGAAATTGAGGTTCCTGCAGGAACAACGATTTTAAAAGCCGCAGAGAAGGCGGGAATTAATATACCGACTCTCTGTTTTTTGGAGGAACTAAGTTCCGTAGGCGCCTGCCGCATGTGTGTGGTTGAAGTTAAAGGCGCGCGTGCCCTGGTTGCCTCCTGCGCAACTGCCGTAGCGCCGGGAATGGAAGTGCAGACACATTCACCGGATGTTATGGAAGCCAGACGGCTGATTCTTGAATTATTGCTCGCCAATCACCCGCTTGACTGCCTAACTTGTGAGAAGTCGGGCGACTGCACACTGGCTGAGCTGTGTTATGAATACGGGGTAAAGGAAAGTGCCTTTGAGGGTGAAAAACATAATTACCCGATCGAGATGAGCAACCCCTTTATCATTCGCGATATGAACAAGTGTATTTTGTGCGGCAGGTGCATCAGGGCCTGTGCTGAAATTACCGGCCAGGATACCATTGATTTAATTTATAGAGGCTTTAACAGCAAGGTTGCGCCTTTTTATGATGAGGAACTGGTAGAATCCAACTGCGTTTACTGCGGCCAGTGCGTGTCGGTCTGCCCGACAGGCGCTTTGACCGAAAGACAGATGGCGGGTATGGGCCGCCGCTGGGAGATTACCAAAGTCAAGACTACCTGTCCCTTCTGCGGCACCGGTTGCAATTTTGACCTGAACGTGAAGGATGGCAAACTAATTGGCGTGACTTCCAACCCCAGCGCTCCGATAAACGGACGGGCCCTGTGCATCAAGGGCAGGTTTGGTTGGGACTTTGTGAATAACGAAAACCGTTTGACCACCCCGTTGATTAAAAAAGACGGTAAGTTCGTTGAAGCGTCCTGGGACGAGGCTCTCACTCTGATTACCAATAGCCTGAAGGAAATCAAAGAGAAGCATGGTTCCGATTCCTTTGCGGCTTTAAGTTCCGCCAGGTGTACCAACGAAGAAAACTACCTGGTGCAAAAATTTACCAGGGCGGTGATGGGCACCAACAACGTCGACCACTGTGCCCGTACCTGACACGCCCCTACTGTGGCCGGTTTGGCCCAATCATTCGGTAGCGGCGCGATGACCAACTCAATCAATGAGATTACCACAGACGCCCAGTTGATGCTGCTCATCGGCACCAACACCACTGAGGCGCACCCTGTTATCGGCTATAAAATGCGGCAAGCCAAGCGCAACGGCGCCAAGCTGATTGTTGTAGACCCGCGGCGCATCGACCTGGCGGAAGAAGCTGATTACTGGCTGCGCATCAAATCCGGTACGGACATCCCCTTCTTGAACGGTTTGATGCATATTATCATCAAGGAAGGGTTGTACGACAAGAACTTTGTGGAAACGCGCTGCGAGAACTTTGAGGCGTTGGAAAACACCGTCAAAAACTATACCCCCGATTACGTCTCCAAACTAACCGGCATATCCGAAGAGGATCTTTACGCCGTGGCGCGTCTTTACGCTACCACGGACAGGGCTATGCTCTTCTATACGCTGGGTATTACAGAACACATCTGCGGCACGCAAAACGTGATGAGCTGCGCCAACCTGGCTATGCTCACCGGGCACCTGGGCAGGCCGGGCACGGGTGTGAACCCGATCCGCGGCCAGAATAACGTGCAGGGCGCCTGTGACATGGGTGCGCTTCCCAACGTCTATTCCGGTTACCAGCCTGTTATTAACACGGATATCCGTAAGAAATTTGAACTGGCCTGGGGCGTAACCCTGCCGGATAAAGTCGGCCTGACGATCCCGCAGATGTTTGACGCGGCAAATAACGGACAAGTCAAAGCCATGTATATCCTTGGTGAAAACCCGGTGCTGACCGACCCGAACAGCAACCATATCCGCAAGGGCCTGGAAAAACTGGATTTCCTGGTAGTGCATGAGCTCTTTGTAACCGAAACGGCTGAATACGCTGATGTAATCCTGCCGGCCGCAAGTTTCGCGGAAACGAACGGTACCTTTACCTGCACTGAACGCCGTGTGCAAAGAGTACGCAAGGCTATCGAACCGGTACCCGGCCGGGCTAACTGGCAGACGATTATGGCCTTAAGCGCCGACCTGGGATATACTATGGACTACAAAGATCCGGAAGATATCTGGATGGAAATGGCTTTCCTTTCACCGTCCATGACCGGTATCACCTATGAGAGACTGGAAGAAAAGGGTATTCAATGGCCGTGCCAGAGCTGCGATCACCCGGGTACAGCCTGCATGCACGCGGCGTCGTTTACCCGCGGTAAGGGACTCTTCCAGGGCATTGACCACATCCCGCCACATGAAGTGCCCGATGAGGAATATCCGTTCTTGCTAAACACAGGCCGGATCCTGCAGCATTACAACGTTACCACACCGTATTCGATGGGCATTCAAAGCATGTGGTCGGAAGAGTATTCCGAGTTAAACCCGGAAGACGCCTGCAAACTTTGTGTGGAAACTGGTGACCAGGTTAAGGTTAGTTCCCGCCGCGGGACAATAACCACCAGGGTCCAGGTGACGGACAGGGTGCCGCCCGGCATGATCTGGATGTCATTCCACTACACGGCTAGCCCGACCAACGCTATTACCAGTGAGGGTCTGGATCCGACAACTAAGACAGGTGAATACAAGGTTGCAGCGGTTAAATTAGAAAAAGTCTAGGGGGTTTTAAAATGAGGAAGGTGCCTGTGACTGAAGCGGCCGGCATGGTCCTCTGCCACGACATTACCAGAATAGTACCCGGCCGTGAAAAAGGCCGCGCCTTCCGCAGGGGGCAGGTTATTATGCCTGGGGATATCCCGACCCTCCTGGATCTGGGCAAGGAACATATCTATGTATGGGAAACTGAAAACGCTCTAATCCACGAAGATGAAGCTGCTTTGAGTCTGGCCCGGCATGCCGCCGGGCCGGGCCTGAAGTGGGATCAACCCAACCAGGGCAGAGTCAATATCCGGGCTGCCTGTGACGGTCTGCTCAAAATAGACGTTGGCCGCTTGAGCAGGCTAAATAATCTGGATGATGTGATCATGGCCACAGCGCATAATAACCGGGTGGTCAGGAAGGAGCAAATCGTCGCCGCCACCAGGATCACTCCGCTGGCTGTCCATCGGGACACCCTGGAGGAGGCCGAAGGTATTTGTAGCCGGGAAGGCCCGATGCTCACAGTAAAGCCGTTTCAGCCCCTCTGGCTGGGAGTGGTTACAACGGGCAGCGAGGTATATTCGGGTCGCATCCAGGATGGTTTTTGCAGTATCATCAAACAAAAAACAGCGCCCTTCGGGGCAAAAATGCTCGGACAGGTAATTGTGCCGGACGACCCCTATATAATTTCCAGGGAAATCCGCCAGTTTGTAGCCGAAGGCGCCGAACTGGTATTGGCCACAGGGGGAATGTCGGTTGATCCTGATGACGTAACCCCGGTGGGGATCAGGGCCACCGGAGCGGAAGTGGTTTCTTACGGAGCCCCCGCGTTGCCGGGTTCGATGTTTATGCTGGCATACCTCGGCCATGTGCCGGTATGTGGACTGCCCGGTTGTGTGATGTTTAACAGCGTGACTATCCTGGATCTGATAATGCCGCGCATTTTTGCCGGGGAACGCATTAGCCGGCGGGAAATTGTTGAACTGGGCCACGGTGGTCTATGCGCTGAGTGCCCGGAATGCCATTTTCCCACATGCCCCTTCGGTAAATAAGGGAAACGGCCGGCGAACGGAAAAACAACAATAAGGCGCCTATGTTTTGGTAGTGCGAATTGCCATCATGTCGGAAATGCGGAGGTAAGCAACCAATTGCAGGAGAATATAAGGCTTGAAGAGGCGCAGGAACTGATTCATAATCGTATCGCCTATTTACCCGCTGAGACAGTTCCCCTGCCGGATGCTTCAGGCCGCTTTATTTACCGTGATGTTTATGCGGCGCACGATCTGCCGCCCTGCAACAAATCGGCAGTAGACGGTTATGCGGTGTCTGAAGATCAGGGGATTAGCAACCATGGCTATCGGATAGTGGATATCTTGAAGCCCGGGGTGATGCCCAGTTTTGCATTACAGCCCGGCCGGGCTGCCGGGGTTGTAACCGGCGGCTCCGTCCCAGATGGCGCAGTGTCAGTAATTCCACAGGAGATAACCTGGCTTGATGGGGATTTCCTTAAATTTACGGGAGATGTGACACATGGCGAAAATATTCGGCCCCAGGGGGAGGATTTACGATCCGGCGATCTGCTGGCATGCCGGGGGACAGCTTTAAATCCGGGACTGATTGGTGTACTGGCGGCGTTTGGAATGGGTAGGGTGGAGGTGTTCAGGCGTCCCCGTGTGGCAGTTTTAGGACTGGGACAGGGGGTTGTTTCCTTTCAAAACGAGCCTTTGCCGGGAATGATTAGGGATAGCAACGGGCCTATGCTTGCCGCTCTTGCCGTGCATAACGGGGCAGAGGTTACGGCTATTGAATTGGCCGCCGACGAGGACCTGTCAAAGATTAAAAACAGGTTGGAGAGATTGCTCCGTCAGGCAGATATCGTACTAACGACGGGCGGGACCGCCAGAGGTGAATGCGATCAGGCCCGCCTTGCCGTAAGACAAACAGGCGCAAAACTGCTTTTTTGGGAA
This sequence comes from uncultured Eubacteriales bacterium, assembly GCA_964390855.1. Classification (GTDB taxonomy): domain Bacteria; phylum Bacillota; class Desulfotomaculia; order Desulfotomaculales; family Pelotomaculaceae; genus Syntrophopropionicum. The sequence goes on along the minus strand of CAYMJG010000018.1, from coordinate 31,178 downwards.
ATAAAAATTAAGCCCGGCAGTCACAGCGGCGCGGCAGTTTATGATGATAAGCTGATCATCTCTCTTTCCGGCAATCCGGCGGCTTGCTCGGCGGGCTACCATTTGCTGGCGGCGCCTGTTCTGCGCCTAATGCAAGGCCAGAATTTTAACGCCAGGCAGGTTACTGCCGTGTGCGCCAATTCCTTTCCAAAAAGAGGGGGCCCCCGCCGCTTTATACAGGCTAATCTGGAAGCCGGACAGAATGGCCAGGTAGTGTCCATTCTGTCGGGGCAGAAATCCAGTATGCTGCGCGGCCTGCTCAAAAACGGCAACGCGTTGATTGATCTGCCGGCAGGCCATCCCCCCCTGGAAGAGGGAACCCAGGTGTCAGTTATAGTTCTAGACTCTCATAGATATTAGGACAAATAAGAATGAAAAAGGTCCATTACCGTTCAATCATTAATGAACATAGCCCGGAGTTGCCTTTGTTTTGTGAAAAACAGCGGCAAACATTAATAAACAACCTGGCCGAAAAAGCCCTTGAGCGGGGCGCTTCCGAAGAGGAAGCAATTGGTTTGTTCATCCGGCAATCGAAAGGCCCTCTGGATCAGAATGAACTGATGCTGATTCACGCCTTTTACCTGATGTATCAAAGCAGCCGCGATACCAGGATGCAAAGTATGAGTGAAGCTCTTGAAATACTTGGGATTCCATCCGGGGCACCGGCCAGTGAAGGGTTATTAAAAGAAGCAAAGCTATTATATTGGAAGCAATTTAATGATTTGTCATGTGACCTGAGGAATTTTTTAAAGAACGCCCGGGAGATTGGCAGGAAAAAAAGCGCCTTTGTTTACCTGGCATCTGTATTGTAAAGGCAGGGAATAGAGAATAATTGCTTTATAACGGGGCTTTCTAAACGGACATATCCCACATATGTCCGTTTTATTGGATGTAGTCAGTTGAAAGTGGGATATGCCCGCTTTGCTAAATGTAAGCAATACTGCCCAGTTCAGTTAAATCATAATCCCCCAGGCCTTGCATTTCTTTTTTTAATTCCTGGGATTGAAGAATTTCAATAACTGCCTTAAAGGGGGGCAGGTCCATGTCCTCCTTTAACATAACCAGTTCATAACGTTCCTTCTGCAACGGTATAAATTCAATTCCCCGTACCTGCATTGAGGCCTTTTCGTTTCCCAGCGCTACATCGGCCTCACCCCGTGAGACCGCGCTCGCTACAGCAAGATGTGAATTTTCTTCACGCTCATAACCGTTTATTTGTTTTCTGCTTATCCCCAGCAGCCGCAATTTTTCATCCAGCAACACCCTGGTGCCGCATCCTTTCTCCCGGTTGATAAACGAGACGTCCGGCCTGGTTAAATCCTGCCAGTCCGTAATCGACTTGGGGTTGTTTTTCGCAACATAAAACCCCTGCATCCGGCAGGCCATGTGGATAATCACAGCCGGGACGCCGCAAAGCATATACCGGACATAAGTCAGGTTATAAATATCCTTATCGCCGTCCCAGAGATGAACGCTGGCCAGATGCGCCTTTTCCTGATAGAGGGCTAAAAGACCGGTGAAACTTCCCACATGGTGCCTGAGGGTAAAAGTGCCGTTAGGGTGGCGTTCCAGATGTCGGGCCAGGATGTCCAGCAAAACATCCTGCCCACAAATTATCAGTCTGGGGGAAGATGAAAAGTTATCTACGTCCAGCGGGGTTTTAATTTGTTGTGCCGGTAGTGTTGCCGCCTCCGGCATGTTTGACGCCGACGCCGACATTTCTACACTTTTGCCTTTTTTCTTATAGGCCTCTACATCCTGCGGATCTACTCTTAGTTTGCGGCCTACCCTGTAAGCTGTCAGCTCTCCTCTTTTAATTAGTTCATAAACAGTATTCTTGGCAATTTTTAAAACCGCCGCGACCTCTTCGGGAGTTAAAGAAGACCCGTCTTTCATGTTATTTCCCCCTTAAATATTCTAACGTCTATTATATCTTATTTTAATTTGTTTGATAATAACTATTTGTGCTGTTTGGCTTAGTTATGTAAACTGTCTTGGCTCTTCATCAGCCATATACTAGTATATAATGCTGAATATTGAGAAATTATAGTAAAAAAGGTAAAGGGAGGCTGTGATATGGAACTGAGCGCTCGTAATGGCCTTAAAGGCCGCATCAAAGATATCAGGCTGGGAGAAGTGACCGCTGAGGTGGTCCTTGATGTGGGGGGGCAGGAAATGTGTTCTACCATAACTGTAGGTTCGGTTAAAAGAATGGGGTTAGAGGTGGGTGATCAGGTTTCAGCAATTGTTAAGGCTAGCTCTGTTATGATTGGAAAGTAAAAAATGGCCGTCGGCCATTTTTTACTCTTGGTGAATAGTAACAATACGTAATAAAAATGATGATAACAATAATAACAGATCATATATAAACAGTGTTGACAAACAGGCCGGCCTGTTTTATTATTTTTACAAGTAGCAACATGTTATGTTAGGTGGGGTAATGTAAGGTTTGTAATCATTGTTGTATGTTGTTGTTATACATACCTTTTTTTATTGACCAATTAAAAACCGTATTACTTTTTAAGAAGGCAGGTGACATTGCGGGTATAAACCACTAAATTTTCTATTGGAGGTTAAAATGATAATGAGAAAAATTTTTAAATTTCTAGTTCTTGCGTTATTCGTCACTGTTTTTGCTGCCGGTTGCGGCGGCGCAAAAGAGCTGGCGAAAACCGAACCTGTTACCCTGAACATTTCAGCGGCAGCCAGCTTGCAGGATGCGTCGGGAGAATTAAAGACCCTTTATGAAACAAAGAATGACGGCGTGACGCTGATGTTTAATCTTGCGGCGTCAGGTACCCTGCAGAAACAAATTGAGGAAGGCGCCCCGGCAGACATGTTTATTTCCGCCGGCAAGTCACAGATGGACGCCTTGTCCGAAAAAGGACTGATCCTTGAAGAATCACGCAAAGACCTGCTGGGCAACGAACTGGTGTTGATCGCAAGCAAGGATAGTAAACTGGCGAAATTTGAGGATTTGGCTGACGCGAGTGTCGGCAAGATCAGTATCGGCACACCTGAAACAGTGCCGGCCGGCAAGTACGCCAAAGAGACTTTGACCGCTCTTAATCTTTGGGAGCAGCTTGATCCCAAAATGGTCCTGGCTAAAGACGTGCGCCAGGTGCTTACCTATGTGGAAACAGGCAATGTGGATGCGGGATTGGTTTATCGCACCGACGCCGCTACCAGCAGCAACATTAAAATTATAGCCGCTGCACCCGCCGGATCCAGCGCGCCGATAGTTTACCCCGTGGCTGTAATCAAGAACACCAAATACCAGAAAGATGCTGAGGCGTTCGAGACATTTTTGACCAGCGATGACGCTGTTAAGATTTTCGAAAAATATGGCTTCAAAGTGCTTAAATAGTCCTCATGATCTTTTTTAGCGGGATGGACTGGCACCCGGTTGTCCTTTCTATCCGGGTAGCCGTGATTGCAACAATTTTTGTTACCTGTCTGGGCGTGCCTTTGACCCGGTTCATGGCCCGTAGAGATTTCTATGGAAAAGATTTTCTGGAGGCGGCGATAACCCTGCCTATGGTACTGCCGCCTTCAGTTGTCGGTTACGGCCTGCTGCTGCTGATCGGCAAAAACGGTTTATTCGGCAAGGTCCTTGCTAATATGGGTGTTACACTGGTTTTTACCTGGTATGCGGCTGTCATCGCGGCCACTGTGGTGGCGTTTCCGCTGATGTACCAGAGTGCCAAGGCGGCTTTTATCAGTGTTGACCTGGATTTTGAAAAAGCGGCCAGGACCCTGGGGGCAAGCGAGGCGCGAATATTTTTTACGGTTACGCTTCCCCTGGCCTGGCCGGGCATCCTGGCCGGGTTGGTACTGACCTTTGCCCGCGCCCTGGGCGAATTTGGCGCCACTTTGATGGTGGCCGGCAATATCCCGGGCCTAACCCAGACCATTCCGACTGCCATATATTTTGCTGTGGAATCAGGTAAAGACGTCCTGGCCCGGACCCTGGTCGTGATTATCACGGTATTTAGCTTTTGTGTTATATTCTGGGTAAACCGCTGGGCTAAAAAACAGAACTACTAATGCTGTTAAAGGTGATCATATGTTAGAAGCCAGACTGACCAAGAAATTATGGCATTTCACCCTGGAGATACAATTGCAGGTGGACAATCAGATTCTTGTTCTCCTGGGCCCGTCCGGCTGCGGTAAAACTACCACGTTGACCCTTTTGGCCGGCCTTTTTAAGCCGGACCAGGGTTATATCAAGTTAAACAACCAGACCTTATATTCCTCCGCAGGCAAGGTTAATCAGCCCCCGCAATCCAGGGACATTGGTTACTTGTTTCAGAATTATGCCCTTTTCCCCCATATGACAGTAAGAAAAAACGTATTTTACGGACTGAAAAATAAGAAGTCCAGGCAGACGGACTCTGCGCTGGATCCTGTGGAACTGCTGGACTCTTTTGGTGTCGGACATTTAATTGACCGCTACCCGGGTCAGCTTTCCGGCGGGGAGAAACAACGAGTGGCCCTGGCCAGGGCATTGATTGTCCAGCCAAAGCTGCTGCTGCTGGATGAGCCTTTCAGCGCTCTTGACAAGGGTACCAGAACCGGCCTGCGACAAGAACTGAAGAAACTGCACCAGCAATGGCGGATACCATTTGTTCTGGTAACCCACGATGAGGAGGACGCCCGTTTTTTAGGGGACGCCATTGTCACAATTGAAAACGGGCAGGTAAGTAAACATTCCCTTAATGTTGCTTCGGCCTGAAAATGGCCTTGAAGAAAAGACGTGGGCAGATCCTTTTGGAGCCAAGGGGCAACCCCCAAAATTTCTATAGAGAAAGGAAATGTTTAGTAATGACTGAAAAGACAGGCTTATTCTTCGACCGCTTGCAAAAGGAGTTTGCCCGGTTGGTAGATCAGTATAAGCTAAAAAAAACAGAGGTTAAGGTAACAGCGAAACCGTTAAGTGCGGAGGACGCCATCGGCTCCACCAAACGCAAGGACTACGTGTTGCTAAAGGGGAAAGAACGCCTGCTGCAGGCGGAGTTGATGGGATGCCGGGGACAGGCTTTTACTGGTTCAGTTGGCGATTTTACCGGAACATTGGAAGACGTACTGGCCCTGCCGCTGACAAATGATTACCAGCGGGCCGTCTATACGGCAACTCTGAATGCTGTAGTCTGCCACACCGGAAAGATTTCAAACACTATTCACTGCCGCAACGAGGGGCCGGAACTGTGCGCGCGTCAGGCGGTGGACTATTTTCAAAAAAACTACGGTAAGCCCAGGATTTTGATGATCGGTTATCAACCCGCACTGGCAGAGGCGCTGCACAAAGCCTTTCCCTTGACTGTCCTGGACCTTGATCCGGCCAATATCGGCCAGGAGAAAAACGGAGTGCTGATTGAAGACGGCGCGGCTTCCCTGGACAAGCATTTAGCCGCCTGTGATGTCATTTTTGCCACCGGCAGTACCATCTGCAACGACACTATGGATGAACTGGCGCAAAGCGGCAAACCTCTTGTTGTTTTTGGCACAACAGGTTCAGGCGCCGCCGCTTTGCTGGATATTCCCAGGTTTTGCCCGGAGTCGACGGGGGAAGCGGGTGTCAGGTAGTATTTTCTAAAATATTGTTCAGATAGCTAGTTTTAATTGTTTTTTGCCTTGTTCTCTATTAGGGGGCAGGTTTTTTTTTGTATAAACCCAAATTAACCTAAATATGGGGCCTTTTGTATCATTATTTAGATTATATTATGCTTTTTATTAGTTATAGGAAGGAAATACACAAGATATAAAGAATATCCTAAATGACATTCTTTATCCCACCTCTAGCTATCTAGCTAGGTAGTTTAATTTAACTTGTTATGCTCTTCGAGCCATATAGCCTAAAGCTTTATTTAAGTAATGGTTTATGGCCGGTGGGGTGCGGCGGGAAACTGACGCGCCTTCCATTGCGAAAAGGAGAGTTGGATCTGGTTGCCGTGCCGGGCTGACTGTACCTTTTCACAGTATGCCAGGCTAATTTTATTAAGGGATTCTTTCCTGACAAAAGCATGGATGCATTTTTAAGGCGGCGCTTGCAATGAAAAAAATAAGCACGGTAAATCTAACATTAATAGTATTGCTGTTTATGTACCTACCGGCACTTATGGGGTGCTCTGCGCCGCAATCAGATACTCATCAGAAGGCAGGGGCACTTCAGGGATTTTCTTTTATCTACATGAGTGACACCCAGGCAGACCCCGGGACGGGGGACTACAGCGCCTGGGGCCGAATGTTGCAACTGGCTGCCGCCGATGAAAGCAATCCCGGTTTTGTTATGATCGGCGGGGACCTGATTAATGACGGCAATGATCAAGCAGAGTGGGACGCATTTTTTGCCGCCGGGGGGGCAGCGTTAAAAAAGCTGGCACTTTACCCGGCAGTCGGCAACCATGACGACACCCAATTATTTAAATCTATTTTTTTACTGCCTGATAATGGACCAGCCGGCAAAAAGGGCGCCTTTTACTCCTTTGATTACGGGGATGCTCATTTTACGGTTATGGACAGCAATGCTATGGGAGCTGCCAATCAGGAAGACATGGATTGGCTTAGTCAGGACCTTACGGGAACAGATAGAAAATATAAAATAGTGATGTTTCACCATCCCGCCTATCCTGCTGTGGCCATACCCAAAGATTTGGAAAGGGCCAGGGCTATACAGACACATTTCGTCCCCATTATGGAAGAAGCCGGTGTCGACCTGGTGCTTTCGGGACATCAACATGTCTATTCCCGTACCTACCCGCTGCGCAACGGAAAAAGGGATGAAAACGGTATTGTGTACCTGACAAGCTCCTCCGGAGGAAAACAGTACCAGCCGGGGGACTTTAACTATTTCGCTTGCGTCAGCGGCAAGGCGCCGGTATATTCCATCATCTCCGTTGCTAAAAACGGCATAACCATTGAAACAAAAGACGCCTCCGGGACAGTTGTCGACTCAACAAAAGGCCCCAGGTTGTCAGAGGAGCAAAAGAAACTGACCGTCACTGTCAGCGTGCCCGGCCTTGCCGCAGGTAAGGTATATACCTATGGGGAACTGGCCTCCCTGCCTGACTCCGGCTTTGAGCACGTATATTCCACCGTTAACAACTGGCCCACCGCCCGGTTTTATGCCGCCCGGGGTATTACCGTGCGCAGCATTTTAAAGGCCGCAGGCGTCCTGGAGACGGCCCGGGTGATTACCTTTCGCTCAGCGGATTCATACGAGGTGAGCCTTACCATAGAGCAGCTTTTGAAAACACCCCGTTACTATTATCCTCAGGTGAGGGAAGGAACGTCCGACGGGGCGTCGGAGGTGGAGCCAATCATTGCTTATGAGTATAAGGAAGGTTCAACTGATATGAGCGCCACTGCCATGAATAGGCCCTGCCTGATTTTCGGGCAGAGCAATCCGGTAGAGCACACCAACCCGGCGTTTGTAGTTAATGTTGCTGAAATTGTTGTGTCAGATGAGGAGGCAGAAACCTGGGATCCGGCCACCACCTTCCCGGCCGCCGGCAAGATAGCCCCCGGTGAACTGGTCAAGCTCCAGCACAAGAACTATGGCCTGGTCAGGCTCCATTATACCCTTGATGGGACAGATCCCACACCCCTTTCACCACTGTACAATGTTAGTACCTACCAGCCTGAGCTCAATGTTCCCATTCCCATAAATAGAGATACGTTAATCAAGATCCTGGTAACCGGATATGGCAAAAAAGACAGCGCTATCAGCAGTTTCTGCTTTGATGTGCAATAATCCGGCAATCCGGACGATAGGAGGGTGTTATGCAAATCATGTACATATATAGAGGAAAAATGCTGTTGGCGGCCGTGCTGATACTGCTGACGGCCCTGTTCCTGACAGGATGTGCCGGAAACAAGGGTAAAGACAGCGGCGATCCGGCATATGAGGCCGGGAAAATTGTTATCGAAGGGCTGAACCAGGAAAATGAGGCCGATATTTCATTAGCAGAAATTTCAGTGGCGGAACTGCGCAAATTGCATCAGTATGATCTGAATGCCAGCTATGCCAGGACCACCGGTCTGACAGAAAAGTTTAAAATGTCGGGGCCCTGCCTGGGGGAAGTGATCGCGCATCTGGGGGGAAACCTTGATGATTACGCCGGAATAGGCGTGGTAGGGAGAGATGCCTATTATTGCCTGCTTTCCAAAGAGATTATTGATGCTACTCCCGATCTAATGCTGGCTCTGAACATAGACGGCACGGCCAAACTGGATCAGGACAATGCCCCGGCCCGTCTGGCGGTACAGGGTCAATTCGGGCCATACTGGGTTAAACAAGTTGAAAAAATCATTCTTTATAAGGAGATTCCGGAGAAAGTTATCACCTCCGTCTGGGTGTTTAAAAACCTGGCCGAGGGGATTGAACCGTACAAATATGAGTATTACGGCAGCAAGGACGACGCCATCGATCTAGAACAGGTGTTTTCCCGGCTGGACAACGTGGATTATAAAGCCTTTTTTACCATGAAATCGGCCGATGGTTTTAAAAAAGACGAAGTGATCAATATGGTTAAATCCCGCTACTACATCAAGACTACGGGCGCGGATGCGCCCACCAACATTGCCCCCCACATTATGCTGGGGATGAACGTGCACAACATCGCCTGGGTTTCCACCAATGCCGACGCGGCGATTTTCCCGGAAAAAATGATGGAATACATGGACCATGCGCGGATCGAGGGGCAGGAAGGTATTGCTCTGGACGAAGTGTTGTATGAAACTGGGGTTAAAGCCGTAAAATCAGCCAGTTTTGATATATTGGGGACCGCGGGAGAAAAAATCACTGTTGCCGGCGCGGATATGAGCCGGGGGATTTTGGTGGCGCGGGATAATGGCGACACCGCCGTGGTATGGGACAAGGCCGTCGGGTACACGGAGATCAACAATTTGCTGCGTATCCGGCTGGTTGCGGGCACTCAGGCAAACGCTGCGGTGGGTGACGGCGCGGAAAAAAACGGCGCAGGCGGTAGCGCGCCGGCCGGTGAATTTGCCCTAATTCCCGAGACCCCCGCCACGGATACGGTCCTGAGCATCACCGGCGACGGCATGAACAGGCCGCTTTACCTGTCTATGTCAGATCTGCAGGGGCTAACGGGGGCATATACGGAGCAGTTGTTTTCAACAGTCAATAACTACCCCACCCGCAAGTTTACGGTGGCCAGGGGGATTGATCTGGCTTTACTTCTGGAGAGGGGCGGAATAAACAGCAGCGCCCGCAGCATCCGGGTGGAGGCAGGTGACGGCTATAACGCAGTTTTCACCCGGGAACAGCTTTTGGGACACAGGTATCTTTACCCGGGGCTATTGACCGGCAGCGCCGGCAACCCGGTGGTGGTGAAACCGATGCTGGCCTGGGCCTTTGCCGAAGGCCAGGATTTTTCCCTGGCCCGGGAAGGTGATTTAAGGCTGGTGATCGGTCAGATTGGTCTTAATGATGTAAACACAGCCGCCGGGGTGCAAATGGTTTCAAAAATAACTGTGTCAACAGATGACAACGGTTGCTGGGCCACACCGGCCGCCAGTCTTAGTGACGGACAGATCACCCTGGGGCATGAATACCTGGATCAGGTCAAGCTTTACTATACCCTGGACGGAACTGAACCATCACCCTATAGTGAGGTATATAACCCCAGCACCTCGTATTTTCAACCTGATTTAATCAAGCCAATATCCGTGGGCGGATCAGGTGTTTTGAAGGTTAGGGCCACCGGCTATGGGAAAAACGACAGCGAGGTTCTCACCTATGCTTACTAAAAAAGCATGGCCACTGCCGGGGCTGCTGTTGGCGGTGCTGCTGGCTGCAGCTGTAGTTGCAGGCTGCGGTGAAAAAAGCGGGCCAACGGAAGCGGAGCTTGCCGCCCTCAACGAGATCTTTGGGCAAAGTTACATGGCCCGGGATCTGGCCATCCAGACCGGGGATATCATGAACAAAGAAAGGCAAAACAAATTTGCGGCGGTAAAAAAGGTTTTCACCACCCCTTCAGGGGACTATGCCCTGATCAGCAAACCAATCGCTTACAACGGCCCGGTAACACTGGCAGTGGGCATTGACAGGGAAGCCGGGGCTATATTGGGGATGAGGATCGTCGAACATATGGAAACAGAACATTATGTCCGGGATATGACCAGCAAATGGTTTACAGGACGTTTTCGAGGCAAGTCTACTGCCGCCTGCCTGGAACTGGTTCGCCTGGCAGCCGCCAGGGACAACGAAATTGTTGCCATCACGGGGGCGACTGTAACAACTGAAGCTATTGTCAACGGAGTCAACGCCTGCGTGGGGGTTTTTCGGGAGTCGGCGCTGGGCGAGGATGCGGCTGCTGTGCCTTACATGGTTAAATTTGAAAAAGAGGCGGGAGAAGGCCCTTTTGAAACAGGCGCCCTGGCCATACGCTCATATGGGGTTGTTCTGGGTGAGGTGACCCTGGCCGAAATCAAGGAAATGCCCAGCGTGAGGCGGACCATGGCCATCCATTCCACTGCCGGCACTACCAACCACAGCTTCCGGGGAACCCTGCTGGCCAACGTCATTGCGGCGGTTGATCCGGGGCTGCTCACCATCCATGGTTGGGTTCAGCCGGTGGGGGTGGATGACTACATGTCGCACATTGCCATGGAAGAGGTTCTGGCGGAAAACGCAGTCTATGTTATGTATGAGGACAACGGGGCGCCCCTGATGACCAAGAACGGTGAACCGGGGGCCATGCGGGTGGTGGTCCTGGATGACGTTTTCGGCCAGCGTTTTACCAATTACATGATTGAGATTGTTTTGGAGTAATCTATGAAACTAATTGCAATCAGGGGAATTATCACGACAATTTTAATCCTTAGCGCCCTGGTGTCCGTATGCACCGGCGCCACCCTGTATTTTCTAAAATATGGCATGTGGCTCGGGTTAACCCGCAAAATGATCAACGATATCCATACTATCAGCGGCCTGATTATGGGCCTGGCAATAATTATTCATTTTTTACTCAACAGTCGTTCATATATAAAAGAGATCAGGAATCTCTTTGACAAAAAAAGACCGTAAATTAAAAAAACTCCCCCAATTCATTTCCCTATGCCCCAGGTTATGGGAATTAACTGTTAGGACTTGTTAAAAACCGTTAGTCCTTCCGTTTGGAAAGGGATATCCAGGATCTTCCCAACGGTGGCATCATGTAGCCGCCCACGGAACAATTACCCCAGGTTGAGGCTGTTATGATTCTTACCGGGAAAGGGGGGAATATAAGACAAAGTCAATAACTGATTACCAGATGTGCCGAAAACCTGGCATAGGTTATTGTTTTTTTATTATGCAAAAGGAGGAGAAAAAATGGAGAGAGAGTACAGGCAAAATCCGTGGTACAAGCCCGGCAGCTGTTGGGGTAAAATCATGGCACTAATGCTGGCGGTGGCATTAATAGTCTCCGCGGCGCCCTTTTTCCCGAGCCTAAACTGTCAGGCTGGTGCTATAGATGAATTATCCGCCAGCGCAGTTCAGCCGGTGCTGCTCGTTAGCGGCGCCGATATTATTGCTGGCGGCTACACAAAGGACAACATAAGCAATGAGAAGTCCTATACTTTAGAGGAGTTGATACGTAATCCGAGCGTAAAAGAAAGTGTTTACTATTCCACCCAGAACAATTCCGGCTTTAGGAGGATTTATCTAGGCGATGGGATTAGTGTGGGAGGCTTATTGGCTCGAAGCGGCTTGACGTTAACAGCGGAAAGCGTGATAAGCATGACTGACGATAAAGGCAATGGCGTCAGCTTTGATGCGGCCAGGCCCCTCGCAGGAAGATATTATTTTCCCAATATCGGCAGCGGTTCCACTGCTGACAGCGAGCCGGTGGAAGCAATCCTGGCCTGGGCTAACAAATATGAGGAGAATGGATCAGTAACAAACCCTGTTGCCACGCCGGTGATTCCAGATAAAACTGCGGCGGTGGGCAAAACGGATTTAATGACCTTGATGGTGGGGCAGCAGACTGTTGACGAGATCAATAATCCCTTGTTTTACCGGGGAGTAAGCCGCCTGACGGCAGGCGAAGCTTTAACTGAACAGGTTATCACGATCGGCAGCGCCAGCTATACCAGAAGCGAAATCCTAATGATGGAACGGGCTGACCGCAGTTATAGTTACAGCACGAAAGGCGGGGAAAAGACCGATTATGCCCGGGGTGTACCTTTGGCGACCCTGCTGCAGGACTATGATAGCGATGACGTGGTTAGCTTCACAGCCGCCGATGACTTCGCCGTGGATGCTTCCGGCCTGACGGTTGGGGAACTGGCCGCCAGTAATTACCTGCTGGCCTATGAAAAAGGCGCCAGTGAGGCTGATTTAACCGGCATTTATGAGACTGTCGAGGGTAACAGCTCGATTAAGGGTTATTTTACCCTTTACGGCGATGGGGCAAAACCATCCAAACTGATTGACTCCCTAATTATCGCTCCGACGGGATGTCCGGATTACAGTGACAGTCCGTACAAACATATCAATAACGGCGGCAGGACGGGCTCGGCTCCTTATAATATCGACGCGATCACCGGGGCTACCCTGACGGTAGAGGGTCCGGGTGTTGAGGCCACCACTCCGATCCGGATGGGCGATTTGGAAGCTACGGATGACAACAATATTTACAGGGGCCTTTATACCGATATCAGGGGCGGCAGCGCGGCTGTGCGCAATTATGAGGGCGTCAAGGTGCTGTCAATCATTGATGGATTGGTAAATAGTACTGTGGAGAAGGTTGATGAAAATATTCGGGTTATATTTAAAAACCGCTGGCGTCAGGATGTAGGCTCCATCAACTATGATGATCTGAAAAATGCCGCCACTCCGGTAATACTGGCTTACGGGACGGGAACGGCTGACGAAACAAAAATTGCTCCTTTCGTCTATGATGGCGATACTGGTGTGGTTGAGGGACTGGGCAATGAAGACGGCTGTGTGAAGCTGGTCTATGACAAGGCGGCATTACCGAATATATCACAGCATCCTAACTTTATCAGTGTCGCCTACGTCTATGTGGAGAGAGGTGGTGAACCCCCCGGTTTTAAGCATAGTGAAGCGTCCGATGAGGCTTACCGAAACCCGGCCAATATGCAGCAGCTTATTACCTTTACCGGCTCCAAGCTGGGTTACGAGGTTAATTACACCGCGGCTGAACTGGAAGCGATGGTGGAGTATGATGTTAACGGGTTGCCTGCCGCTGAGGGTTTAGGCCACCGGGCAGAATACGGGCTGTCCAATACCACCTACTGGTATGTAAACGAATACGAAGGCGTCAAGCTGTGGGATTTACTGACGTCTAAAATGGGCTTGAGCAAGGATTACGCATCGGATGAGAACACGATGGTTTCTTTTGCCGCCTGGGATAATTATCAGACTACCGCCCGATTCTCGACCGCGCAATTGGCTGATCCCGATCGGTTCTATTTCTATGAAAAATCGCCCCTGGACATCGGCTCCGGCCGGCCTACCAAAGAAGAGTTGGCCACACCGGAATATCAGCCCAATAATAAATTGGGAGTATGGACTGCCGACAGCAACGGATATCCGGTTAAAAAAGGCTATCCGGTGATGCTGGCTTATGGCGTCAATAGCTATCCTTATGTCAGAGACAGCAGGCTGGATGGTTACGCGGGTGGTTTGGGCAATGATGGGGGGCCGATCAGAGTTATCTTTGGCAAGGCAGATGGCATGAACCGCAGCAATCCGGCAGCCATGGATAATTACGCCTATTTTTATAATAACGGTTCCAATCAACTGCAGCGGGCCCAGGAAATATATGTGGGCGACAACAAACGCTACAGCACACATATGGAAAACCCGGATTACGCCGGCATGGCTGACACCCAGGCGCTGACAGTAGAGATTGTGCAGGGCGGCGCGACTACAACCAAGAATTATACGCTTGCCGGACTGGAAAGTATCCTCTATGGCGCGGGTGTGGCCAAGAGTGAGATGGAGAAGCAGGGACGGCAGGAAAAGGGTTATTATGCTCACAAAGTCAATGATGGGAAGTTGCTGGAAGACCTTTTCGAGGGGGTTAATATCTGGTACTTGCTGTCTGAGGATATTGGCATGCAGGGTGTCCTAGGTACAATTTCCCTGTACTCGGAGGACGACAATGACAGCGCCCTGGACATTTCCCTGCCCGATATCCAGTCGAAAGGGTATAATTCCATCCGGGGCACAGAAGGTCTGGGTATTATGGTGGCATTCGCCAAAAACGGCTATCCACTTGTTCTTGACAAAAATTCAGCCGGTTATATCAAAACCAATGTCCCGACCGGCAAAACAATCAAAAACGATGGCGGGCCGCTAATGTTTGTCCGGGCCCAGAGCGCGGCAGAAAAGGAGGCCGGAATTCCTGGCGCTACAGTTACCAACCTGACCAAGATCGTGGTCAACCTGGATGCGGATATTTACGCGCACGCCAGCGGCGATTTTGCCCAATATGGTGACAACACAGTATCCTTCACCGGCGCGGTGAAGAGCGAAGGGGTTATCCTTAAGGTAAGCGATATCGAAAAGCTACAGAAGTATATGGTGACTGACAACTACACCGTGGGCGGAGTCGAAAACGTCTATCGCGGCATTAATCTGAATAAACTTTTAGCCAGCCCCGATGTTGGCGCCAGCGCCTTGCTCAGCAAGGTTACCGTGACTAACGGAAAAGATTCAAAAGATGTTACCGTAGGTGATATGAGCGGCGCGCAAAAATCGATCATCCTGGCTTATGGGATCGGGAAGGAAGGGGCGGAACCAGCCGGTAAACCTCTAGTGCCCAATAACACCAACTCCGGCTACGACGCTGGTTATGGCAATGACGGCGGGCCGCTCAGACTCATCATTGACGGCGCCTCAGCAGCGGACTGCATTGAAAACGTTACCGGCATTGCGGTTATGGCCGCGGAACTTACCGGTTGGACCCACAGTACCGGATATTATGAGTCGTATAAGGATAATATACTTGGCATATCCGGCTCAAATATTTCTAAAGCGCGCAAATTTACAGTGGCGGAACTGGAAGCATTGTCGGAAACCTATAAGGTATTGGATCGGTATAAGTTGGGCAATGAATATTATTTTGAAGGCATAGACCTGTTAAAGCTGCTGCGGGACTACATCGGCTTTAGCGGGGACCTGACGTCTTCCAATATTACTGTCGTCGCCAAGGACAATTATTCCATTGGTTTTACAGCCACAGACCTGACCAACGGCGTCAACGGCAAACCGATTATCATAGCTTATGGGCAGGGCACGGCGGCAGATACCGGACTGCCCCTGGTTGATGGCGATGATACCACCGATATTAGGGATGGCTTTGATCCCAATATCGGCAACGCCTTTGGTCCCCTGCGCCTGGTCGTCAACGATAATACCGGTTGGTGCAATAAATGGGTAACCAGCATAGTGGTCGGCAGTGGTAGCCTCGAGCCGCCGGCAAAGGTTGATTTCATTTTGACCAACGGTAGCAAGGTCACCAATTATGATATCCGCACCATCAAGTCAATCACCGCGGGCTCGGGCGGCAAGGCTACCGCAAGCTATGACTTCACCTCCAATGACGTTAAGAAAACTGAATATGTCAAGGGTGTATATCTGGCTGACCTGCTGTCAGCGGCAGGGGTGTCCGGCGATCAGGTCAGGGTGACCATCAACACTACTGACGGCTTTGAGATTTCGCCCAAGGCCTCAAGCTACCGTGACATTACTCTGACTGATTTGACCGGCAAGAATTATTTCCTGGCTTATGATGCCGGCGAGAGCGCCGATACGTTAGCGGCTATTGCTGACAAGGATAAGGATAATGTGGAAGCCACAGTGCGCATTTACCGCAACTATGATGACGGCGACACCTGGTCAAACCGCATGACCAACATTAAAGGCATCACTGTCAGCGGCGCTGATACCAATTATACTTTCAAGCTATACGAGGGCACTGGAGCCGCAGGAGAATTGCCTATGGCCTCAGTTCGCGACGTGGTTACTGACGCCGTTGGCGGCATGTGGGTCGGCACCAATGGTGGGGGCGCCTGGTACAAACCTGCTGCTGCGGATGAGTTTACGATCAATACCATAACGAGCGAAGGTTATGTACTGCAAAGCGACCTGGTGTATGCCGTGGCTATTGACAGCGAAGGGGGCGTCTGGTTCACCCAGAGCAAGACCTACAACCCTGCGCAGGCCAATCTTAACAAAGGCGTGGCCTATTTGAAAAACGGTGTCATTACCTATTACAATACGGATGTGTCCGGTACCATTCCCAACAATTATGTTCAGGAAGTGCAAATCGATGCCGGCGGAAGCGTCTGGTTCGGCTCCTTTGGCGGGCTGACCAAATATTGCCCTTCCGCGGGGACCTGGACTTCCTGGGATCAGACCTACAAGGATAAAGACGGGGATTCTTTCCCGGCTTTGTCGGTTGACAACTTGACCTTTGACGGCCAGGGGGGGGTCTGGCTGGGATTCTATCCAAACGGCACTGGTACTGAAGCGGATCCTTTTGTCGGTGGATTTGCCCATATGACAGCGGAAGGCGACATTACTCCCTACCAGTTTACCGCCGAATATGACGGCGTCCTGGGTTCCTCCCTCCTGGCCCGGGTCTGGGTGCGGGATATTGCGGTAGACGAGAACGGCGGCGCTTGGGTGGTGGCATCCGGTTCATATGCTGACCTGGCCAACGTGGGCGGTACAGTTTGGTATGTGGACAGTAGCGGTACAGCAACTCAGTTTACTGGACGCCAACTTCTTGGAGCTGATAGCCTGACCGGTAATTCAGAGATCAGAATGGCGGCCGTTGACGCTAATGGCGGACTTTGGTTTGGTACCTCGGCCGACGGTTTATTCTATATTGCCGGACCGGGTGTGGCTGCGCCGTTAGCCGTGAGCGCGCAATATAGTGGAAAAAACGGCGCCTGGCCTGATACAGCGCAATTCAACAACATTTATGTCATGAATATTATTGGTGATACCATGTATCTGGGCAGCGACGCCGGGGTTATGATGGCGGCCGTTGAGTATATTGCCGTGGGCGGCGGGGAACCACCGGCCGTGATTGAATCTTTCACCATTTCCGGTGTCGGTGCGGAAGACATTGACTATTATGTGGGCGGCGCCCATGACCGGACTTTTAAGGGTCTGGCTGAAAGCGCCGGCAAAGTCGAGGGCAGTTACTCTTATAACGGTGAAACCCATTCTGTGAAAGGCGCCCTGCTCAAAGACCTGCTGGCGGACGCCGGTGCGGCAAGCGACATTAAAGTGGCCATAAAAACCAGCGACAACTATACTAAGGACTCCTACCAGAACATCCCCTATGCGGACATTGTGTCCCAAAACTATTTCGTGGCCTACGACGTGGGCGAGGGAACCGGGACCCTGAGCAAAATTGCGGATAAAGATAACAATGGGGTAACTGCTTCCTATCGCATTTACCGCAACCTTGACGCAGGGGCTGCAGGCGACAAGGACAACCGCATTAAAGGAGTCACCGGTATTGTCGTCAGCAAGGCTAGCGGTGGCGGTGGTGAACTGCCTGGTGACTATGATTTAATTATTAATGGAAAAGGCGTAAAAAGCACAGCCCAGTTTACTATTAAAGAACTGCAATCAGCCCCCAGAATTGAGGTAAAAAGCGCTGGCTATGACTGGCTGAACAATTATGGGACACGCGGCAGCGACGCCTTTAAAGGGGTCTATCTGCAGAACCTGCTGGAAGACGTGGTTGGCTTGACCGCCGACGCCAAAAGCATAAAGGTGACGGCCGGCGACGGTTATTACCGCAGCTTCAACCTGGATAACAAAGACCTGGGTGTGTACTGGACCGATATCCAGGGCAACCAGCTGATGCTGGCCTGGGAAAGGAATGGCTCCCCCATTGACCTCCAGCTGATAGTGGGCCAGATTGACGTGGATCATGTAAACAAACCGATGTGGGTTAGTGATGTTAAAACCATCACAGTAAACGCATCCTCAACCAGTTCCGGCTCCGGTACGCCCGGCAGCTATGAAGGAACAGCCAAGCCTGACGCCGGCGCGCCGGAACCGGTGCAAGTAACAGCCACCGTCTCCGGGAATACGGCTAGCTTCAGTATTTCAAACAGTGATATTGGAAGTGTTTTGAATAAGATGAGGGAAGCCACTCCCGATCCAACTATGCTGGAGATCGATGCCGTCAGTGGCACACCCGGCGGCCTGCAACAGACAGAAGTTACCCTTTCAGCGCAGGCGATAGCTACGCTGGCGGGAGAGAATAACCTGGCTTTGCTCGTCACAACCGGGCAGGGCGCAATTGTGCTGCCTGCCGAGGTTTTGAAAATGCTGGCTGCAGGCAGTCAGGAACCGGTTAAAATTATTATCGCCGACGCGGGCGAAACCGCAGCTCTTGAGGGCGACAGACCGGCCGTCGACATCGCGATAATGGTTGGCAATCAGAACATCTCTGATTTAGGGGGAAATCAAATCCAGGTAAATGTTCCATATGAAGCGGGATCTACTGAAAACGGCAACAGCCTTCTCGTATACTATATCAACCAAAACGGAGATAGCGTCCCGGTGCGACTGTCAATATACGACGCGGAGAACGATTGTATGGTATTTGACACAATGCACCTCAGCCTGTATGCGGTAGGCTATAACAGCGTGTCGTTTAATGACATCCCGCGTCACTGGGCCAAGGACAGTATTGAATTCCTGGCCGCCAGGGAGATCATTAAAGGCAGGAGCGCAGGATACTACGAACCGGATGGAAATGTAACCAGGGCTGAATTCGTAACAATTCTGGCAAATTCTACCGACGGCATTACCGTAGCAGGGAACGGAAACATTGATTTCACTGATGTGGCGGCGGGTGACTGGTACGCGCCTTATATCAACTGGGCGGCAGCCGGCGGCATCGTCAGCGGTTACGGAGACGGCAGGTTCGGCCCCGATGACCTGATCACCAGGGAGCAGATTGCGGTGATGACGGACAATTTCATTAAAACTATAGGGGTGGACCTAAAAGATGTCCAGGAACAGCGCGCCTTTACGGACGAGGCGCAAATTAGCGGCTGGGCAGCGGCGGCAGTGGGTAAAATGCAGCAACGCGGCATTATCAGCGGCAGGCCCGATGGCGCCTTTGCCCCGCAGGCAAACGCCACCCGGGCGGAAGCCGCCACGCTAATTAAAGGTTACCTTGCAGGCAGACTGGGTAAATAATTTATATCGATGAGGGCGGGTTACCCTTATGGGGAATAATGGGCGACCTGCCCTTTATTTTAAAAATTTATTTGAACATGAACCATGACCGGCGATGAATATTATAATGGAGGGAGCGTGGCAGGGTGGCAAAAAAATTCGCTGTATTGAGCTCAGCCGTTTTGCTATTACTGATGATCCTGGCGGGGTATGCCCAGGCTGCGGGCGTAGAAAACGAAACGTTGACCATTAGAGGGGACGGGGTCAGCCGGGAGGTGACCTTTACCAGGCCGGAACTGGAAGCGATGGCAGGTGGTGTAGGTCAACATATTTATTCCGTCACCAATAATTTTCCCACCGATAAGGTTATGTACCGCAGAGGGGTCGATCTTTCGTACCTGCTGGGTCTGGCTGGTATAAAGGATACAGCCGGGCAGATAAGGTTTATTTCCTCCGACGGCTATAGCCGCACCTTTACCTGCCAGGAGCTTTTTGAAAACCGTTATTATTTTCCGGCGGCCGGCGCAAAGGAAAAGGTTCCTGTAATTATTGCTCTTTCCGACAGCAGCAAGGGGTTCAGCTCAATGAGCGGCATTGAACTGGCCCTGACTATGGGGCAGCGGGTGAAAGGGGAGCAAAACAACCCCTGGTTCGTCAAATATCTTCAGACCATTGAAATCAGCACTATGCCGCCGGAACAGTGGCCAACGGTGACCTTCAGCGGGCTGGAAGGGACAACTGTGCAGCTGCAGCACAAGGATTATGACCTGGTCAAGATATACTATACCACTGACGGCAGCGACCCAACCATCAACAGCCCGGTATACAACGTCAGTGCCTCCTATTACCAGCCCCAGTTGAATAAACCCATTGCGGTTAAAAAAGGTATGGAGATTAGGGCTATTGCCATAGGTGCGGGCAAGAGCGATAGTGAAATTGCATCTATGTCCACAACCAGCCACGGGGCTGTCTTCAGTGATCTGCAAGGTTACACCTGGGCCCGCCCGGCCATTGAAGACCTGTCGGGCAAAGGTATTATCAGCGGGATGGGCGACGGCCTGTTTGCCCCCGGAAAACCGTTGACCAGGGCTCAGTTTGCCGTGATGATGATCCTGGCTATGGGGGAGCAGCCGGACAATGTAGAGGTAAACAGTTTTAGTGATGTTAACAGAGCCGACTGGCATTTTCCCTATGTGCAAAAGGCAGCGCAGATGGGACTGCTGCATGGATATAATGATGGCGCCTTCCGCCCGGATCAACCGCTCAGCCGCCAGGAAATGCTTACCATTGTGGTACAGGCAATGGGTGTAAAGGGGGACCCTGAGGGGACACCCGCCGCTTTATTGGCGCCATTCGCCGCTGAAACCAGGATTAGCGACTGGGCCAGGGCTTATGTTGCCCAGGCGGAGGCTTTGGGCATCCTGGAACACGGCCATATGGTGACAGATACCGGAAAAGGACTGGCCTTCGACGCCGAGGCGCAAACCATAAGGGTGGAGGCGGCTGAGACGGTTTACCGCATGTTGGCCGGCAAGCCGGCAGGTAAATAGGAAAATTACCGTATTTATATAGCGGGGGCAATGTTCACCAATGGAAGGTTTTTTGAGCAAGTTTAGCGTTTTTGACCTGGTTGTCATCTCCATGATGGCAGCCCTGGGGGTGGCCGTCAAACCTATTGTCGTGGCGCTGGCCCATTTAATAACCGGACCGCTGTTTATCCCCGGTGGGGCGCTGGCTGGAGGTTTTTATATGATGTGGCTGGCGTTGGGGGCGGGATTTGTTAAAAAACGCGGCACAGCCACCCTTATCGGTCTAATCCAGTCTGTTATAGTCATTGCCACAGGTGTCTATGGCAGCCATGGCGCTGTCAGCCTGCTAACTTATACCCTGCCCGGGCTGGCGGTGGACATTGCATTGTGGGTTTTTCGACAGGAGCCCGACAAAAAAATGGCTATGTTCACCGGAGTGATAGGCGCAAACCTATGCGGTGTGATCCTGAGCAACCTGGTTTTTTTCCGACTGCCGTTGATCCCGCTGCTCCTGTCTGTCAGCGCCGGGGCCCTTTCCGGTGCACTGGGCGGGCTACTGGCCTGGCTGATGCTTGTCAGGATTAGGAAATTAAATATATGAGCGATGGCAAAAGCTTGATCAGTAAAAACACCAGGATAATTATCGCAGTACTGGCGCTGCTGCTGGTGACGACAGCTGCAGGCGCCGGCTTTAACATGAAATATGCCCGGGAAAGGAAAGCCTTGCTCAGTGCCGCTGAAATTGCCGTTCTTGATCAGGGCTCCGAGGTGGCCCGCCTGACCATGGACAGCTTGAGCCGTCTCCCCGTAGTGGAGTTTACTGCCAGGCTAAAAAGCAGTGTCATGAAGTTGCCTGAGGAACATGTCTATACGGGTATTCCATTTTCGGCGCTTTTCCATACCGCCGGTATATCGCTGGACGGGAAGGGCAAGGTGGTGGTCCGCTCAGTGGACGGTTACGCTGTGCCGCTGGCAATTGCAGAGATTGAGGCAATGGATAATATTTACCTTGTCTACAAAGACAACGGCCGGTATTTGGGCAGCTACAACGAGAAAGGCGGACAGGGCCCTTACATGATTGTTATCCGGGGAGACAGGTTCAGCCAGCGTTGGGCCAAGTACGTCGTTGAACTGGATGTAAGATAACAAAGGTGGGTTAGCCGCAGATGAACGCAGTGGAAGCCGGGGAAATTACATTCAGCTACAAGGGGCAGTCCGCCCCGGCGCTTGATAATGTCTCCTTTATGCTGGAAAGGGGACAGATTGCAGCTATAACAGGGCCTTCGGGGTCTGGCAAAAGCACATTGGGCTATTGCCTTTGCGGTGTAATACCAAATTTAATTAAGGGAAACTTCAGGGGAAGGGTTAGCCTTAGGGGCAGGCCCGGCATCGTGTTTCAGGATCCAGACAGCCAGATACTTTTTCCAACTGTGGAAGATGAACTGGCCTTTGGTCCGGAAAACCTGTGTCTTTCCAGACAAGAAATTGGCGATAAGATAGACAAAACCTTGGCCCTGCTCGGTTTAACGGATTTGCGCCTGGCTAATCCCAGCCAATTGTCGGGGGGCGAAAAGCAGCTTGTCGCCATCGGTGGGGTCCTGACCCTGTCCCCGGACATATATGTGTTGGACGAGTGTCTGTCCCAACTGGATATGTCCGCCAGGTTTATAATAAAAGACGCTTTGCTGATGTTGAAGAAGCAGGGTAAGACGTTGATCATGATCGAACATGATCAGAATAATATGGACATAGCTGATCAAATTTGGTTTTTAAACAGGGGCAGGCTGGAGCGCCTCCCCGCTGCAAAAAAGGTGGCTGGGGATGTTTAGGGAAATTGCCATAGAAGTGAAAAACCTTGTTTTTTCATACAGCCATAACGCCGCTCTCATTGATCAGCTGAATCTAGCCTTGCTGGCAGGAGAAACGGTTGCCCTGGTGGGCCCCAACGGGGTTGGGAAAACCACCCTGGGCAAACTCCTGGTAGGAATTTTAAAGCCCTGCTGCGGTTCTTATTTCCTCTTTGGGAAAGATGCGGCGGGCTTGTCTCTGGCGCGTATAGGAAGGGTGATCGGTTACAGTTTTCAAAACCCGATGCAGCAGCTCTTCGCCCTTTCAGTCGCGGAAGAAATCGCCTTCGGTCTAAAATACAGGGGTGCCGATGGTGATCATATTTCCCGGGTCACAGAAACCCTCCTGGAGTTATTTGAAATTGAACACCTGCGGCATGTCTTTCCCTTGAATTTGAGTTGGGGTGAAAAGAAGCGGGTTGCTTTGGCCGCCTGCCTGGCCCTGGAACCGGAATACCTGATCCTGGACGAACCCACGTCCGGAGTAGATGAACAAAGGATTGGGATTCTAAACGGGGTTCTAGACAGATTGCGGGAAAAGGGCATGGGGATGCTCCTGATTAGTCACAACCAGGGTTTTGTCGACGCCAATGCACAGCGTGTCCTGCGCATGGAGAGGGGAAGAATTACTGATGACAGGCGCCGTTAACCTTGATCCCCGGACAAAGCTGTTCCTGATTGTCTGCCTTTCCTCCTCTGCCGTGCTGATTTCCCACCCGGCGTTTTTAGGAGGGCTTTTTGCGGTGTCGTTGCTGCTCCTGCTGTTTTTCGGGGTAAGACCCTGGGGCATGTTCAGAAAAATTAGGGCGTTGCTCAGCATGGTTGTTTTTATTGCTGTCATGCAGAGCATATTTACCTCAACTGGACAGGCCCTGGTCACAGTCGGGAACGTGGGCCTGATTACCACCGGGGGGCTGGCGGCGGCCGGGGAATTTATCCTGCGCATGCTGATCATTGTGGCTTCCGCCGGTATACTATCCACATCCAGCAGCCGGCAAATCATTCAGGGACTGGTGCAATGGAAAATGCCCTATGAACTGGCTTTTATGGCCTCAATGGGCATCCGCTTCCTGCCGGTGTTTGCCGAGGAATTCCGGAACGCTAAAATTGCCGTACAACTACGGGGTGTTGAACTGAAGGCTCTTTCCCTCAGGCAAAAGATAGAAGTAACGGCTGGTCTTTTTCAGCCTGTAGTAGGCGGGGCGCTGATCAAATCCAGGGCCATTGCCATGTCCATTGAGATGCGTGGTTTCCGGACCTTTACCACCCGTACCAGCTACCGGCTACTGAAGGCTACTCGTTGGGACTACGGAGTGATGATCGGCAGCGGCTTGTTGACAGGTCTGTTCATGGCCTGGTATCTTGTTGAATATGCATGAAAAATGCAGTCGTGGAAGGGCATTATAATGAAGGTATTTTCCATTACCGGCGTCAGTGGTTCAGGCAAAACCACTACTGTAGAAATGGTGGCAGCCGAGCTACGGCGGAGAAGCTATACAGTGGGTTCAGTGAAAGACATCCATTTTGCGGGGTTCGCTATGGATCAGGCAGGGACCAACACTTACCGGCACAAGGCGGCGGGCTCCCAGCTGGTAACCGCCCGGGGGCTTTATGAAACGGATGTGCTCTTTCAGACCAGGCTTTCCCTTGTTGAAATATTGCACTTCTATGACCATGACTTTGTCATCCTTGAGGGAACGCTGGATTTTTACGGGCCCGGCATTATCGCCGCCCGCAACGAGGCGGAGATAAAATTAAGGATGCGTGCCGGGGTATTTGCCATAGCCGGGCAGATAGCCAACCGTTTAATCGTTTATAAGGACTTGCCTGTAATCAGCGCCTTGACAGCGGTAGCTAAACTGGTGGACTTGATTGAAACGGCCGTAGTGCCCTGGTCCGGCCAGCCGGAATGGATGGGGCGGGACAGCGGCCATGAATAAGATTATGGCAGATTGTGAGCGCCTGCCCAGCAAGAAGAACAGGGTTGCCCGTCATGGCGCCATCGTTAGCAAGGCATTTAGTGACCGCAGCCGGTTTCAGATGGAAAAGGAAATCGGCGATTTGCTGGAAAACTCAGGCCTCCTTATCCCAGCCCGGCTGTCGGTTGATGAACCGGGTTTGACCATTAAATACGAAAGTATTAAAGGAACCTCTGCTGTGGATCTGATTGAAGGTATTGATTCCGGCCGGACCCGCATGATATTTAACAAAATCTGTAACTGGCTGGCGGAATTCTATGCCATTATCCGCAGGAGGAAGGGGCGTCAGTGGATCCTTGGCGATATTCACCTGCGCAATTTTCTATATGAAGAAGCCACCGGCCAAATATACGGGTTTGATTTTGAGGAGTGCCGCCCGGGCCGGATTGAATCCGACGCAGCCCGGCTCTGTGTATTTATCCTGCACTATGACCCTGCCTTCACCAGAAGGAAAAAAATATTGGCAACCCTTGTCCGGGAAAACCTAACCGCATCCTTAGATTTAGATAAAAATTTTTTTCAGGCGGAAATGGAGCGGGAAACAAAGGAGCTGCTGGTCCGCTGGGCGGGTAAACGCTATGAAGAGAAATGACTATATACTCCTTGGGGCAGTCCTGGTGTTTTCAGCGCTTTTTTTGGCCGGTTGGCGCTGGCATCAGGGGATGCAGGCGGAAGACCGCCGCATGGCGGTAATCACACAAAATGGGCAGGTCATTGAAGAAATCGAACTGGATACTGTAACTGAACCCCGGGAAATCACACTGCCGGGAAAATACCATGAAATCATTGAGGTGGAAAAGGGGCGGATCAGGTTTAAATATGCCGACTGTCCCGACAAAATCTGTGTAAACACCGGTTGGCTGGAGAAAGCGGGTGATACGGCGGTTTGCCTGCCCAACCGGGCAGTGGTGACCATTGAAATTAAGCCAGCAGCCGGGCAATTTCCTCGCAGGCTTCGGTAATACTGTTAATATTGTCCTTTACCTGAAACCCCTTGTCAGCAAGAGCGTGCATGACCTGCAGGTATTCAGGCAATTCCAGGCGGTAACGATCCAGGATATCCTTGCTGCCCAGCAATTCCCCGGTTGCTCCGAAGAAAACCAGGCTGCCCTGATCAAGGACAGCGATTTTGTCTGCCAGGGTGATGATGTCCTTCAGGTTATGCGAAATCATCACAGTGGTTTCCTTTCTCTCCCGGCGCTTTTTGATGATATTGATCACCTGGCGGCGTCCGGGCAGATCCAGCCCGGCCATCGGCTCATCAAGGACCAGGATTTCCGGGTTCATGGCCAATAAGCCGGCGATGGCCACCCTTCTTTTTAGCCCCCCGCTGAGGCTGTATGGGGCTAACCCCGCCGTATCCGCAGGCAAACCCACCTGTTCCAGGGCGCCGCGCACCCGGACCTTTACCTCTGCCTCACTGATCTCCAGGTTGCGGGGGCCGTAGGCAATTTCATCGTAAACAGTAACCTGGAAAATTTGCTGTTCGGGATACTGAAAAACCAAACTTACCTTTTTCCATAATTCCTGCCGTAGTTTGTTGTCACAGGTATCAAGCCCACACACAGTAATAGTCCCAGCGGCGGGAAGCAGCAGTCCGTTAAAATGCTGCGCCAACGTGGATTTACCTGAACCATTGGGTCCGAAAATTCCCAGAAACTCTCCCCGTTCCAGGGAAAAATTTATATCCTTAAGCGCCTGGCGCTCATAGAAAGATCCCAGCAAATAGACGTAATCTAGATTTTTAACCTGGATTATGGGCGGCATATGTATCCCACCAAATCAGTAATTGTATTGATTTCAGCGGCAATCCCGCGGCCGGCTTTCGCCAGTTGCCCGGTTAACTGATAGACTGCAGGGGGCTCCAAGCCGATTGCCGCCAGCCGGGTTTCCTGGCCATATACCTCACGGGGTGCGCCCTGCAGGGCAATAGAGCCCCTATCTAGCGCCACGAGCCTTTGGGCGTGAATCAAATCTTCAGGATTATGGCTGCATAAAATAATCGTCATGCTCTGCCGGGTGTTCAAGGCCCGCAGCTGCTCCAGCAAATCCGCCCTACCGGCGGGATCCAGCATGGAAAACGGTTCGTCGAGAATAAGGTATTTGGGCAGCATGGCCAGCACTGCAGCCAGCGCCACCTTCTGCTTTTGCCCACCGGAGAGCAGGTGGGGTGAATGATGCCGCATATCTTCAAGTCCCACAGCCTGGAGCGACCATTCAACACGCTGCTTGACTTCAGTAAGCGGCAACCCCAGGTTTTCCGGGCCGAAAGCGATTTCTTCCTCTACTACCGGACAGATCAGCTGGTTATCCGGATTCTGGAAGACCATGCCCACCAACCGCCGGATTTGCGCAATATTTTCTGAACAGCCAGTATCCATGCCATCCACGGATACCCTGCCCGTGGTGGGTTTAATCAAGCCGTTGATCAGCCGGATCAGGGTGGACTTGCCCGAACCGTTCATCCCCATCAAGCCGAGGTATTCACCAGGTCTGATTGATAAGGTCAGATCGCGCAGGGCGGGGTATTCGCTCGCGTTTTTTTTGTATGCTTTAGTGACTTGTAATAGTTTAACGCCTTGTTTATCCATTGCACTATTCCTTTATTATCTGATGTAGGGGATAGCAATCCCGGCGCCGGATAGCGCAATCATAAAAGATAGCGCCGCCACATCCCGGCTACGCATCTTTAAAGCACTCATGCGCAATTGGTTGGGGTGTTCCGTATAGCAGCGGCTGTCCATAGCTTCGCCTAGTTCACCGGACCGTGACAGCGAGGACTCAAATAAGGGGATCAAAATGGCCAGGTAGCTTTTCAGCCTGACTTTCGGTTTTGAGGACGCAAACTGGGCGCCCCTTGACTGCTGGGCCTTTTTAATTCTCGCTCCCTCTTCGATTAGCGTGGGGATGAATCGAAACGAAATGCCAAGGATAGTAGAAAAATTGTGTACCGGTATTTTCAGTTTATTGAGGGGCAATAACAGATATTCGATACCTGCCGAGAGGCTAAGGGGGGAGGTGGTCATTAATAATACCATTGAGCCAAAATATAAGATCAGCAAGCGGAAAAGGTTGATTGCGCCAAGGTGCAAACCTTCCTGAGTAATGCTGATCCCGCCGATTTCCAGGGCGGGCGTTCCGGGTATCAGCAGGGCCTGGAAAATGAATGTGATCAGCAGCAGGTACCTAATCGGGCGCAGACTGCTATAGATAAAACGCAACCTCATCCCGGCGATCCTGAGGGTGAGGGCCATTAATAAAACATACAAAAGTAGGTTGTACCAGCTATAATTTACTAGAACCGTAAGGGCTAGAAGCAAACAGCATATTATTTTTGTGCGCGGATCCAGAACATGCAGCAGTGAGCTGCCATAAACATACTGGCCCAATTTAAGCTCTTTCACGTAAATATCTCCTTTAAGGGACAAGCTCCGCGTATTATATTATAATATAGCATGCTGGAGTCGATTTTTGTAAATAAGCGTCCGTAAATTTTTGCATAACAACAATGATTTTACGCTTGAGGGAGTTAAAGCTGATGACACCCACAAAAAAACTCGCCGTTATCGCCATGCTGGTCGCTCAGGCGTCCGTTCTTCATTTTATTGAAGGTCTCCTGCCCAACCCGATCCCTATTCCGGGGGTAAGGCTGGGTTTGGCCAACATTATCACCCTGCTCGCTTTGGTCATGTTTGACTTTAGGACGGCGATGCAGATCAGTATACTGCGTACCGTTCTTGGCGCAATGCTGAGCGGCACCCTGTTCGGTGTGGGCTTTTTTATGAGCTTTACTGGCGCCCTGGCCGCCGCCTGTGTGATGGCGCTGCTGCTGTGCGCCTGTTCCAGTCACGGCTTCAGCCTGATCGGTGTCAGTATTGCCGGCGCCCTGGCGCACAACCTGGGGCAACTGGCAATGGCTGCACTGATTCTAAATTTTCCCGGCATATTTTACTACCTGCCGGTAATGTTGCTTTCATCAATACCTACCGGAATAATTACCGGACTTTTGCTAATTGAACTGGTAAAATATATTAGGGCAAGTAATCGGCTGGAAACATATTTCCAAGACTTATAAATATTTTGTTTTTATTTTGAGAGGGTGCTGGTGAGTTATGAAAATGATATATCATGTCACATTATCCCTGGTTATCCTGCTGATAGCCGCGCAAATGACCGGGTGTGGCGGGCCGAAAAAAAACAGTTACAAAAGAGATTTTTTTGCAATGGACACCTACATCACCTGTCAGGTAATTGCTGCGGATGAAAATCTCGCCGGGCCGGCCTTGGAGAAGGTTGAGAAGATATTTCTTGAAATCGATCACCTAACCAACCGGTTTGCACAAACGTCTGACGTTTTTGCCGTAAATAGGCAGGCGGGTGTCGCCCCAGTTAGGGTGAGCGGGGATGTCTTTGACATTGCTGAGACCTCCCTGGAATGGTCCGATCTGACTGAGGGAGCTTTTAATATCTTAATCGGCTCTGTTATGGACCTGTGGGGTTTTGGCACAGAAAAACCTGCTGTTCCCCCGGCTGCGGACGTGGCAGCAGCCCTGAAAAAGACGGATTACCATAAAATTGTACTGGATCAGGCACAGTCAACTATTTTTTTGCCGGAAAAAGGCATGGCGCTGGATTTGGGCGGAGCAGCCAAGGGCTATGCCACGGATCAGGCTGTTGCCGCGCTAAAGGAATTAGGGATTGACAATGCGATCATCAATGCCGGAGGCAATGTTTATGCCCTGGGGAACAGGGCTGATCGGACGCCCTGGCGGGTTGGCGTGCAGGATCCGCAGGATCCCAAAGGGATTAAAAATGTACTGGAGGTCAGCGACGTTGCGGTTGTTTCCTCGGGTGACTATCAACGCTATTTTGAAGTCAATGGCATTCGCTACCACCATATCATGGACCCCGCTACCGGCCAGCCGGCCAGGGCCAGCGTGGGGACCACGGTGCTCATGGAGTCCGCTACGATAGCTGATATTCTTTCCACCGCCCTATTTGTCAAAGGACCGGAGGAGGGGATAGCATTGGCGGAACAATTGCCCCAGGTCCAGGCTGTTATGATTATAGACAGGGCCGGGAGAGTATATGGGACAGAGTCATTAGCTGATTACCTGGCGAATCGATAATGGTAGATTTTTGGTGTAAGGCGGCGAAAAATATGATATTTATCAAAAATGCGGCAGAGACAAGCGCAAAAAACGCGAACATCCAGGAAGATGTCGCTAAAATAATTGAAAGGGTGCGCAGCGGCGGTGATCAGGCGCTGCTGGAGCTGACCCGCCGCTATGACGGGGTGGCTCTCAGTGACCTGCGGGTGTCGCCGCGGGAAATAAAAAAAGCATACGGCCGGGTTGAGCAGAAAACCATTGAATACTTGCGGCTGGCTGCCGGCCGGATCAGATCTTTTGCGGAAAAACAGATTGAATGCCTGCTGCCCCTGGAATATGAGGAATCACCGGGAATTATACTGGGGCACAGACTGATCCCGCTGTCATCCTGTGGCGCTTATGTGCCGGGGGGCCGCTACCCGCTGCCTTCTTCCGCCCTGATGTCGATTATCCCGGCCAGGGTGGCCGGTGTTAAGAGGGTGGCGGCCTGTTCACCGCCGGCAAAAGATTTTAAGGGTGTACACCCTGCTGTGCTGGTGGCTATGGATCTAGCGGGCGCAGATGAGATTTACTGCATGGGCGGCGCCCAGGCGGTGGCCGCCTATGCCTGCGGGACGGCCGGCGTGCCGCGGGTGGACATGATTGTCGGGCCGGGAAATGCTTATGTAACGGAAGCCAAAAGGCAAGTCAGCGGCCTGGTTGGTATCGATATCCTGGCCGGACCGAGCGAGGTGCTGATTATTGCCGATCAACACGCTGATCCGGCCATCGTGGCCTGCGACCTGCTGGCCCAGTGTGAGCATGATCCCACTGCCAGGGGGATTCTGGTGACGGACAGCAGCACATTGGCCGGCCGGGTGCTGCAGTCCATTTACACAGAGGCGGATGCGCTGGAAACCGGACCGGCGGCTATAAAGGCCTGGGAGGATAACGGGCAGGTGATTCTGGTAGAGAGCCTCACTGAGGCCGTAGAAATCTCAAACCAGTTTGCGCCGGAGCACCTGGCCTTGCAAACATCAAAAAACAATGAGCTGATCAATAAACTGCACAATTACGGTTCACTGTTTATCGGAGAAAACGCCCCCGTGGCATTTGGCGACTATTTATCGGGAACAAACCACATCCTGCCGACGATGGGCTGTTCCCGCTTTTCCAGCGGGGTGTGGGCGGGCCTGTTTATAAAGGTTGCTTCCTTCCAGAGGCTAACTGGAGAGGGCGCTGCCGCTCTGGCGGACGCCTGTGCCCACCTGGCCGGGGTGGAAGGGCTGAAAGCGCACCAACGTTCAGCCGGTAAACGCGGGGGCAAGTAAAAACAGGGCGCAAACCCGACAAATGCCGGCGTTATTGGGAACCCGGCGGGAATAACCCGCACTTGCCGCCAAAACAGCGCACGGGACAGGTCCAGGCGCTGTTGCCGGGCTACGGGTAAGTAATGGGTGATATTTATTGTTGATCTATTGGCCGGGCAAAACTATAAT
>CAYMJG010000017.1:0-36105 GCA_964390855.1 uncultured Eubacteriales bacterium | reverse complement strand
TACAATAATGAATGAGGCTTATAACTATAGGGAAGGGAGAATGAGATAATGGGTGCTTCATCAGGTGAAACGAAAGAGCTATATAATCATGCTCGAATTGATAAGTTATTCTATAAAACCGTGCTTAAAGACCTTTTTTGTGATACCTGCACGGTGAAATTCTGGGACGGAGAAGAGGTAATTTACGGAGAAGGAGAAAGTAAATTCAAATTAATTTTGAATGAGCCTGTACCTAAAGCAGACATCATTGCCGATCCCTCAATAGCCTTTGGGGAAGCCTACATGCACAAAAAGCTAGAAGTAGAAGGCGATATTCAAAAAGTCATAGAGTCCTTGTATCATAACCTGGACAGCTTCCTGGGTAAAAATAATATGTCCACCAAGGTTGCCAAAAAGATTTCTAATAATATTAAGAAAAGCAAGAAAAATATCCAACATCATTATGATATTGGTAACGAATTTTATGAATTATGGCTGGATGATACCATGACCTATTCATGTGGGTACTTTGAATCTGATGACAACACATTAACCCAAGCGCAAAAAAATAAAGTGAATCACATTCTTAAAAAACTTAATTTAATAGAAGGCCAAACATTGCTGGATATTGGTTGCGGCTGGGGGGAATTGATTATTTCCGCTGCCCAAAAATACAAAGTTAAGGCTATGGGGATAACTTTAAGTTCAGAACAATTAAGTACGGTAAATAAGAAAATAGAAGCTGAAGGACTGGATGATTTGCTGGAGGCAAAGCTTATTGATTATAGAGAATTAAAAGACAGAAAATTTGATAGGATAGTAAGTGTTGGCATGATTGAGCATGTGGGTAAAGACCGTCTGCACGAATATATTTCTAACATTAACAATTTATTGAATGCAGGGGGATTATCTTTGCTGCATTGTATTACCATGTTAGCGAAAGTGAAGGCGGAACGAATTCCTGGATTGATAAGTATATTTTCCCGGGCGGCTACATCCCCAATTATCGGGAATTGGTAGGTCATATGGCCAAGAAAAAATTTTATTTGTTGGATGTGGAAAGTCTGCGCCGGAATTACGGCAGAACTTTAGAAAATTGGGCCAAAAACTTTGAATAGGCTTTGCCCTTGATTCAAAAAAGCAAAGATGAAGTATTTATAAGAATGTGGAGATTATATCTCAATGCCTGTGCGGCATCTTTTAATTGTGGAAATTTAGATGTTCACCAGTTTCTATTTTCTAAAAATATAAATAATGAAATTCCCTGGTGTAGAAATTATCTGTACCAATCATAGCTAACTTGCAATGGCACAGATAAACCGGGTTAGTTGAACCACTTTTGTATTTGTGTATTATTCTAGGTGTTTATTGCAAGATAAAAATACCGAAAGTTGCAAGTTAAAATTCCATAGAATTGCAAAAATCAATTGCAGGCATAAACCACAACCTATAACCTTGTATCTGACAAATAGTTACAAGGAGGAAAGGAGAATGCTTACAATGGATGAAATACATGATATCAGAATCCGCTTCTTCATGAAAGGGGAGAATATCTCTCTAATTGCACGTGAACTACAATTAGATTGGAAAACAGTTAGGAAATATGTGGATATGACGGATTTCAATGAACCGATACCCAAAACGGCCGCAGAGAAGCGCTTATGTCCGAAACTAGACCCGTATAAGCCATTTATCGACCAGTGGCTGGAAGATGATAAAAAGGCTCCTCGTAAGCAACGGCATACCGCAAGGAAGGTATTTAAACGGCTAA
Source organism: uncultured Eubacteriales bacterium (assembly GCA_964390855.1). Classification (GTDB taxonomy): domain Bacteria; phylum Bacillota; class Desulfotomaculia; order Desulfotomaculales; family Pelotomaculaceae; genus Syntrophopropionicum. The sequence continues at coordinate 34,355 of CAYMJG010000017.1, read as the reverse complement.
ACAAGGAGTTTGAAGGTTTTGACTGTTCCTATCGGGCGGTTGCCTCCTAATAAAATGGGTGTCTAGCAGCATTGATTTGATGTCATACCAGGGCTCCCCACATCTACTTACTAATTCCTGCCGCCTGTGCGAATAAGCCAATTTTTGGGTTTAAATGACCAAAGCGAAATAAATCCATCCTATAGATAGCCAGAGAACCCTGTCTTCCCAGGCAAAAAGAAACATTCGTACCCTTGGAATTTACTTTCGGTAGCAACGACAAGTGTGACTGGTGTGAAGCAACCATTATTATCGCCGGTAAAAAAACATTAACCCGGTATTTCTCATAAGGTTGGGCAACAGCCGGAAGCATTTTTTGAATGGTCTGGGCCTTTGGTATCCTGGTAGGGTACCCAAAAGTGTTACTTACATCAACCTAAAAACCGTCTGCAAGGTTTTAAAAAGGAAAAACCATGGTTAAACATTAAAACATGCCGGGGGAATCACCTTCCCGGCATGTTTTTTTTGGAGCGACCTATTAGCCCAGATAATAGAACTATTATAAAAAAATAAATATATATTGCTAATTAAGTGATTAGAGAAGCATAAATATGCATCGCTAATTGCGTCATTACCAACAACTATTTCAGTTTATTCGTATGTTTTTGTTAGAATTAAGTTAGATCAAAGAATCGAATCTGTTAGATATTTGTGAAATATTAGAAAAGGTTATCCATTATCGACGTTTTGAACAACAGTATGCAAGGGAGTGAGGTTAGGACAAAAATTACGTTACGACAAGTGAATATACGCGAAATAAAAATTTGTTTGCAGAGGTAAAAGGCGTAGTTTGCGAAAGCAAAAAGCAAAGTTCTACAAAGAGGAGTGGTATTAATGGAAGAAAATAGCCTGCGCGGGTTTTTAGAGAAATTAGAAAAAGCGGGTCAGTTGGTTCATTATACTGATGAAGTTATGCCTGAGCCGGATATCCGGCGTATTGGGCGGGCTGCTGTGGATATCGCGGCGGGAAACACCGGCCCGGCTGTACTGCTCGAAAATATCAAGGGTTATAAGGGCAAGCGCCTGGCTTTGAACGTCTCCGGCACATGGGCAAACAATGCCGTGATGCTGGGAATGGACAAGGACACCCCACTCAAGGATCAGTTTTTTGAATTTGCCCGGCGCTGGGCCGGCGGCAGTGACGGCGAGCTGAAATGGGTTAAGAACGCTCCCTGCCAGGAAGTAAAAATCACCAAAGATATCAACCTTTACGAGATACTGCCTTTGTTCAGGGTCAATAAATATGACGCCGGTTTTTATTTTTCCAAGGCGTCAGTGGTTACCAAAGATCCGGAGGATCCCGGCAGCGTGGATAAGCAGAACGTGGGCCTGTACCGTATCCAGGTGCAGGGTCCGGACACGCTGGGCATCCAGGTGCTGCCATTCCATGACGGCGGCATCCACCTGCGCAAGGCGGAAGAAATGGGCGTGGCGCTCCCCGTGGCGATTTGCCTGGGAGTACACCCGGTAATCAGCCTGATGGCCAGCGCGCCATTGCAGTATGACAAGTCCGAATACAAATACGCGGCTGCCTTTATGGGGACGCCCCAAGTCCTGACCAAAGCCCTCACCGCTGATTTGGACATCCCGGCCGATACGGAGGTCGTGCTGGAAGGCGAATTCGTTCCCAGGGAGCGTTTCGTAGAAGGCCCGTTCGGTGAATTCCCGGGAAGCTATTCCGGTTCCCGGCGCCAGTTCCGGATCAAATTGCATACCGTAACCACCCGGAAAAACCCGATATTTGAAAACCTGTATGTGGGCCGGCCATGGACGGAGCATGATACCTTAATCGGACTTAATACCAGCGCCACACTTTATTTCCAGTTGAAAGAAACCATGCCGGAAGTAAAGGCGGTTAATGCTATTTACCAGCACGGCTTGACGATTATAGTCGCTACTGACAACCGCTTTGGCTGTTATGCCAAGACGGTGGCCATGCGGTTGGCTTCCACCCCGCACGGCACCAGCTATGCCAAGAATATTATCCTGGTAGACGGGGATGTGGACCCCTTTAACCTGACGCAGGTGATGTGGGCGCTGTCTACCCGGGTACGTCCGCATAAAGACGTCATTGTCATTCCCAACACACCGGGGATGCCTCTGGACCCGTGTTCTGAACCGCCAGGCGTGGGCAGCAAGCTGATCATCGACGCGACTACCCCGGCGCCCCCTGAAGTGGCCAGGGAAGTACGCATGGTAGAGGCTATCCCGGAGGCGGAACCGTATCAAAAGATCCTGATGGATTTGCAAAAAGCTGCCAGATAAACATGAAGGGAGATTTCTACAATGAAATGTGTTCGCTGCTTAACTGATAACGCCGCCAGGGTGGCGCAAGCCCCTGATGGAAGCAAGGCATGGGAAGTCTATGTATGCAGCCGCTGCAATTTTGTGTGGCGTTCAACCGAGGAACCGGAAGTGATTGATCCCGAAAAAAGAGACCCCTGGTTCCAGTTGGCCGGTGTGAATGTTGATGAAATTCTGGTCTTTTCACCAGTCCCTCCTCTCAGGAAGTAAAGGGGACTAGCGTGTTGCAGGCGAGGGCTATGGGCGGTGCTTAAACCCGCCGGCTGCGGGTGGGGGCATTCCCCGCCCGCCGGCCATAGCCAGCGGAATTATTTGAATTTAGAGGTAATAAATATGGAAATTGTTGTGGGAATTACGGGCGCCACCGGATCAATTTATGCAGTAAGGCTGTTGGAGGCTCTGAAGGAAAAGGGTGTTTACACACATCTGATTATGAGTTACTGGGCCAGGGAAAATCTGATTGTGGAGGCAAAATACTCCCCGGAATATTTAGAAAGCCTGGTCCAGGAGGTGCATGACAATAAAAACCTTGGGGCCAGGACTTCGAGCGGGTCCTATATCACTGACGGCATGGTCGTGGTACCCTGCAGCATGAAAACCTTAAGTTCAATTGCTAACGGCTACTGTGAAAATTTGATATCCAGATCCGCCGACGTAATGATCAAGGAAGGCAGAAAACTAGTGATATGTCCCAGGGAAACGCCTCTTAGCCAGATTCACCTGGAAAACATGCTGCGCCTGGCAAAAATGGGCGCAAGAATAGTTCCGCCGATGCCCGCCTTTTACAACCATCCGGTTAGTATAGAGGATATTATCAACCACCATGTGATGAAACTGTTGGATCAATTTGGTATCAGCCATGTAAAAGGCAAAAGGTGGAACGGATCACGCAAGGCCGGTAAGGCGCCCCTCATTCGTTCATTTCCATAGCCAGGGGTTTAAGCTTGCGGCCGGCGATGGTTAACTTAATCGGTATGAATTTAAAATAGTCAGCGTTGGTTTGCTTTTTACTCCAGCGGGCGGTAAACCTGATGAATTCTCGCAGTGTCGGGAATATATCTTTGTTTTTTGTGACCAGGTAGATTGTAGAATTAATTTTAGGTGCAAGAACCAAATTTTTTGTGCCGAACCCCCAATCCATATAGGAAACACCGGACGGCAAAGCGGCAATGCCGATCCCCTCACGCACCAGGCCGATGATTGTTTTTACCGAGGAGCAGGTCAAGATTATACGGGGCTTGAAGTTTGCCTTGTGGCAGGCTTCTTGGAAATCATGGTTATAACCGGAAGTAATAGGGGGGATAATAAAATCCTCATTCTGCAATTCTTCAAGGCCTATTATTTTTTTGTTCGCCAGGGGATGGGTGTTATTGGTGAGGATCACCATGTAGTCGGTTACCAGGGGTATGCAATGGATATTGTTATGGTCACAGAGCTGATGGACAAAAGCCGCGTCAATATCGTGGTTATGAAGCATATCAAGCAGTTCGCAGCATTGTCTTTCCCACAGGCTAAGTGTTACCCTGGGGAAATTTTTTTTAAAAGAAGAAATAAGGTTGGGGATGCGGTAATGCCCGGCTACAGGGATGATGCCTAGCCTGAGGTCGCCTTTTTCAAAGGATACATATCCATAGACGCAGCGGCGGGCGTCAACCACTTCCGCCATGATGCGCTCGGCATGAACTAGAAATTCAGCTCCTGCCGGGCTGAGCTCGACTGATCGGGTTGTTCTTACGAAAAGGCTTGCGCCCAGTTCATCCTCAAGTTTGCTAATCTGCTGTGATAGCGAGGACTGCGAAGTTTTAACCTCTTCTGCCGCACGTGTAAAGTTGTGGTACTTTGCCACAGCCAACACATATTCCAATTGATGCATTTCCATAATGTCATCCCCTTGAAATTGTTGTGACAGTGCCCAGTTTCATATTGAATTATTACGTATATGAGATATTAATAGTCATTTATTGTTATTTCTAATAGTTTCTAGAGATATTATATAATATACAGAGCCAAAAATCAGCAAAAAAAGAGGGAAATAACGTATCTATCATAAATATGTATTAATCTTGGCTCTGTGTGCATTAATCGCTTTAGCCTATTAATGCACACAGAGACCTGGTAAGTTATTGCGCCGGCAATGGGCCCCGGTGCGAGATATTTATTTTCAATTAACCTTTTTTATAATATACTTTTACTGTTGGCAAAGAACTGATGTTTTACGCAAACTGCTCAAGATGGGAGAAGGAACTAATGTCCAAAGTTATTAGCCCGGAAAAGGCCGCCGAACTGATACAGGACGGCGCCTGTGTCGCGTGGACCACAGCGAGTTTATGCGGTTTTGCCGAGGAAGTGGCCATTGCTATGCAGAAACGTTTTCTGACCACAGGGCATCCCAGGGATTTATTTATTACACACAGTTGCGGCTGCGGTGATTATGGGGAAAGAGGTCTAAGCCACTTTGCCCACGAGGGTATGGTGCGAAAACATGTTGGCGGACATATCGGTGAATCACCCAGGTACTGTGCGCTGGTAAGGGAGAATAAAATAGAATGCCATCTGCTGCCCCAGGGCGTATTGACTCAATTATGGCGGCAAATTGCCGGTGGCAGGGTTGGTGTGATTAGCAAAGTAGGACTGGGTACATATGTCGATCCCCGTCTGGAGGGCGGCAAAGCCAATGAAATCACGAAGGATGACATGGTCAAGGTGATTGAGTTTGAAGGGGATGAGTACCTATATTACAAACCGTTCCCCATTGATGTGGCGGTAATCAGGGGAACTACCTGCGATGAAAACGGCAACTTCACAATGGATCAGGAGTGTTTGTTCCTGGAGTCACTGCAACTGGCCACTGCTGCAAAAAACAGCGGCGGTATAGTAATCGCCCAGGTGCAGTACATTAGTGTGGCCGGTACCCTGCACCCGAAGACTGTCAAGGTGCCGGGCGCCCTGGTGGATTATATCGTGGTCGCTAAGCCGGAAAACCATATGCAGACAAAGGCTACCTTCCATAACCCGTCCTTTAGCGGCGATGTTAAGGCGCCTCTGGGCAATGTGCCTTCCCTGTTCCTTAATGAGCGCAAAATTATCGCGCGCAGGGCGGCGATGGAACTGTTTCCCTGGGCCTCTGTCAACCTGGGCATCGGTATGCCGGAGGGGGTGGCCGCGGTGGCCGCTGAAGAAGGTGTAGCAGATATGCTCACACTGACCACCGAGTTGGGCAATTTTGGCGGCGCGCCGGCCAAAAACCCCAATTTCCCGGCCTCCTGGAACCCTGTTTGCACAGTAGAACACCCGAGTATGTTTGACTTTTATGACGGCGGCGGGCTGGACATATGTTTTCTTAGCGCTGCTCAGGTAGATCGGGAAGGAAACACCAATGTCAGCAAGTTTGGCGACAGGGTGGCGGGCCCCGGCGGCTATGTAAATATCTCCTCAACAGCCAGAAAGGTTGTTTTTGTCGGAACCATGACCACCGGCGCCGAATACGAGGTAAAAGACGGCCGGATCCACATTATTAAAGAGGGCGGTCTTAAAAAATATGTGCGCCGGGTAACCCAGGTTACCTTTAGCGGCATGAGCTCCCTAAAGAACAAACAAAAGGTTTTCTATGTTACCGAGCGTGCTGTTTTTACTCTGGAAAACGGGGTATTAACCATGATTGAAATTGCGCCGGGACTGGATCCGGATAAAGACGTCCTGTCGGTTATGGAATTCAAACCCCGGGTTTCCCCCAATTTGATTGAGATGCCCCAGGAAATATTTGCGCCGGGGTGGGGGAAACTAAAGCAAATTATTGAATCACGCTAAGCAAAAATTTATATTCCAAATAATATGAAAGGAGGCGCTAAAGGTGCCGGTAATTACCTTGGAGGCTGGCCAAATGGACAAAAATCAAAAAGACAGCCTTATTGCGGAGTTTACCAGGGTAGCCAGCGATATCCTAAAAATTCCGCAAGATGCTTTTGTTGTCTACCTGAAAGAAAACCAGCATGACAACATCGGGGTAGGGGGAAAACCCTTAAGTAATGTTCTGGCAGGCAAATAAAAGGGTGTTCTGGCGGGTCAGTTGAATCAAGATAGGGACGTCTCTTTTGTTCTCTTTTTTGGAGGCAATATGGGGACGTCCTTTTATGTCCTTGTTTTATGTTATCTCCCCGTAGAATAATATTAATAGTAAATATTTATTTACTAACAGACCTGTTTATAATATACTGTTTCTGTTGTTAAATTCATGTCCAGGGGGTGTTGGAATCAGCGATTTAGAAAATGTGGCCGGCAGTTTTTTTACGCTTTTGTCTTATATGCGGGATAAATTTTTCAGGCCTTTGGAACAAAAAACGCGCTCTCAGTTGAGCCCCCTGCAGCATATTGCGGTTTCCACCCTTTACCGCCGGGGTTCCCTGTCGATGTCCGAACTGGCCCTGGCGATGCAGGTATCAAAACAGCAGCTGACGCCCCTGGTTGACAAATTAATCAACCAGGGTTTGCTGGCCAAAAATAAGGACCAAAATGACCGGCGTGTTATGCGTATTGAGGTTACTGAACAGGGCAGAAACATGTTCAGTGAATTATTTGCTGAAATAAAATGCGACCTTGTGGAAAAATTAGGGGCGTTGCCCGGTGAAGATCTTGATGAGCTGGGCCGGCTGCTGAAAAGGATCCTGCGGATTCTAAAAAATATTGAAAAAGCGCAAAAATAAAACTAATAGTATTAAAAAGAAATCAAAACCTAAAAGGTGGTCAACGCATGAAAAACCTGAAAAGAATCCTGATCATACTGGCGGTAATTGTCCTTATCGGCGGGACGGCCGGGATCTCATACTATATTTATGAGGGCGTCAATTATTTTTCTACGGAAAACGCTCAGATCACATCCGATATGATTACGCTCACACCGGAAGTAACCGGAAAATTAAAAAGCTGGGACGTCAAGGAGGGGGACTATGTCAGGGCTGGGCAGGTATTGGGCCGGCAGGACATCAGTATGATGGTTACCAGCACCGCCGTTAGTCCGCAGGCGCTGTCCGGTTCAGCTGACGCCATTATCTCCAAAGCGGACATTAAAGCCCCGATTGACGGCAAGGTGATCCTGACCAATGTGGTTCCCGGCCAGGTTGTTTCTCCCGGCATGGAAATTGCCGTTATAGGTGATACGGCGCACATATACATCAAAGCCAACATTGAGGAGACTGATATCGTCAAGATCAAGCCGGGACAGGAAGTAGACATCAAAATTGACGCGTATTCCAACAAACTCTTCACAGGTTATGTCGAGAGCGTCGGGCAGGCTACCCAATCGGCGTTCAGCCAGTTCCCATCCCTCAACACCAGCGGTACTTACTCCAAGGTAACCCAGTTGATACCAGTGAAGATTACCCTCACCGGCGCCGAAGACCTGACGCTGATGCTGGGCATGAACGCCACTGTAAAAATTCATATTAACCAGTGAAGGAAGGTTTGCAGATGAGCAAGCAAATGAAAATATCCCTGGCGTCTCTTGTGGCAGTAGTTTTTTTATTATCCATGGCCGGCTGCGGCGGCCGCAGTGGGGGCGGAGCGGTAACAGTGACTGTCGCGCCCGCGGCAAATCAAGAAATTGCAACAACACTGGAACTGAGCGGCGTGTTGGCGCCGGCCCGTACTGTGGAGATAGCCGGCAAAATATCAGGTAAAGTGATCAGCCTGGGCTCCAGTGTAGGGGGCGCGGTAAAGACCGGCGACATCCTCATCCAGCTGGACACGGATACTTTAAACGGCCAGTTGGCCCAGGCGGAAGCTGGCTTGCAATCTGCGGAAGCGGCGGCGGTGGCGGCGGCGGGCCAGGCCCAACTGGCCGGTATTAATCTGGAAGCGGCCCAGAAACTTTATGACCGGACCGTTGTCCTGTACCAGTCTGAGGCGGTCTCGCAAAGCCAGATGGACGACGTGTCGGACAAACTGGATATCGCCAGAAGCCAGTACGAAAACGCTTCAGGCGCGGCACAGGCGCAAGCCCAAGCGGCGATTGCCACCGCCCGGGCCAACATCAGAGGCATTCAGACGCAAATTGATAGCGCCACGGTCAAGAGCCCGTTAGACGGGATCGTAGCCGTTCAGAATATCAACGTTGGCCAGGTGGTTTCGCCGAACGTCCCGCTGATTTCCATTGTCGACACTTCCAGCCTGAGGCTTAAAAGCACTGTCTCTCAGGATTTGCTGCCGCTTTTGGCGGTCGGCCGGGAAGTGGACGTGACCATTGACAGCTACCCGGATAGCCGGCTTAAAGGGACAATATCCGGCATCGGGCCGATCTCAGTCAGCACCGGACAGGTATTCCCGCTGGAAATTACCGTTGATAACTATGACGGTTTAATGGCCGGGCTTTCAGCACGCGCCTTGATTAGTGTAAAGGCAAGGGGAATTGTTGTCCCGGCGCCGGCGGTGGCGCAGGGCAGCGGGGATAGTTGTGTGTTTGTATTAAGCGGCGACACTGTCCAAAAGCGGGTGGTCAAGGCGGGTTTGAGGGATGATCAGTTTATCCTGATACAAGAAGGATTAAGCGAGGGTGAGAAGGTTGCTGTTACCAATGTAAGCGCCCTCACCGATAATCAGCCGGTGCTTGCCAACTAGTTGAAATAAGCGGAGATTGATATAGATGGAAAAATTATTACGGTTTTTAAAGCCGTATTTCTGGGGTCTTTTCTGGGTAGTACTGATCCTTTTTGCCCAGTCCATAGCCGAGCTTTACTTGCCCACGCTGATGGCGGAAGTCGTCGACAACGGCATGATGAAGGGAAATACGGGTTACATTTGGAAATATGGCGGCTATATGCTGGTAGTGGCGCTGGCAAGCAGTTTTTGCTCTGTTACAGGCAGTTACCTGGCCGCCAGGATTGGCATGGGCTTCGGGCGGGATATCCGCGATGGTGTTTTTTCATGTGTGGAGGGCTATTCCCTGCATGAATTTGATAAGATTGGCACCGCTTCCCTGATCACCAGGACGACCAACGACATTATCCAGATACAGACCCTGGTAATCATGGGCCTGCGCTTTATGGTGTTTGCCCCGATTATGTGCGTGGGCGGGATCATTATGGCCTATTCCAAGGACAAGCAGCTGACTTTAATCCTGGCGGTGGTTCTGCCAATGATGCTGATTCTGATCGCCACCCTGGCTACGTATATCGTGCCCCTGTTTAAAGCGATGCAGGTCAAGCTGGACAAAGTCAACCTGGTCCTGCGTGAAAACCTCACCGGCATCAGGGTGATCCGCGCTTTCAACAGGCAGGCCGGCGAGAATAAACGGTTTGAAGCAGCCAACCGTGATTTGACCGATAACGCCATCAGGGTCAACAAAATAATGGCCATGGTCCAGCCGGTGATGATGATTTTTATGAATTTAACCTCCGTCGCTATTATCTGGTTCGGCGGACACCGCATCAGCCAGAATGTGATGCAGGTGGGCGACATGATGGCTTTTATCCAGTACGCCATGCAGGTGATGTTTTCCATCATTATGGTCACGGTGATGTTTGTCATGGTGCCCCGCGCCCAGGCTTCGGCAGTGCGGGTGAATGAGGTGCTGAATATGACGCCCGGCATAGCGGACCCGCCGCAAAGTGCTGTAAGCAGCGGACAAAAAGGCTTCGTGGAGTTCCGGGACGTCACTTTCAGCTATCCCGGCGCCGAACTGCCCGCGATCAGCAATATATCGTTTGCCGCCCGCCCGGGGGAGGTTACCGCCATTATCGGCGGGACAGGCTCCGGTAAATCTACCCTGATCAACCTGATCCCCCGCTTCTACGATGCGGACAGCGGGTCGGTGCTGGTGGATGGGCTGGACGTGCGGCAGGTAAGTCAGAAGGAACTTAGAGCCAAGATTGGTTTCGTGCCCCAGACGCCGGTCTTGTTCAGCGGCACAGTGTCGGAAAATATCCGTTACGGCAAGGCTGACGCGACCGACGAGGAGGTTGCCCACGCGGCGGAAATCGCCCAGGCAGGCGAATTCATCGCCGGGATGAAGGACGGATACGATTCAGTAATTTCCCAGGGGGGGACAAACCTGTCCGGCGGGCAGAAACAGCGTCTTTCCATCGCCCGCGCCCTGGTGCGCCGGCCCGGGATATATATTCTGGACGATAGTTTCTCCGCCCTTGATTTCAAGACTGACGCCCGGCTGCGCGCCGCGCTAAGAAAAGAAACCGCCGCTTCCACCGTAATCATTGTCGCCCAGCGGGTGGGAACGGTGATGGACGCGGACAGGATTATCGTGCTGGACGAGGGGCGGATCGCCGGTATGGGCGGACACAGGGAATTAATTGATTCATGCCTGGTTTACCGGGAAATTGTATCCTCCCAACTGTCGGAAGAGGAGATAGCATAAGCAGAATGAGCGAACAAAAAACGCAAGGGCCCATGCGCCGCGGCCCGGGCAGACCCGGGGGGCCTGGCGGCCACATGATGGGGCCGGTGCAAAAAGCAAAAGATTTCAAGGGTACCTTAAAAAGGCTGACTGGATACCTGAAGCCTGAAAAATACAGGTTTATCGCGGTGTTTTTCCTGGCCGTCGCCAGTACTGTTTTTTCCATAGTGGGCCCAAAAATTATGGGCAAAGCCACGACCAAGCTGGCTGACGGGGTGCTGGCCAAGTACGCCTATTTTATGCGGCTTTATACTGCAATACAGGAAAACATGCCGGTTGCGGTGATCAATAACCTGAAAAAACAGCCCATTCCGGGTTTTGACTTCGGTTATATTGGGAAAATCCTCCTTTTGCTGGTGGCGCTATACGTGATCAGCGCCCTGTGCAGCTACGTGATGGGTTATATCATGTCGGGCGTTTCCCAGAACACCGTGTACCGGATGCGTAACGATGTCAAAGATAAGCTGGACCAGCTGCCGCTTAAATATTTCGATTCGCGCACCTATGGGGAAATACTCAGCCGGGTCACGAACGATATGGACAATATCGCCACAACGCTGCAGCAAAGCCTTGTCCAGCTGATCACATCCTTTATCACCGTTGCCGGCATACTGATTATGATGCTCACCATCAGCCCGCTGATGACATTGATTGCGCTGGTCTCGCTGCCCGTCAGCATGCTGATCACCGTGCAGGTAACCAAGCGGTCGCAGAAATATTTTGCGGCGCAGCAGAAATGCGTTGGGGAAATCAACGGTCATGTGGAGGAGATGTACGCCGGACACAAAATTGTCCGGGCATTTGGCCACGAGGAGGATTCCATTGCCAAATTCAAGGAAATCAACGACAGGCTGTATCAGGTGGGCTGGAAAGCGCAGTTCATGTCCGGCGTTATTTTCCCGGCTTTAAATTTTGTCAGTAATATCGGTTATGTCCTGATCTGTGTCGTGGGAGGGTTGCTGGTGGCGCACAAGAAAATTGAGATCGGCGATATCCAGGCCTTCATCCAGTATACCAGGTCTTTTACGCACCCGATCATTCAGGTGGCCAATATCGCCAACGTGCTGCAGTCCACGGTAGCTTCCGCGGAGCGGGTATTCGAGATCCTGGATGAGGAGGAGCAGGTCCCCGATCGTGAGGGAGCTGCAGTAATCGAGATTCCCAGGGGCCGGGTGAGGTTCGAGCATGTAAAATTCGGCTATAAAGAGGACGAGCCGCTTATGGAGGACCTGAACATGGATGTCCAGGCCGGCAGCACCGTTGCCATAGTCGGCCCGACCGGGGCGGGCAAGACTACCCTGGTCAACCTGATTATGCGCTTTTACGAGGTACAGGGCGGCCGCATTACCGTTGACGGCGTGGATGTCAAAGATATGAAACGCGGCGACCTTAGAACCATGTTCGGTATGGTGCTGCAGGACACCTGGCTGTTTAACGGTACCATCAGGGACAACATCGCCTACGGCCGGGAAGGGGCGTCCGAAGAAGAGATTATCAGCGCGGCCCGGGCGGCCAACGCCGATCACTTTATCAGGGCTCTGCCGGAGGGCTACGGCACCATCTTAAATGAAGAGGCTTCCAACATATCCCAGGGCCAGAAACAACTACTGACCATTGCCCGGGCGATCCTGGCCGACCCGGCCATCCTGATCCTGGATGAGGCTACCAGCAACATCGATACCAGGACAGAGATATTAATCAAGCGGGCGATGAACAGCCTGATGAAGGGACGGACCAGCTTCGTGATCGCCCACCGGCTTTCCACGATCCGCGACGCCGACCTGATCCTGGTGATGAACCAGGGGGCGATCATCGAGCAGGGTACCCACGACGAACTCCTGGCAGCAGCCGGCTTCTACGCCGAACTCTACAACAGCCAGTTTTCTGAGGCCAGCGCCTAAAAATACAGGGGGGTTGCGCCGGCTTATTGAATAGCCGGCGCATTGTATGTTCCATTGAGCCATTTATATAAATCGTCGTAAATGGACCGTATTTTGTAGTTTTCGCTGCGCCAGGCCTCCAGCAGGGTTTTTGAACCGGCGTAGTAGGCAAAGGACGCTTCTTTGTCCAGGTTTAGTTGTTTTGCTATGGCCAGTTGCTTATAAAACAGGCGGTAATAGGTAGAGTTTGCGTGGAGGATGCCTTCATCGCATTCGATCTCCAGGCCGAGATTATAATATTTGGCCAGAAACGCGGCATTTTCCATACGCTCATCCGGGGGGGCGCTGCCGGCATAATAGTTGGGCTGTAAAAAGGCATGGTTGAAACCATAGCTGCGCCAAAGGTCATAGCCGTGGGCGCCGAAAAAAGGAATCCAGAAAAATTTCAGGTTGTCGCCGCGCACCAGCCGGGCCGTTTTTTGCACCAGTTCCACATCGCCGGCTGCGGCCGGGTCCATACTCTCTTTATTCCAGTATATGCCGGCCAGGTTGAGGTATTTAAATCCCGCCTGCTCCCATCTGTCCATTAAATTATCGTAAAACCAGTGTACTGCCAGCAGGCGATCCCCGGCCGCCTTAATTCCGTCTGCTTTCTTTTCGTCAAAACAAAGCGGCCTGCCGCCTTCTTCTAAGGCGCCGAAGTGCGCCTGTTGCCCGTCGGGGTAGGGCATGGTCAGAATAACGTTTACTTTTCCCTGGTAATCAGCTATTTTATTCAAGCGGGCCATAGTATTCTCCAGGGCCGGCAGCTGCGCGCCGGGGGCAAAAAGATCCGCGGCGTAAGCGTCCCATTCCGCTCCGGTGCAGGCCAGGTCGGGATAGGGGAGAAAGAGCATGGTATCAAACATTTTGCCCTCTATGCTGTAACTTTTGTCCACGTAGGCCAGCATGGGCAAAAAATCCCGTTCGGTCCATGTGCCTGCTTCACCGTGGCTGCCTGTATAGACCAGCAAAATGTTCTTGAGCTCCGGGATCTGCAAATAAGTGTCGGCGCTAAGCCCGGACTGTGCCGCGCGGGCCAGGATTTCCGGCCTTTGCTGCCGGTCCGTTGTTCCTTTAATGGACAGGTTCCGGGCAAACACAAAGACGTCCACCGGAAAACTGAGCCTGACGTAGCGGGCGGTGACAGGCGGGAAGGTCAGAGTGAAGTTTTTAATTTGAACTGCCGAATCGGCCGGCGAAATGTTGTGACCGACCTGTCCCAGATGATACCAATCCCTGCCGTCTATCGATAAAGAGCAGATCATTTTCGCTGGAAGGTAAATACCGGAGCCGGCTTTCTGCATAAATTCCAGGGAGATTTTTGTCACAGGGGCGGCTTTTTGCAAATCCACAAGGATATCCCGCCCCTGCTGGCGGTAAAAGCCCGTCCATGTTTCCCCCGTGGCGGCGAGTCCTTCCGGGGGACCCGGATAACTTTTGTCTTCCACCGCCTGGAAACCCTGATCGGGAGCATGTGCTTCCACTATATAGGCGGCTCCTTGAGTAAGCTCCTCTTCGGGTGCTGCGGCAATGACAGCGTTCGTTGTTTTTTTTGGCTTGCCTGCGGCGGCAACACTGGCCTGAATCAGGTAGGAGTTGTATCCCGAGTTAACTGTGATGGCAGCTGCGCCCGGCGCCGGCCCGGCCGAAAAAGAGCCGGTCGGGGAGATGCTGCCGGCGGTCGGATCGTCCAGCCCGTACACTGTTGTAAAGGGCAGGGGGCTCTGGGAGTGATCCGGGGCAATTTCCCTGGTTTCTCCCGCCGTGATTTGCATCCGCCGGGGGGAGACGACCGGGAAAGCGGTGAGGGCCTGTCCTTTTCTGATCTTCAATAAACGGCCGGCAATTACGGCGGCTTCCGCCCTGGTTAGTTCCGCCTGGGGACGAAAGAGGTTTTCGCCGCCGCACATCAGGGACTGCCGGGTGACATTAGCTACGCCTGGCACAGCATATGGCGCAATCCGGCCTTCATCCAGGTATCCGCCGCCCGGCAAAGGCGCCTCTGCCTTTTCCCCCGGCAGCGCCCGGGCCAGTAAAACAGCGGCGTCCTGCCGTTGGAGCGGATCGCCGGGCCTCATTAATTTGTTTTCGTCACCCGCTATCAGGTCGAGTTTGCACATGGCCTCCACATAGCCTGATTCCGGCGCGGTAAGAGGCAGATCTGAAAAGGTGGCCGCGGCGGGAGAATAAGGCTGCACACCCAGCGCCCTGGCCAAAAGCACAACAAAATGGCCGCGGCTGATACTCTGGGCGGGGCCATATTCATTGGGTCCCAGTCCGCTGGTGATACCCAGTTCCGTCAACTGTAAAATTGCCTCCCTGGCAAAAGAGCCTTCAATATCCTGATAGGCGGGCGGCGGCGCGGCGGCCCGGGCGTTGGCGGTGAAAATTAAAAATATCACGAAGGCTGACGTCAGATACTTTATCTTCATGCTTCTCTTTTCTTTCTGATTTTTAGCGTTGCAAACGACACTGTGGACGGTTTTCGGTGTCTTGTATATAATAAGGATATGTTTGAATATTTGCCGGTTATATCCTTATACCTTCTATTTCGCTAATTTTTGCACGGTACCTGTAATGAGATATTCATTTTTTATATTTTAGAATTGTAAATTGTTACGTTAGGTTATATTTCCAGGGTAGAAATGAAGGCCTGGGTGGATTACGCCAGGGAAAACACGCAAAAGGCCATTGAGCGGTTCAGGGCCGGTATGTGAACTATTCTATGACAGGAGCTGCGGCATGTCGGATAAAAAACAAAAGCGCGCCTTAATAGCGCTGCTGGGCGCGGTATTAATCTGGGGTACCACTTATGTTTCCACAAAGCAAGCCATCAGCCAGGTGCCGCCGGTTACCCTGGCTTTTACCCGTAATGTGCTGGCCTGCCTGGTTTTGCTGCCCTTTTTCCTGCGCGATCCCGGCCGCCGCCAACGGATTCCCTGGGGGTCGCTGGCCTTGCTGGGTTTTAGCGGATCCTTTCTCTATTTATCGTTACAGAATTGGGGGCTGTATTATACCAGCGCTTCCGCCGGCTCTTTAATCCAGGGCAGCATACCGATAATTATAGCCATTTTTTCAATTATCTTTTTAGGGGAGCGCGTCAACACCTACCGTGCAATAGGCATAATACTGGCTATTGCCGGCGTGGCGGGGCTGGTTTTTTTGGGCGGCGGGGTCCAGGGGGGCAGCCGCCCGGTACTGGGCAACCTGCTAATGCTGGGCAGCTCACTGGCGTGGGGCGCCTATACCATACTGGGCAAGCGTTTTAACCTGACCATCAGCCCGGTGACGGTCACGTTGGGCACCTTTTTTTTCGGCCTGTTGTTTTTGCTGCCTTTTACGGTTGTGGAATTGCGCGGGTTTAATGACGCGTTAAGCTGGCTGACAGTGGCCAATGTGCTCTACCTTGGTGTTGCGGCAATGGCGCTGCCCATATTTCTTTGGAACTATGCCCTTTTGTACTATGACGCCTCGGAAGCCGGCCTTTTCATCAACCTGGTGCCGGTGTTTTCCGTTATCTGTGCGGTGCTTTTCCTCGGGGAACGGGTAAACGCCGGCCAATTGGCGGCCGGCGCTGTGGTAATCCTCGGGGTGCTGGTATCCAGCTGTTTTGACATCAGGCGTAAGTCTCAGAAAAGGCAGGCGCCCGCATCAGCCGGCACCCGCCGGGCGGGCAAGTTGTAGGGGCGCCTTTCTTCACATTCGCCGCACTCGATGCAGGCGTCCACTTTGGTTTGCATGCCCCGGTAGCGGTCCCTGGCCCAATCCTGCAAATTGTACCTGGTATAATAACCGTCCATCAAAAATACCGTATAAGCTGCAGCAAGAGTGGGGTCGCTCCGAAAGCGTTGCCCCGTTTATGCTACTGTAGTATTAGCAAGATTTGGATGGTTATTCCGTTTACACAAAAGAATGCTCATAACCAGGTTTCAATTCGGGAATCAATCCTGTTTAATGTTGCCCTTCAGCTTGTCAGGTATCACTTATAAACGTCACCTCTTGGCCCTATTGAAACAACGCTAATTGTCATGTTGTCTTTTTCTACCCTGTAGATAATCCTATAGCCATCCGTAGTTATTCTGTAGTATCCTTTAAATTCGCCCTTCATTTTTTTAATACCTCTACCGCTGAACGGATTATTTTCCAACTGATCGATACACTTGTCTATATCACGAACAAGTTTTCTGTCTTGAAGAGAAATATAATATTTCCCTACCGTTTTAGAGAACCTGGCTTTAAACACTGGAACGCTTTACGTCTCTCCAGCAGACGTACTCCCCATTTTCATATTCCTTTTCCGAAGATCGAATCATCTCAAACTCTTGTAGGGAAAGTTCTTTGTTGTCATATTCTTTTTCGTTGCTTATTATCTTTTGTGTAAAGTTGAGAATAATAGCAATTTTTTCTTCGGGTAACTCTTTAAGCATTTCAATTAACTTGCTTCTGATGACAGACATTTTAATCCTCTCAATCTGTTTTGGTGTTTGGTTATATTATACCTTTCGATACACAATATTGCCAAACCATTTGTTCATTTCTTTCTTTTCTTGATGGACAGGCAGGGTTGGCTATGGATTCTGGGATAATTGATTTTCCTATCGGCCGGCCCTATGATGGTTTACTTGTTTTTGGGGTAACAGCCGGGGGTAAAGCGGCGATCACCCATTTTACTGTAATCAGGCGTTTCAGCGGCGGCAGCCTGGTCAAATTGCGCCTGGAAACGGGCCGCACCCACCAAATAAGGGTTCATATGAAACATTTCGGCCATCCCATAATGGGTGATGAACTTTACGGCGGTAGTCTGGATTTGATACAACGCCAGGCCCTGCATAGTTGGCGCCTGGAGTTTAACCATCCTGTCACAAAGAAGCGGATGCGGCTGGAGGCCCCTTTGCCGGCCGATATGGCATCTTTAATTCATAAATTAAACAGCGATTGTGATTGTCCTAAAGAATAGAGCATGCAGGACGCTCCTATAAGAAGAAAGGGAACGTATTTGCTAACCTGTGATCTTATACCATGCAAGACGGGCCGAAACTACTTTTAGTGCAATAATATTGAATGGCATCATTATAGTACGCGGCCAGGCCGGAGGCAAATTTCTCGTAATAGGCGGTAAACCTTTCGTTTGTAACATACATCTGCTCCAAACAGCTTAAAGCTTCCGGCGGGCACTGATTAAAATTATCACTGATGAATTTCCTTGACCTCTCGACTACTCCCTGTACCCGCGGATCGTCATGGGGTGCTTTGGCGTTGTAAAGGCTGCAAAGTTCCTTAATGTTCTGCATCTGCGCCTCGTTTATCAGCTCCCAGTTTTTCTTGGTGCACCTCGCGGTTTTCGTCATCGGCTGCTTGTATGCCTCAGTATTTCCCCAGCGCTTTTTTACCTCGTCCCCGTACTGCTTTTGTTCCTCCAGCATTCTATCACAGTCAAAGACTTCGAACATATCCTTTTTATCCATTCAAAGATATAATGGCAACCTCGGCCCTGTTCATCTTATACACTGGCAGGCGATAGATGCGCTCTTTTTTCAGGGTGGCAAAAAAACTCTCGCACTAAATGAGTTTAAATATTTTTCGGCGTTTATTGAATTTACTTTTTTTCTATTATATAATTGTCATAACAACTATTTGGAGGATTCGGAATTGGCGGTAGACCTGGATAACAGCCTTGGTTTCATTTTAAATCGTACCAATACAAGGATGAAGAATAATTTATTGCAGAGGTTTAAAAATTACGATATAACCCCAGAGCAGTGGGCGGTTCTGAATCGTTTATGGGTGCAAGACGGTATTCCCCCTAAAGAGTTAGCCGAACTGACCTTCAAGGACCAGCCTACAACAGTAAGAATAGTTTCCAAATTGGAAAACAAGGGGCTTATTTCAAAAAATTTTAATCCTGAGGATAACAGATCTATTCTTATTTTCCTCACACCAAAAGGTCTGGAATTAAAAAACATATTGATCCCCCTGGGATTTGAAGCTTTAAAAAAGGCAATAAGAGGCATTGATAAAAACAAAATAGAGACGGCGAAAAGTGTTCTTAATCAGATTTATAAAAATTTAGAACCGTAGCTGGTTATTCTTTATAAATATACTTGTCAAAACAATTAGTATTGGTCGGAGAAGGATTATTTCAATACTAATAAAATTTAATCAAAATTCAGGATTGCCCGGAATCTGGTCTCTCTGCATATAACCTATAAAATTGGGGGTGATTGATAATGGGCGATAACGATGTGGAAAAATATATTAACATTGTATTATCCCAATTGGATTGCCCGGAATTAAGAAAAACAGTGAGTCGAATATTGGTTCCAGAGATAAACAAATTAATAAACAGAAAGGATTTTCATGTTCCCCCGGAAGAAAATATCGAGGACTACCTGTTAGTTAAACTAGGTAATCCTAAAGAATTAGGGGATTATTTTGTATGGCTTAAAAATATTGTAGATTTGCATTAGGGTAAAAGCGTTTAATTATTCCTGGACGGATTAACCCGATTATAATCGTGGAACAAATGCGAGCGAGGCCGCTTCTTTTGAGGCCGCATGCCATTCTATCATATTTGGCTACAAAGAAGATGAAGAAGAGAACCCCAGGGAATTATCGGTTTTTTTGACATTTCCCAGAGAAAACATGTTGATCGTGAAACCCTGTCCTTTACTGCCCCATATAAGATGTTTCGGGAATGGAGGACAATGTCGAGGGAAGCTTTCTGGAAATGGAGGTGTGGAAAAAGCCGCGGGAACGACAGTAAAATTTACTTATGAATAAATTAAATGAGGAGTGATTGCTGTGATTTGGCAGGAATGGTCCAGGCGGTTAAAAGATGTCCTGGGATTAAACGGCAGCCCCGTGGGAGTCGCCTTCAGTGACATACCGGCGTCCAATGGCAAAAACAATAAAGCCGTACCATGTGCCGCCATTTTTCAGGCGGCCCGCAAAGGATCCACCTTCAACATCAGCGCGGAAACTTGCACCTGCCCGGGGGGCATGACTTCACTGGGACTTGCTGCGCTTCCGCCAGAACGGGCCGCGTTGGTAAAAAGGTTTCTAATCGATGGGGAGAAATTCAGCTCCTGTAACGCTAACTTTTTCCGCAACAGGGCTTTAAGTCAAGGGCAGCCGCCAATGGGAGTCTCCAAATATGTTGTAATCGGACCGCTGGATGAATTTGAACTGAAACCTGATTTGGTGTTGTTCCTGTGTAACCCGGCTCAGGCCAGCAGGCTGGTCATCCTCTCTTCATATGAAACGGGGATTCCCCTTCAAGCCCAATTGTCAGGTTCAACTTGCGGGGGATCTATTTCTTTTCCGCTGTCCACCGGCAGGCCTAATGTTAATTTCCTTGATCCGTCCAGCCGGCATCTGGTCAAAGGATTTCAGGATTCGGACCTTATTTTCAGCGTGCCGTACTTTATGTTGAGAAGTATTGTTGAAAGCATCCCTCTGTCAACGGCAGGCACAGCGGAACCGGGCATGAGTATTCCTGAGGTAATGATTAAATAACTGAATACAGTCATAAAATTTTTAAAATGGCTAGACTTAAACGAGATCTACTCCTGATTGTAATTTTGCATAAGGTAGCGCCTGTCGTATCTCTTATCAATAAAATAACTACGGGGAGGGGAAGCTGTTTGGATCAGAAAAAATTAATGCTTTACCAGAACATGCTTTTTATCAGGCGTTTTGAAGAGAAGCTTACCGAGTTGTGCAAGATCGAAGGAAAACTGCCGGGCATGGTCATCCTCTGTACCGGGCAGGAAGCGGTGGCCGCCGGTGTGTGCGGCGCCCTGGAGAAAGAGGACGTGATTATCAGCAACCACCGCAGCCATGGGCACCTGTTGGCCAAGGGGGCCGAACCGGGACCGGTAATGGCGGAGATCTTCGGCAAAAAGACAGGCTGCAACAAGGGTAAAAGCGGCACCCTGCACATCGCGGCGCCGGAAGTGAACGCCCTGTGCACCACTACCGTCGTGGGTGGCGGCATCCCTATCGCCGTGGGGACGGCCTTTGCCCAGCAGTACCAGAAAAGCGGCGCGGTGACGGTCTGCTTTTTCGGCGACGGGGCGGCTGACGAGGGGAGCTTTCACGAGTCCCTGAACATGGCCGCGCTTTGGGGCCTGCCGGTGATCTTCGTCTGTGAAAACAACGTGTACTCAGGCGCCCAGCGCATGGAGGAGCACACCAAAGCCAAGGATATAGCGCTGCGCGCCCAGGGCTACGGGATGCCGGGAGTGGTGGTCGACGGCAATGACGCGGCAGCTGTTCTTAGTGTTGTGGCCGAAGCCAGGCGGCGCTGCCTGGACGGCGGCGGGCCGACTTTAATTGAATGCAAGACCTACCGCTGGCGCGGCCATGGCGAGTTTGACCAGCAGGCCTACCAGCCAAAAGACGAGATAGCCATGTGGATGGAGCGCTGCCCGATCAAGAAAATAGAAAACGAACTGCTATCGGAAGGTGTTATATCAAGGGAGGACATAACAGCTTTGGATGATTCAATAGCCATAATTGTGGAGGACGCCGTTCGCTTCGCGGAGGAAAGCCCCCTGCCGGATCCCCTGGAAGCGCTGGACGACGTCTTCGTTTAGGAAAGGAGAACAGCCATGCAGCAGATAACAATGGGTCAAGCGGTGCAGCAGGCGCTGGCCGAAGAAATGCGCAGGGATGAAAACGTTTTCATTGCCGGCGAAGGTATAGGAGTGAGCATCCACGAGTCCCCAATAATGCCGACCTTCGGGCTCCTGAGGGAATTCGGCCCGGCCAGGGTGAAAGACACCCCTGTTTCCGAGGCGGCAATAGCGGGGTTGGCGGTGGGGGCTTCTGTTTTGGGCCTGCGCCCGGTGGTGGAGATAATGTTCAACCCCTTTTTTACTCTCGCTTCCGATCAGATTGTCAACCACGCAGCCAAGCTTCGCTACCTGTCCGGCGGCAAAAGCTCCTTTCCCCTGGTGGTCAGGGTCAAGACCGGGACCGGCGGCGGCGCCGGCTGCCAGCACTCGCACAACCTTGAAGCCTGGGCCGCGCATTGCCCGGGGCTGAAAGTCGTCATGCCCGGCACCGCCGCCGACGCCAAGGGCCTTTTAAAATCAGCCATCCGCGATGACAACCCGGTGGTTTTCATTGAAGATATGGGGCTCTACTTTTTCCCCACGCCCGTGCCGGAAGGTGATTACACCGTCCCCATCGGCGCCGCGGACATCAAGAGGCCGGGGCGCGACGTGACTGTGGTGACCTGGTCCAAGATGCTGGGCGTCGCTTTCAAAGCCGCCGCGGCACTGAGCAAAGATGGCATAGAGGCGGAAATTTTGGACTTGCGGACCCTTGTCCCCCTGGATAAGGAAGCCGTGATCAAGTCCGTGCAGAAAACGGGGCGGCTGGTTATCCTGCACGAGGCCACACGGACCGGTGGTTTTGGCGGTGAGATCGCCGCCCTGGCGGCGGATGAAGCCTTCAGTTACCTGAAAGCCCCGGTAAAAAGGGTGACCGGGCCGGACATACCGGTCCCTTTCAGCCCGCCGCTGGAGAAGTTCTACATGCCGGACGAAAACAAGCTAATCGAGGCTGTTAAATCCATTATTCCCTGACATGATCTGGGTAATGCCAGCTTAGGGATTAAAGAATACGGCAGTTTGCGCATCAAGGCCTCCATCCCTGCGGGTGGGGGCTATTTATTAAACGATTTGACAGCATTAACAGGATTTAATAATGATTATACAGTTAGCTCAGTATGTGCTGTATTGGTGGACGAGCAACCCGATTGAAATTTAATAAGCGGCTGTAGCTTAAACAAAGGATTTTTCAACTTCAGTTTGCAACACTTTGCTGATTGTTTCCTTATTGTAAGGATCGGGTTTTCAATTGTCACTATTTAAATTTGAATTCTTCAAAATGAAAATTTAAAATATTTAAACCGCTGGTTTTTAGGTTCTTTTTTAAATTCTGCCGCATGGGTTTGGGCCCGCAAAAATAAATGTCGACCGGGTTTCCCGGGTTGACGCAGTCCTTTATTTTATCCGCTGTCAAAAATCCTTTTTCCGTATAATCTATCAAATACAGCCGCAGGTTGTCCTGATTCAAAGTATTTATTTCTTCGAGATAAGGGCTTTCTTCTTCATTGTTATAAGCGTAGAAGAAGTCGATGGAAAATTCCGCGGGGATACCCGCTTGGTAAAAACTCCTGAATGGCGTAATCCCTATTCCCCCGGCAATCCAGATTTGATGTCTACCGCCCCTGGAATAATTAAACATACCATGGGGCTTTGTAACGGCAAATTCGTCGCCAATTTTCACCTTGTTTACCAATTTAGCCGTATGATCGCCCAGGCTTTTAATAGTGAATTGAATTTTCCCATTTTGGGACGCTTGACTTATGGTAAAAGGATGGGAAGGAAATTTTATTCTTTTGTCCCGGAATTTTAGAAAAGTAAACTGGCCCGGATAAAATTTCAGGTCTTTCGTTAACGTATTTCCGGTTATCTCAAGAGTATCTTTGGCGACGGATTTTATCTGGGAGATTATGTAACGATACGGGTAGGCCGTTCTTTCATAAAGAAACACGCTGTAAAAAGCTGATATCACGCCAATCAAATTGATAAGGTTTAACCATATGCTGAAGGGTGTTAAGGAGAAAACAGCGTAATCGGAACACTTGTAGTAGTGTACCAGGCCGATTAAATAGGGCAGAACCATCAATTTATGAATGTACTTCCATGCTTGATAATTTAATTTCTTCGCTAAGGCGGCAATCAAAACCAACGCCAGAAATAATATCAAACTTGGCCAGCCTAGCAAGCCATAAGAATCTTCCGGATTAACAACTCCTCTGGTGCTGATTAAACCGTCACTCCCGGCGACTACGCCAATATGCACAATAACCAGGACGATGGAAATAATACTCACCCATTTATGGTAAGCATAAGCCTTATCCAACCCGTCAAAAAGGTGGTCTGCCAAATGATGTCTTGTCGTTATAAAATTCACGTAAGCGAATCCTGCGAGCGATAAAGCCCCCGCTAATTGCGAAAAATGTGCAGCTGAAGAAATTGGCTGAATTGGCTTTGCAAACAGCCAGCATAATACAGTAATAAGAAAAATGACACCTAAAAGTATCTTGTTCTTTTTCATCAAATTTCCCCCGTTTCTTAAATTTGAATTTCCCCCCGCTTAATATAGTTGTCAGGACAATTATATTTAATTCGCTTTTAATTTGTCAATACATATTCATAGAAATATGTATGAACCCTTTATTTAAATAGAAGTCGCCAAGCATCCACTAAAAAGCAACTTCGTCCTAATTATGCCAAGGCTGTGGCTAATGCTTGGCGGAAGGGGGGCCAAAACTGCCCCCCCTCCCGAAGGGGTACGACCCCCACACAACGGAAAACAATTCCGAAAATTCGCTAAAAGTACAAAGTAACCATGGCCGCGGAAAGTGTATCCTCGAACAGTTTCGTTTCAACCGGACTGGACGACGACCCTGGCGCCCTTGACGCCGCACCGATTCTTATCCGCCCGATAGAAGAGGATAAGATCAGACTACATATCATGACGTTTGGCGGAGGCCCTGCTATTAGGGCAAAAACATATCGTGTATTTCATAAACATAACATGGACACCGTGATGGATGATATTGTTTCATGGTCAACTGAAGGTACTAAGCTGCTCGGCTGTACACCTTGTACTATTGCTGTTGGCATTGGCCGGTCTCATTATGAAGCGACATCAATGATGCTTTAAGCCTTGGTTGACGGTGCATATGATAAACAGGTCCATAAAAACATTGGCCTCCCGCCCAAATAGGCTAGCATTGAAAAAAGTGGGATGAATGATCACACAGGGATATCTACCTTGGCGTTTACCAGAGATAACTCGCTGGTTATTAGGATGTTAGGGTAGAAGTAGCATCAAACCCGGAATTCTTAGCGCAAGGCTCCGCCGTTTATGATACACTACACGCGGCAAAAATTATTATTGGCGTGAAACGCCCACCAATACAATGGTATTGTGGAAAATTCCTGGAACTATTATGCCCCGGCAGGCAGACGGCGGGTTAGGAATAGCTGAAAAAAATCGGCGGCATGGAATTCCATGATGTCGGGAGACGAAATAGAAGGAGACGCGATGAAAAGAAATCAAGAATTTTTTAGAGGTTGTCTTATTGGTGGAGCTATTGGTGACGCCTTGGGCTGGCCTGTCCCGGAATTTACAGCAGCCAAACGTAATCATGCCGGGAATCCATAACGGCTGTCACATAGACAGTGTTTTCCTGTATCTGATAAAGCGCCATATAGCGCTTGCCGAACAGCAGCTTATGAATCTTTGAAATGAGAAATGAGCATTTCCCAAGCGGTTTCCGTGATTTTTACCGTTTCCCCGATACGCAATGGTTACGTTAAAAATATGTTGATTTGTCAAATTATGATATAATATTGATAAAGACTTAATAGTGAGGTAAGCGACATGCCAGTAATTCGTCCTGTTTCCGATTTGCGGAATAAGACCCCTGAGATTGAGGAAATATGCATCAAAGAGCAAAAGCCGGTTTTTATCACCAAGAACGGCATCGGTCATTTGGTGATCATGAGCCGGCAGCTTTTTGAAGAATAGTTAAAGAAAATTTGCGGTTGATGAAGAAAGGACAGCTTTTTATGGCCAAAGAAGAGTTTGATAAATATCTGGCCGGGCATATCAAGCAAATTGCACAGGAAGAAAAAGAGACACAGAAGCTTGTCCGCCAGGCTGAGAAAAAGGCTCAGCGGATAGCTGAAGTACTATTGAAAAACTACGGCGTGAGCAAGGTTTATCTTTTTGGTTCGCTGGCCTGGGGGGATTTTACCTGTGACTCGGATATTGACCTGGCTGTAATGGGGTTACCGGAGGAACTTTTTTTCGAAGTCTACGGTGTCGCTGAGGATATGGCGAAGCCTTTGAGAGTAGACCTGGTATTGCTGGAAACCGCTGAGCCGTCGTTAAAAGGGCGTGCTTTAAGGGAGGGGAAAAGGCTCTATGACATCCAGGGAGAAAAAAATCGTTCAACTGAAAAAACTGGCGGCTGAAATCGGCAACGATCTTGAAGCAGTTGCCAAAATATCCGGCAAGGTGAAGAGACTGGTTGAAGAAGTCCGCCTAAGTAGATATTCAATATAAGGCAAAAAGAGGCTGATCTAATGGAGCTGGCTGAAAAGCTGTTTGGATACGGAAAGACATTTCTAACTGAAAGAGAATTGCAGCAGGTGATCAAGGAAACGTACACTAAATGATGCTCACATCCATTTATACTTCCGTATATTAGAGTTTTTGCCTTATGTATTCATATTCATCCGGTGATATATCTATATCGCGAAGAATTTTTCTGATTAAACCCCTACTGAGATCTTCCCCCTTATGAAAGGGAACAACAGTGCGGCGCCCATTTGGATGAGCAAAGAGGGCATGACTGCCAACCTGTCTTTGGCGGATGAAACCGAGGCGAAGTAGTATCCGCTCCATATCTACGGGAGAGATAATAGCAAGCTTTGTCATGATTGCATCTCAATCTGATGGATGCCTATAAATTTACCTGGCTCCGGTATAAAATCGCTCTTTTCATCAAGATACAGTTTAATAGCTTCTTGAATCCGCTTTTCCAACTCGTTAAGATTGTCTGCCTGGGTGTGACAACCTGGGAGAGATGGTACGGAGGCAATATACTTGCCATCCTCGTCTTGTTCAATGATTACTAAAAAACGATAATCGGTCAATATAATCAACTCCCATCGTCGTTCTTAGTTTCAGTATTCCCACTAGAAAAGGGTGTTCTTCCAACTAGAAAAAGGTGATAATTCTTTAAGCAAATAATATATTCAGCTTGCGGAATTGTCAAGATTAGGGAGACATGCAAGACCATTCGATGGTGGCGCCCGATGGCGGCGATGGCTGTGCCTGACACCAACTTACTGTATGGGCAGTGGAGCTTTATTTAAGACCACCAGGTCGATATTATCTGTTTTAAATATTTTTTGAAGTTCCCCCAGCAGGTTCATTTCGATCCTGAACGATTCCATGTCCGCCAGGTCGCCATCCATCAGTATCCCAACGTCCACATCGCTCAAAGGGGTCGGGCGTCCGGAGGCCCGGGAGCCAAAAAGGTAGGCTGCGGTAACTTTGGGAAAACCCTTCGCAAGATCTTCAAGTTGAGGGGATAACTTTTCGACCTGGATATTTGGAATTTTTCGAGCAGACATGGAACCTTCACCACCTTGTAATGCTATTTTGAGTACTCCCGGCAAGATGGCCAAGTTTCCTAAAAATACAGCTAAATGATATGATGACTATATGGAGTCAACTAATACACAAATCCTGTACAGGGTAACAAACGACAATGATAATCTAAGGGTCTTTCAGGTGCTCAGAAACCATCTGAAATTTTCCCGTAGTGAAATAAGAAGGATTAAACGCTGCGCCGGGCTTATGGTGAACGATAAAACAGTTCGTTTAAATGAGCTGGTGAAGGAAGGCGATATAATACGGGTAAATTTTCATGATGATGACCAGCAACCGGTAATACCCCAGGAAATGCCGTTGGATATTCTCTTTGAGGACGAGCACGTCCTGGCGGTGAACAAGCCGGCCAATATGCTGGTACACCCGCTTTCATACCATGTTCTGAATACCCTGGCTAACGGCGTCATTTACCATTGGCAGCTACAGGGACGCAACAGCAAATTCAGATCGATCAGCCGGTTGGACAGGGATACTTCCGGAGTTATCTTAATCGCCAAAAGCAGCTACATTTGCCATCAGCTTTCCGAGCAGATGAAAAACAGCATGTGCCGGAGGGAATACCTGGCGGTGGCGCACGACAGGGTAGCTATGGATTCTGGAATAATTGATTTTCCTATCGGCCGGCCCTATGATGGTTCACTTGTTTTTGGGGTAACAGCCGGGGGTAAAGCGGCGATCACCCATTTTACCGTAATCAGGCGTTTCAGCGGCGGCAGCCTGGTCAAATTGCGCCTGGAAACGGGCCGCACCCACCAAATAAGGGTTCATATGAAACATTTCGGCCATCCCATAATGGGTGATGAACTTTACGGCGGTAGTCTGGATTTGATACAACGCCAGGCCCTGCATAGTTGGCGCCTGGAGTTTAACCATCCTGTCACAAAGAAGCGGATGCGGCTGGAGGCCCCTTTGCCGGCCGATATTGTATCTTTAATTTATAAGTTAAACAGTGATTGTCCCAAAGAATAAAGTCTGCCAGACACTCTCATGAGAAGAATTAATTAAATATTATGATAAATTTTTATAGTGGGAATCTTGAAAATAATATATAATGTTATAAGTTATCCGTAAAGAAGGTTATTTTTAGCAATAGGAGCGTTTCCCAAAGGAGTGGTTTTGGTGAAGGATCTTATTCAAATCAGATGGCACGGCCGGGGCGGTCAGGGCGCCAAAACAGCCGCTTTACTACTGGCGGATGTTGTTTTTAGTACGGGTAAATATGTGCAGGGCTTTCCGGAGTATGGCCCGGAAAGAATGGGGGCGCCGATCACAGCGTACAACAGGATCAGTGACAATAAAATCAGGATCCATTCCAACATCTATGAACCGGATTACGTTGTGGTGGTTGACGAAACCTTGTTTGAAACTGTTGATGTGACAAAAGGGCTGAGCAGCGCCGGCGCTTTAATCGTCAATACCGCCAGGAATAAAAAAGAAATTGAAAAACATTTAAACGGCTATGAAGGACGGGTATATACCATCGACGCCAGGAGAATTTCTATGGAATCTTTGGGCAGATACTTGCCTAATTCCCCGATGCTGGCCGCCATTGTCAAGGTTAGCGGCGTGATGTCCGATGAAGCCTTCATAAGCGAGATGCGGCAATCCCTGGAACATAAATTTGCGGGTAAACCAGCGGTTGTTGAAGGGAATATGAAGGCTTTAAGGTTGACTTTACAGGAGGTTAGTTAATCAAATGGCGATAGATGTTAATAAAATAACGGAAACTATATCCTGGCAGGATATTACAGAGGGTTGCAAGATTGAGGCCGCCGGAAATTCCCGACTGTTCAATACAGGGGACTGGCGGGTGAATACGCCGGTATTTATAGAAGAAAAATGCCGGCAATGTTTGCTTTGCGCGCCTGTTTGCCCCGACAGCTCCATACCTGTAGATAATTATCAAAGAGGGGACTTCGATTTTACGCACTGCAAAGGGTGTGGGATTTGTGCCAGGGTATGCCCGTCTGGCGCCATTGTAATGAAAATGGGGGAAAGATAAATGTCAATCAGAGAAAAATTATCAGGTAACGAGGCTGTTGCCAATGCCATGAGGCAAATTAACCCCGATGTAATGTCCGCGTTCCCGATTACCCCATCAACAGAAATTCCCCACATTTTTTCTACCTTTGCGGCCAACGGCCAAGTGGATACCGCATTTATTCCTGTGGAAAGCGAGCACAGCGCCATGTCCGCTGCGATAGGCGCCCAGGCCGCGGGGGCAAGATCACTTACCGCCACTTCCTCCTGCGGGCTGGCTTTAATGTGGGAGGTGCTCTATGTGGCCGCCTCCAACAGGCTGCCTATCGCCATGGCTTTAGTAAACAGGACTTTGTCCGGACCGATTAACATTAACTGCGACCATTCCGATTCGATGGGCGCCAGAGATTCGGGCTGGATTCAGATATACTCCGAGAATAATCAGGAGGCTTATGACAATTTTGTCCAGGCGTACAGAATAGCGGAGCATCCCAGTGTCAGACTGCCGGTTATGATTTGTCAGGACGGTTTTATTACCAGCGCTGCCGTGGAAAATATAGAATTGTTGGAAGACGGGGAGGTAAAGGAATTTGTCGGCGATTATTGCCCGGAGAGCTATTTGCTCAACAGCAGGCAGCCTCTGGCTATAGGTCCATATGCCGCTTCCGCCTATTGCATGGAAGCAAAAAGAGCGCAGTTGGAAGCGCTGAAAAACGCCAGGCAGGTTACCCTGGATGTGGCCAAGGAATTTGCTGCTTTAAGCGGCAGGGAATATGGACTGTTTGAGGAGTACAAGCTGGCGGGCGCCGACTACGCGATGGTGATTATCGGCTCCGCCGCCGGGACAGCCAAAGATGCCGTGGATCAGCTTAGAGTTGAAGGCAAAAAGGTCGGCTTGCTAAAAATCAGGCTCTTCCGGCCTTTTCCAGGGGAAGAAATTGCGGCGGCTTTGCGGAACGCCAGGGTGATCGCCTGCATGGATCGGACGGAAAGCTTCAACGGCCAGTGCGGCCCCCTGGGGGCGGAAATAAAGAGCGCCCTTTATAATGCCCGGCCGGCGCCCGTGGTGATAAACTATGTCTATGGCCTGGGCGGCAGGGACGTTACGGTGGGGGACATTGCCTCTGTTTATGAAGACCTGATTGAAATTGATCAAACAAATGATGCGGGTGAAATATACCGGTATTTGTCACTAAGGGAATAAGGGGATTGGGAAAATGGCATACAATTTCAAGGAAGTTATGAACAAAAAGGAACGCCTCGCGCCCGGACACAGGATGTGCGCGGGCTGCGGCGGCACAATCGCGGCCAGAAACGTATTGCGCGGCCTGCGTGATCAGGATCAAGCGGTGATCACCTGCGCCACATCTTGTTTAGAGGTATCCACCTTTATGTACCCGCATACGGCATGGCAGGATTCTTTTATCCACAACACCTTTGAAAACGCTGCGGCAACCTGCAGCGGTGTGCAGGCTGCTTATGAAGTATTAAGAAAAAAGGGCAAGGTTGACGGCGTCTATAAATTTATTGCTTTCGGCGGTGACGGCGGCACCTATGATATCGGACTGCAGTCGCTTTCAGCGGCAATGGAGAGAAACCATGACATGGTTTACGTCTGCTATGACAACGGCGCCTATATGAATACCGGCATCCAGCGTTCTTCGGCAACCCCGCTGTATGCCGACACAACAACATCGCCGGTGGGTACGGTGTCAAACGGTAAGCCGCAGTACAGGAAGGACCTGGCGGCTATTATTGCGGAACACAATGTTCCTTATGTGGCCCAGACGACATTATTTAAAAATTTACGGGACTTGCATGAAAAGGCGGCCAGGGCCATCTATACACCCGGCGCGGCTTTCCTGAATGTAATGGCGCCCTGCCCCCGCGGGTGGATATATGAAACGGAAAACATCATGGAAATATGCCGGTTGGCCATTGATACCTGCTACTGGCCTTTATTTGAAGTAATAGAGGGTAAATGGGTGCTGAACTACAAGCCGAAAAACAAGCTGCCAGTGGAGGATTTTTTGAAGATACAGGGCCGGTTCAAGCATCTGTTCAAAAAAGGAAACGAACAGCTGATAGAGCGCTTTCAGGCCGAGGTGGACAAAAGATGGAACGCCCTGCTGTCTAGATGCGGGGAGTAAAAGGCGTAACGGTGGCGGTGTCAGGCCGGGTTGGAAAGCAGGTGGGAGATGTTAAAAATAACGGCATCGGCCGGGTTGGCAGCAAGAACGGCCATGTTGGAGGTTGTCATATTGCCGCATCAGCCACTGGTAGCTCTTTTTGTTTCTTTTTTTGAACGGATTTGATACAACGCCAGGCTTTACATAGATGGCGCCTGGAGTTTAACCGATAATTAGGAAAGACGGGCCGCCGCATCGGCCAGCATCCGCCGGATGGGCAGGTTGTAGGGGCACCTTTCTTCGCATTCGCCGCACTCGATGCAGGCGTCTGCTTTTATTTTCGTGCTCTGATAGCGATCCCTGGCCCAATCCTGCAAATTGTACCTGGTGTAATAACCATCCATCAAAAATACCCCGGGGATGTCGATCCCCTGGCTGCAGGGTTTGCAGTATTCACAGCGCCTGCAGAACTCACCGCCCAGGGTTTTTGTTTCCTCGTCCAGCATTTTTTTCTCATCTATGGTCAGGGGCAGCGGGGCGCCGCCCACCGCGGCGTTTTCCTCCACCTGTTCCAGGCAGTCCATACCGGGTATTGCCGTTGTTACAGCATGCGCCAGAATATAGCGCAGGGCCAGGCTGCCGTTTCGCAAGGCGCCCCCGGCCAGCGGCTTCATCACGATGACGCCCATTCCTTTTTCAGCGGCCTTTTCCAGCAGCGCCGGCACACCTACTGTTTCCACCGCGTTGAAAGGGAATTGGATGGTTTCTATTTCCGCCACCCGCAGTGTTTCCATTAAGAAGTCCTTAAGGTGTCCGGTGACGCCGATATGTCCAATCAAGCCTGCCTTTTTTGCCTCGACCAGGGCGGATAAAGCGCCGTTTTTGTCCAAAACCGCGTCCAGTTCCCCTCTGCTCTTGACGTTGTGCAGTTGGTATAGGTCGATGTATTCCAGGCCCATGGTGTCCAGGCTTTTCCTGATGTCCGCGGCCATTCCTTCTTTGGTCCTGGCCATTGATTTGGTTGCCACGACGACCTTTTCTCTTCTCAGCTTAAGGACCGCGCCCAGCTTTTCCTCGCTGTCCGTGTAACCCCGGGCGGTGTCAAAAAAATTAATGCCCAGATCCAGGGCTTTGTTAACAATAGCGCCGGCTTCGGCGGAGGGTACCCGCTGGATCGGTATGCCGCCGAACCCGACTACGGAAACCTTTAACCCTGTATTTCCCAGTGTCCTATATTGCATGTCTTCACTCCCGTATGAAAAAGATCTGGAATGATTATTCTACAATTATTCTACCATTTTTGCGGCTATGAAATAAACCGTTATCAGATGGCAGGGACATATTTTATAGCAATTCTACAAATTTCCTTGGCATCTCCTTCCCGTTAAGATATTACAATTAAATTTAATTTGACTCTTGCAAAACCTTTTAGGGGGGTACGACAGCCTGTGTGGGTAGCAATCCCCAACTCTAGTGCAATCCTTGGGTTAAGGATACACAATTAAAAGCGGCCCTCTTAAAAAAAAATCTTTTTTATAGTAAAATTAATTAAAATGGAGGGATTGTGTATGGCTAATAATGAGCAGCTTGCTATTCTGCGCGAAGGGGCGGATGCCTGGAATAAATGGAGGCGCACCGCAAATACGGATATTGATCTGAGTAATTTATTTCTTCCCGCCGGGGTGAAACTCAGCAGGGCGGATCTGAGCAAGGCGGATCTTAGCATGGCATATCTTTGCATGGCGGATCTGGGTATGGCGGATCTTGCTGGGGCGTTACTCTATAGTGCCAACCTCAGTGGCGCCGATCTCAAAGGGGCAAACCTCAGCGGGGCGGATCTCGGTGAGGCGGATCTAAGTGAGGCGGATCTAAGTGGGGCCAATCTCAGCGGGGCGAACCTCACTGAAGCCAACCTCAGCAGGGCCAGTCTTTGCGGGGCAAACCTCAGTGGGGCAAAATTAGTCAGCACGCATTTTGCCGGGGCGGATCTAAGTGAGGCGGATCTGAGCGGGTCGGATTTGCACCGGGCTACTATCAGGGATACAATTCTGAAGGGGGCAAACCTCAAGGGAACATTGCTGGAGGGGGAAATCTAACCGTTGGGTGTCGGGGGGTCGTTGGATGGCTGATTTTATTGCCGCCTTGCAAAAACAAGTCCTGCTGGGGGACGGCGCTATGGGCACCATGCTAGTTGAGCGGGGGCTGCCGCCGGGGGAAAACCCGGAGCTCTGGACACTTTCGCATCCCCGGGCGGTGCAGGAGGTGAGCCGGGCATACCTCGCGGCGGGGTCCCAGGTGCTGCAGACAAACACCTTCGGCGCCTCTGCGCTAAAGCTCAAGGAATACGGTGCGGCCCACCGTGTGGAAGAGGTAAATAGAACTGCGGCTCAACTGGTGCGTGAGGTGGCGCGGGATAGGGCTTTTGTGGCCGGTATTATCGGGCCGGCCGGGCAATTTCCGGCCCCCTTGGGGACCCTCCCATGGATAGAGTTGGTGGAGGTCTTTGGCAGGCAGGCCCGGGCCCTGGAGGCCGGCGGGGTGGATTTTATTTTTCTGGAGACCTTCTCCGATCTGGGTGAGATACGTGCGGCCCTTTTTGCGGCCAAGAAATATACCAGGCTGCCGGTAGCCTGCTCCCTGACTTATACCAAGGGGAGGACCCTTACCGGGACCAGCCCGCAAATTGCCGCCATTGTACTGGAAGCGCTGGGCGCCGACTGCATCGGCGCCAACTGCTCCACCGGCGCCGCCGAGCTTCTGGCGGTGATGGAGGAATACCGGCAGTCCACGCGGCTGCCCCTGCTGGTGGAGCCCAACGCCGGTATGCCCGTGCTCATTAACGGGGAAACAGTCTTTAAGGAAACGCCCCAGGATATGGCCCGTTTCGCCGAGCCTTTTCGGGCGCTGGGTGTTAATCTGCTTGGCGCCTGCTGCGGCAGCACGCCCGACCATATCAAGGCGATGGGGGAGGCTTTAACAACACGGCAACCCGCTCCCCGGCCGGAACAGACTGGACCGCAAACCACACGGTTGGCCAGCCGCAGCCGGGCTGCAACTATCGGCGCCGGTGAGCTGCCGGTTTTAATCGGCGAAAGAATTAACCCTACTGCCCGCAAGGCTGTGGCACAGGCCTTGAAGCAGCAAAATTGGGGTTTTGTGACTGAGGAAGGGGCGC
Organism: uncultured Eubacteriales bacterium; assembly: GCA_964390855.1. Lineage (GTDB taxonomy): Bacteria > Bacillota > Desulfotomaculia > Desulfotomaculales > Pelotomaculaceae > Syntrophopropionicum. The sequence continues at coordinate 134 of CAYMJG010000017.1, read as the reverse complement.
TCCAGTTGGACGCCGGCGCCCTGCTGCTGGACCTCAACACCGGACTCGCCGGCGGGGATGAAACAGAGCTGCTGCCGGCAGGGGTGCGGCAGCTGCAGATGAGCCTGGACTGCCCGCTGGTACTGGACTGTACC
>CAYMJG010000016.1:0-36578 GCA_964390855.1 uncultured Eubacteriales bacterium | reverse complement strand
CCACCAACAGCCCCCGCTAAAACACCAACACATCCCCGCACCACCAATGAAACAAAAGGAACGTCCCTTTGTTTCATTGAATGTCGTCATCATAAAAAGGAAAGATGTTGTTTAGTGACGAATGGTTTGGGGTAAATAGACGGTAAAGCCTCAAGAAAGGGATGATCATAAGCATGGACGAATCGTTTTTTAAATTGCTGATGTTTGCCGGCGAGGGTGACGAAAACCTGGACGAACTGATTAAGCGGGGTTATTTTAAAAGAATTGACGGGACCGTATGCCGCACCAACAAATTCCTGGAAGAAACAGGCCGGTTCATTGATGATAAGAAGGAATCCGTTTACCGGGCGGTAATAAAGCTGGGCAGCGCCGAGAATATGGAAGCGGTGATGAAAAAGGCCGGCATCAAGGACATCATCACTTTTATCTTTGTGGCCGAGGAACTGGCCGGAGACGGCAGGCTGATAAAAGACAAGGTCAAAAATCTGGTGCCCAGGCAGGAGCAAGAAACATGATCACCATTTAATCAAGATGGCTTTTAGGTCATTTTCATGGCCGCCCGCCCGTGAGCTAATCACGAGGCGGTAACAGATGTCTTTATAGTCCTAATTAAATCGTCCTCTTGATGGATGGTTCCACATGTGATACCATAATTAGAGGCGGTGGTTTTGTTGACCAAATTCAACAAGCTATATGCTAGAATAGCGCACAATCCGCAGGACGTTGACTTTAATGAACTGGACAAGGCGCTCAAGCAGTATGGTTTTAAATGCAGGCAACCGGGTAAGGGTTCCAGCCACTATGTCTATTACCATAAGGAAATTCCTGATACAATCTCAATCCCAAAAACCAGGCCAATCAAGGCGATCTATGTAAGACAGGTCCTGAATATGATTGAAGGCTTAAAAGAAGGGGAAAAAAAGTGAAAGATCTGGATTATTATCTTAACCTAAACTATGAAATCAAAATAAAAAAACTCACCACTGAAGAAGGAGGCGGTTGGTTTGCTGAAATACCGCTGCTTCCAGGTTGTATATCCGATGGTGAAACGCCGGAGGGGGCTATCCTTAATATTAACGACGCAAAAAAATGCTGGCTCGAAACCTGTTTGGAACTTGCGCGCCCGGTACCGGAGCCCCCAGGCGGTGACTTTTCCGGCCAACTGAGAATCCGTATGCCAAAATCCCTGCACCGGATATTGTCAGAAAAGGCCAGGGAAGAAAATATCAGCCTAAATCAATATATCAACTACCAGCTTGCCCGTGGAGTGGGTTATCCTAAATAGACCTGTTTATTCATTTTTGGCGGGCAGATGATCAAAACTGCTAAATAACATAACTGTTAGATGATAAGAATGGACCGTGTATGTCCCATCCGCACTATATTACAAAAAAACTGGCTCTAAAAGTCTATGAAGAGCCAGTTTTGTTCTAAATATAGATTAAATCGAGCAATTATCTTAATAAGAACCCCTACGCCAGGTCGAAGCGATCCGCGTTCATCACCTTATTCCAGGCCGCAACGAAGTCCCGCATGAATTTCTCCCGGCAGTCGTCACTGGCATAAACTTCCGCAATGGCCCTGAGCTGGGAATTTGAACCGAAGATAAGATCCACACGGGTTGCGGTCCATTTGAATTCTCCTGTCGCGCGGTCCCGCCCCTCGAACACGTCTTTATCCTCTGGTGTTGCCTGCCATACTGTGCCCATATCCAGAAGATTTACAAAGAAATCATTGGTAAGCGTCTCCGGCCTGCTGGTGAAAACCCCGTGCCGGGATTGGCCGTAATTGGCGTCCAGCACCCGCATACCGCCAATGAGAACAGTCATCTCCGGAGCGGTTAATGTCAGCAGCTGCGCGCGGTCCACCAGTAATTCCTCCGCCGGCACGGAGAATTTGGCCTTGAGGTAATTGCGGAACCCGTCCGCTTTCGGTTCGAGCGCCGCAAATGATAGCGCGTCCGTTTGTTCCGGCAATGCGTCCGCGCGCCCCGGGATAAAAGGGACGGTTAGGCTGTGACCGGCGTTTTTGGCGGCTTGCTCAATTCCCGCGCATCCGCCGAGCACGATCAGGTCCGCCAGCGAAACTTTCTTGCCGCCTACCTGGGCGCTGTTAAATCCGGATTGAATTTTTTCCAGCGCCTGCAGTACCGTGTTCAGCCGCGCAGGCTGATTTACCTCCCAGTCCTTCTGCGGAGCGAGACGGATGCGGGCGCCGTTTGCCCCGCCGCGCTTGTCGGAGCCGCGGAATGTGGATGCTGAAGCCCAGGCCGTTGTTACAAGCTGGGAGACCGACAACCCTGAAGCCAGTATTTTGCTCTTCAGATCCGCGATATCCTGTTCGTCAATCAATTCGTGATCAACCGCGGGAATTGGGTCCTGCCAGATCAATTCTTCGGCGGGGACCTCAGGTCCAAGATAGCGTGAACGCGGCCCCATGTCGCGGTGGGTCAGCTTAAACCAGGCGCGGGCGAAAGCATCCGTAAATTCCTCGGGGTTTTGCTGGTAGCGCCGCGCTATCGGTCCATATACCGGATCCATCCTCAGCGATAAATCCGCTGTGGTCATCATCGGGGCATGCCGTTTGGCCGGGTCGTGGGCATCCCGTACAGTGTCCGCCGCGGCCGGGTCGGATGGGATCCACTGCCAGGCGCCGGCGGGACTTTTAACCAAATCCCAATCGTATTTAAATAGCGTATTTAAATAGCCCATGTCCCATGTGGTCGGTTTCGGCTTCCAGGCGCCCTCGATGCCGCTGCCGATGGTATCGCCGCCCTTGCCGCTTTTGAAACTGCTCTTCCAGCCGAGTCCCTGCTCCTCAATAGCGGCAGCCTCCGGTTCCGGGCCTACGTGGGTTGCCGGACCGGCGCCGTGGCATTTACCGAATGTATGCCCGCCGGCAATCAGCGCCACAGTTTCCTCGTCGTTCATGGCCATGCGGGAAAAGGTCTCCCGCACGTCATGGCCGGAAGCGCGGACAGTGGGTTGGCTGTTCGGCCCCTCCGGATTGACATAAATCAGTCCCATTTGCACGGCCGCAAGGGGGTTTTCCAGATCCCGGCCGGCGGAGTAACGCTTATCGCCAAGCCATTCGCTCTCGGATCCCCAGTAAACGTCTTCTTGTGGTTCCCAAACGTCCTCACGGCCGCCGCCAAAGCCGAAAGTTTTCAATCCCATAGATTCCAGGGCGCAGTTTCCGGCGAGGATCATCAGGTCGGCCCAGGAAATTTTCCGGCCGTACTTTTTCTTGATCGGTTCAAGCAGCCGGCGGGCTTTGTCAAGGTTTACGTTATCCGGCCAGCTATTGAGCGGCGCAAAGCGCTGCGTCCCGTCACCCGCGCCGCCGCGGCCGTCTCCTGTGCGGTATGTGCCCGCGCTATGCCATGCCATACGAATGAAGAGGGGTCCATAGTGACCGTAATCGGCCGGCCACCAATCCTGCGAGTCGGTCATCAAGGCGTACAGGTCCTTCTTGATTGCGCCAAAATCGAGTTTCTTGAATTCCTCGGCATACTTGAAATCCGCGCCCATCGGATTGCTTAAACCGGAGTTCTGATGCAAAATCCTCAGGTTCAGCTGATTGGGCCACCAGTCCTTGTTTGAGGCGCCGCCGCCGGATACGGCTTTTCCCATGCTGCCTGCCACAGGGTCTTTTGTTTCCTCCAAAAATAACCCTCCTTCATCTGTTTTTATTTATATTCTCAAGGCATCCCGGACAGACGCCTTTGAAATATACGTCTTTTTCATAAACCTTGAAGCCGGTTAAATCTGTTGTTGCCAACCCATCAATATCAATATCGAAATCATAAATCTTCCCGCAGGCCGCGCACTTAAAATGTCCATGATTTTTGACGGTGATGTCGTATCTGGCCTCATTGTCCTCAATTGTAATCAACCTTACCAGCCCGGCCTCCGCCAGTATCTTCAACGTATTGTAAACAGTTGTTTTCGATAGTGTCGGGATCTCCCGGTGCAGGTCCGTAAATATCATATCCGCGGTTGGATGGCATTGGTTTTTAAGAAGATATTCCAAAACTCTTAATCTTTGATATGAAAGATGAATATTTTTTATTTCTAACTCTTTCTTTAAACTGTCCAGTGAGGGTCCCATTCGAATATCGCCACCTATGCGTCATGTAATTATTCTTAATATATATCTGCATCAGGATTGTAAACATTACAATCTCATTATACATCCCTTGCAGTTTCTGTCAATAGCCAGCGGTGCGGATTATGCATAATCGTGGCCAGCTGTGGATTGAATTGCAGGATTGTCCGGTAAATCAATCGAAATATGGAATTAACAGAAAAATTATCTAACACGACGAATAATTTCAGGGGGGATAGAATTGCGGATCCTGCATACCGCCGACTGGCACCTGGGGCGGATCTTTCACGGTGTCTACTTGACAGACGACCAGGCCCATGTCCTTGGCCAATTTATTCAGCTGGTCGCCGATAGCCGGCCGGACGCGGTTTTAATCAGTGGGGATATCTACGACCGGTCGGTCCCGCCGACTGAAGCGATTAAGCTTTTGGACGAAACGCTGACCCGGATCATAATGGACTTCAAGGCGCCCATAATATTAATTGCCGGCAACCATGACAGCCCGGAAAGGCTGGGCTTCGGCGCCGGCCTGCTGGCCGGGCAGGGGCTGCACGTGGCCGGCCGGTTGACTGACAGACTGGCGCCGATCGTTATCCCCGACCGGCACGGACCGGTCTATTTTTGCCCGGCGCCCTATGCGGAACCTCCGCTGGTCAGGGAGGGGCTGGGCGCGCCGGAGGCAACCGGCCATGAGCAGGCTCTGCGCGCTGTGATTAGGCATCTGTCAGCATCCGTACCCGCCGGCGCCCGCAAAGTGCTTCTGGCCCACGCTTTTGCGGCCGGCGGGGAGGAGAGCGAATCGGAGCGTCCTCTTACCGTGGGCGGCAGCGGCGCGGTGAGCTCTTCCCTTTTTCAGCATTTTAATTACTCTGCCCTGGGCCACCTGCACCGGCCGCAAAAGGCGGGATACGAGCACGTCCGTTATGCCGGCTCTTTGCTGAAATATTCATTTTCCGAGGCGTTGCACCGCAAATCGGTAACACTGGTGGAAATTGACGGCGCCGGCAAGGCTGCGGCTGAGACCGTTTCCCTTACGCCCCGCAGGGAAGTGCGCCGCCTGGAGGGATATTTTAAGGACATCCTGGCCGGGCCGCAAGACGGTGAGGGCAGGGACGACTACATCATGGTCACCCTGCTGGACAGCGGTCCGATCATGGACGCTATGGGCAGGCTGCGCCAGGTATACCCCAACATGCTGCACCTGGAACGCCCCGGCCTGACCGCGGGCGGCGAGCTGCGCGGGCCTGCCGGCGACCATCGCCGCCTGGGTGACGCAGAGCTTTTTTCCTCATTTTTTGAGCAGGTCACCGGCACACCTCTTTCCGGTGAGCAAAATAAAGCCTTTACCCAAACCCTTGAAAAATTCTACCGCCGGGAACGGGAGACGCAGCCATGAGACCGCTTAAGCTGACCATCAGCGCCTTCGGCCCCTATGCCGGTACACAGGTCATAGATTTTAGCGAGCTGGGTGAAAGGACATTTTTCTTGATCCACGGCCCGACCGGTTCAGGCAAAACCACCATTCTTGACGCCGTCTGCTTTGCCCTCTACGGTGATACCAGCGGCGCGGAGCGCAAGGGGGAGCAGATGCGCAGCGACCACGCCGGTATAACCTGGCCCACGGAGATCACTTTTGATTTTGCCATTGGGGCGGATATTTTTCGCATACTGCGCTACCCGGAGCAGAAACGGCCTAAAAAAAGAGGCGAGGGGACCACGGTCATGCCGGCTAACGCCACCCTGTGGAAGCGGACGGGCCTTGCCGGGGATGGAGAAGAAGGCGCCGTCCAGGCTGCCGGTTGGAGCAGGGTCACGGAAGAGGTAGAAAAGCTGCTCGGCTTTAAAAGCAGTCAATTCCGGCAGGTGGTGATCCTGCCCCAGGGAGAATTCCGCCGCTTGCTGGCGGCAGACTCCAGGGAGCGCCAGGCAATCATGGAGATCCTCTTCCGCACGGAGCTGTACCGCCGCATCGAAGAAGCCCTGAAGGAGTCGGCCAAAGGGCTGCAAGAGGAGATAGAGCAGCTGAAAAAACAAAAAACGTGGGAACTACAGAATGCCGGAGCGGTGTCACGGAAGGATCTGGAACAGTCTTATCACGTTCACGCCGCACAACTGGTGGAAATGCAGAAAAGCATAGAGAAAAACAGCGCGGCCCTGCAGGCGGCGAGGGAGCGGCTGGAAGCCGGCCGGCAGGCGCAGGAAAAATTGAATGAGCAGGAGGTTGCGGAAAAAGCAGTCAAGGAATTTGAGCAAAATATTGCGGAAATGGATGCTGGAAGGGTTGCATTAAGCAGGGCCAAACAGGCTGCGGGTCTGGCGGACGCTGAAAACTTGACCATCGCAAGGCAACGGGAGGCGGATCTGGCGGCTGCCCGTTTAGAAAGTAAAAAGCATCTAAAAAGCGAAGCAGCCCTGGCCTGTGAGACCGCTGCAAAAACACTCGCGGCGGAGAGTGGCAAAGAGCCGCAGCGCGAGGCCGCCGCCCTTGCAGTGGTAAGGCTGGAGGAACTGACCGGCAAGGTGGCCGCCCTGGAAGAAGCGCGCCTGACGGCTGACGGGGCGGGAAAAAGAGCAAGGGCGGCAAAAGAGGAGCAAGACAGCGCCCAAAAGGCCCTGGACGCGATCCGCAAAGCAATAGAAGAAAAATCAGCGACCTGTGCCGGGGCCAAAACCATCGCGGAAACCGCGGCGGCCCGGGAAGCCGGCTGCCGGTCGGGGGAGCAGATCAGCAGCAAAAGGCAGTCGCTCGAAAAATTACGCCGGGAACTGGCGGCAACACAGAAATCATACCAGCCGGCAGAAAACAAACAGCGGCAGGCCGAGGCCCGCTATGCGGCGGCCCGGGACGGGCTGGCTCTCCTGCAGGAGCAGTGGGACAAGGGGCAGGCCGCAGTCCTGGCAAGAAATTTGACCATTGGCGAGCCCTGTCCCGTATGCGGCTCGCCGCATCACCCGCGTCCCGCGGTGTCTGAGGTAAGCCTGCCCTCGGAGGCGGATCTGAAAAAACGCCGGCAGGCGGTTAGTGACCTGGCGTCCGCCCTGGATGCCGCAAAAGATGAATTCAGCAGCGTTAAAACCGCCAAACTAACGGTGCAAAACAGAGTCGGGGATCTGGAAAAAGAACTGGGTGAATACGCCCATATGCCAATAGAGGCCCTGCTGGCCGGCGTCGTCCGGGCCAAAAAGCTCTGGTTGCAGGCCTGTGACGCGAAGGAGGCTGTTTTAAAGCTGGAAGCGGCGATAAAACAGCTTAAAGAGGGGGAGGAGCCGGCCGGCCGCCGGTTGGAAACCTGCCGGGCGGGATTTCAAAAAGCTGACGCGGCCCTGGAAGCCGCCCGGGCTGTTTTAGTTGAACGCGAATTGTCAATTCCGGAAACCCTGCGCGACTGGACAGCCTTGAGCAAAGCCCGCAGGGCGGCCGGGGCCAGGAAGGACATGCTCATTAAAAATTTTGAACAGGCCCAAAAAACGGCGGAGAACGCGGCGCAGGCGCTGGCCAGGGCGGAAACGGCGGAAAAGGAAGCCCGTGACAGCCGGCGGGCGGCTTTGCAACTGCTGGAAGCCGAAGCGCTTTCGTTCCAAAAGCGCCTGCGGTCTGCCGGCTTTGACAGCCTGAAAGACTACCAATCGGCCAGACGGACGCCGGAAGAAATGAAAAAAGCAGAAGCGGGCATCAGAAATTTTGACGAGCGGCGTCATGCCGCCGCAGACCGCCTGGCGCGCTCAGCCCGGGCGGCGTCGGGTTTGGCCGAACCGGACATGGCCGGTTTGCTCCGGGCCGAAGCCGAAATAAACGAAGAATACGGGCAATTATTGAACCGGCAGGGCAGGCTGCAAACACTGGCCCAAAACGAAAAAGAGAGCCTGCACAGGCTGCAAAAAATTGAGAACGTCCTGCAGGGTTTAGAAGACCGCTACCTGGTGAGCGGTCGCCTCTCCGAAGTGGCCAACGGCAGGAATAAGTTCGGCCTGACCTTCCAGCGCTTTGTGCTCGGGGCGCTGCTGGACGATGTGGCCGTGGCCGCCACCGGGCGCCTGAAACTAATGAGCCGCGGCCGCTACCACCTGCGGCGCACAACGGAACTGGCCCGGCGAAACGCCGCCGGCGGTCTGGACCTGGAGGTCCTGGACAACTACACCGGCGCCGCCAGGAACGTGGCCACCCTTTCCGGCGGAGAGACCTTCCTGGCCTCCCTGTCCCTGGCCCTGGGCCTGGCTGACGTGGTCCAATCCTACTCGGGCGGCATTCGCCTGGATACCATTTTCGTAGACGAGGGCTTCGGCGCCCTGGACCCCGAATCGCTGGACCTGGCCATGCGCGCCCTAATCGACCTGCAAAAAGGGGGCCGCCTGGTAGGGATTATCTCCCACGTGCCGGAACTAAAAGAACGCGTCGACGCCCGCCTGGAAATCCACCCCACCGACCGCGGCAGCGCAGCCAAATTCAAAGTAGTATGAAACAAAGGGACGTTCCTTTTGTTTCACTGTTAAAACACGGGGCACAGCCCTAATTGGCGCAACAAACAATAATAAAACACCCGCCGCAACTGTGTGAAACAGTTGTGAAAAATGGAGGAAAATAGGGGCATTTGCAGAAGATAATCATAACATTTTTTTGAGGCCGATATTTACACAATATATTGAATCAAAAAATGGTTGGTACGCCGGATAATATACGCGTTTGGGGACGCGCACCCCTGGTTAACTTTGTTTAACAAAAATGTTTTAACTATTCTATGGTTGGCGCTAGAACATATGTTTGCTATAATATCCATAAGAACAACTATCAGAGCACGAAAAATTTTATTTGAGAATCTTTTGGAGAGGATCGCAAAATGGCTAAGATCTACCATGAGATAAGGGATCCTGTACATGTTTTTATAAAGCTTGACAACGACGAAAGAAAGATTCTTGATTCATATCAATTCCAGCGTTTACGGCATATTCATCAATTGGCAATGTCGTATCTTGTTTATCCGGGCGCTACACACAGACGATTTGAGCATTCTTTGGGGGTTATGGAATTAGCGGGGCGGGTTTTTGATGTTATTACCAACGAGGTGAACATACATGGTAAGGTCAGGGAAATAATTGATGAAGTTAGCGAAAAAAATAAGATAGAATACTGGCGGCGTGTTGTTCGCATGGCGGCGCTATGCCATGATCTAGGGCACTTACCTTTTTCACATGCTGCTGAAAAGGAATTGCTGCCGGATGGTTGGGATCACGAAAGGCTCACCATTGAAATCATACGCGGCAAGGGTATGAAAAAGGTTTGGGACGAATTGTCAATTCCGATCCGTGTCGAGGATATAATAAAGCTGGCGGTAGGTCCAAAAAAATATAAGAGTACTAACCTAACTGACTGGGAGGCTATTCTTTCTGAAATTATCATTGGAGACGCTTTTGGGGTTGACCGTATTGATTATCTATTAAGAGATTCATATCATGCGGGTGTGGCCTACGGAAAATTTGATCATTACCGGCTGATTGACACACTGAGAATTTTGCCGAAAACAACAGGTGAAGACAGCGGTTCTATTGAACCCGTTTTAGGTGTTGAAGAGGGTGGACTGCATTCGGCGGAAGCCCTTCTGTTTGCCCGCTATTTTATGTATACACAGGTGTATTTTCATCCCGTGCGAAGGATTTATGATATTCATTTGAAGGATTTTTTAATTGAATGGTTGCCAGGAGGGAAATTTACTATTAACATAGAAGAGCTTCTTCCAATGACTGATAATGAAGTGCTTGCAGCGCTACTGGCGGCATCAAGGGCTGAAAATCATAAAGGCCATGACGCTGCCCGCCGGATAGTAAAACGCAGACATTACCGCAAGTTGTATGAAAAGAATCCGGAAGATTTAAGGATCAACCCTGGGGCTGGGCGCAGGGTGTTTGATGAGCTTTGTTCCCGATACGGCGCCGCCGCCGTTCGGCTTGATTCGTACACTGCGAAAAACAGTGTAGCTGAGTTTCCGGTTTTGTGCAGTGACGGGCGCATATTTTCCTCATACGATTTATCGGAAACCATACAAAGGCTGCCAATTGCTTCGTTTGATTATGTTTTCATAAGGCCTGATTTGGTCAAGGACGCAGAAGAATGGCTCATGAAAAACAGGCGCGATATCGTTAAAATTGTTTCTTTGGAGGGCTAATCTATGGAAGACGCCAGAAGACAGGCTGTTGTGCTGTCATTAATTGAAAAACTGGACCTTTATGGCAGCTGGTGCGGTGAGACTCATATACAAAAGAGCCTCTATTTCCTTCAGGAAATGCTGGGGGTGCCTACGGGTTTTGATTTCATTCTTTACAAGCATGGACCGTTTTCTTTTGATCTAAGGGATGAGCTTAATGTTATGCGGGCAAACATGATTATAGAACTTCATAGTAAACAATATCCCTATGGGCCTTCGCATTTTCCGGGAGATTCAGCGGACAGGCTCAAGGAACTATATCCTAAGACTGCAAAAGCTTATGAGCAGCAGATTGACTTTATTACCAAACACCTGGCGAAATTCCGTGTGGCGGAGCTGGAACGGTTGGCAACAGCCCTGTATGTTACATTGGAAGAAGGCAAGGAAAAATCAGTCCCGGTTCGGGCAAAACGCATTAACGAGCTTAAGCCGCATGTGGGATTTGAAGAGGCGAAACTGGCTGTAGCGCTGGTGGACTCCCTAATGAAAGATTGGGAAATCAGAGAGACGTTCTTTTTGTCTCCCTGTTGCGGCACGGAGCACGCCCCTCTTTAGCATAAGGTTTGCCGTTGCATGGCGCTATGACAGCGGAAAAATAGGATGGGGGACATGATTCCAAAATCTATTTTACTGTCCTGTTTCTCAGGCTTTATATATCTCCAGCACCCTGCGGGCCATTTCATACATATCCTGCCTGAGCCAACTGGGTTCCAGCACCTCGACATGATCGCCCCATTGCACGAGCCAGGTTTTAATCTCGTCCAGGCCACAGACCTCGAAGGATAAAATCACCGATCCATCCAGGGGAGCATCCTCTATTCTTTGTGAGGGGTGGTAGATCAGCCTTTTTACCCGGTGGGCCACCCGGCTGCTGAACCTCAGCCGGACCCGACAGACCTCACCGTCATTGATGATGCCCCAGCTCTGACCCATATATTCTTTGAGCGAGAAACCGGCGGGTATTTCAAAACGTTCAGAAGTGTAGGGGAAGATATCTGTAATCTGATCCACCCGGAAAACCCGGACGGCCCCTCTTTTAAGGCAATTAGCCACCAGGTACCAGTTATGGCTTTTGCAAATCAACCCGTATGGCTCAACCACCCGCTGAGTGTCCAGACCGCTGTGGGCCACGTAATACCAGACTTTTACCCGGCAGCAATCCCGTAGGGACTGCACCAGCCTGGAAAATATCCTTCCTACCTTTTCGGGTTCCGCCAGTTGCTCGTCAACAATGTGAATCCTGTCCTGCAGCTTTTCTGCCGGCAGGGTTTGGGGATTATACTTGTATTTGAACAACGTGCCAATCAGTGCATCCTTAAGCTCATTGGTGTGGCCGGCCAGGGCGGAGCCTTTTTGCTGCAACAGGCTGAGGAGAATAACCAGCGCCTTTTCCGGGCTGATGGAGGGCAGGTAACCCGCGTCCAGTCGATACAACCCTTTTTCCCCGGATGTGTTCCTTTCCGGCCTGACAACAGGTTTGCCCAGGTCGTTTTCAATGTGATCCAGGTAGCGGTGTATACTTCTTGTACTGACCTCCAGGGCCTTTGCCATCTCGTTTATGGAGACCCCCCCATAAGGGCTTTTCTTATTCAGCAGATCCAGCAATTGAGCGATTCGCAGCGCCTTGGTCGCGGTATAGCCGGCCATTTCGCATCCCTCCAGGCAGGTGGCATATTATGCCTATACAGGTAGATACGACCTGAGCCTTACATAATCCTCCTTTTTTCGCTGTCTAATTTTAGAAGCTGTTTTGACCCCGGTCCGATACTTCCTGCATTATCACCTTTTTTACCGGACTCAATGACCGGTACCGTTTCGCTGTAAGGAAATGTTGTATAAACAGGAAAAGTTGTCAACAACCCCGTCCCCCTGACACCCCCTGGCGCCTATTTGCAAAACACGTACCGGTCCAGCCCCTTTACCCAGCCGCTCCAGTTGTCGTCCTGGTTTTCACGGCCGGCGGCGGCTGAACCGAACATATCGACGGCGGCGTCGATCATGTCCAGGTGATGCAGTACGGCGGCCTCCAGGAACTTGGGTCTCTTGGGCGACTGCCATTCATACCGGCCGTGGTGGCTGACGATCATGTGCAGCAGCTTGAGCCGCAGTTCTTCCGGGAAATTGGGCAATCTGCCGATATATTTATCCAGCAGCCGGACGCCGAGGACGATATGGCCCAGCAGGCGGCCCTCGTCGGTGAAATCTATATCGGCGCCGATCCGGTATTCTTCCACTTTGCCGATATCATGGAGCAGGGCGCCTGCCACCAGCAAATCGCGGTCAATTTGCGGGTAAAGCGCCGCGATTTGCTCCGCCGCGGCGGCCACGCCCAGGCTGTGTTCCAGCAGGCCGCCGATGGTGGCCTGGTGGTTGCGTTTAGCGGCGGGGGAGAGGAGCAGCGTCTTAATAAATTCATCATCCGTTAAAATCAGTGACAGCAGGTCTTTCAGGTGCCGGTTGCTCAGGGAGCCGGCTGCCGCAGAAAGCCGATCCCGCGCAGATTCCTTGTCCAGCCTGCTCATGGGTACGAACCTCAGGGGATCTATATCATGATCCCGGCAAACCGGCATGGCCGCTATGTTAATTTGCAATTTGCCGTTATATTCTTCCACCTGGCCCTGCACCCGGACCACATCCCCAACCCGGCATTCTTGATCTTTCTCATGGGCGCCTTCCCAGACGCGGCCGTCCACCTGGCCTGTTTTGTCCCCCAGCACTACCGCCAGGTAATGCCCCGTTCCACTGCGCAGCGGCAGAAGCCGCTTGCCTTTTAAAGCAAAAACGCCGTCCACCCTCCGGCCGGGCTTGAGCTCTTCCACAAAAATACCCATAACGTCAATCCCCCTTAACCAAATCTACCTGTCATAAATTGTACACAGCGCCCCCGGCAAATGTCTGTCACTTTAGCGGGAAGGCACACCCCAGATTGAATAGAAAATATGTTCGCCAAAAAAATAAAAAACCCTTCTGAAACAAAGGGACGTTCCTTTTGTCTCATTCAGTGCTGTGAAACGAAACAAAGGGACGTTCCTTTTGTCCCAGGAGTTGCGGCATGAAGGCGGACCCTTTCCCGGCCGGGAGGCACCGTTGTGCGGGACAAGCGTTCATGGCGGCGCCTGAGCTATTGGGTATTTGCAGTTTGTTTACCAAAATAAATTTTTAAAAAAGTCCAAAACCTTAAAGCGATATTCGACTACTATCTGATCCCGGCCCGGCTGATCCGCGGGCAGCCCGGGAAAGCCTTTTTCGCTGCCCCCGGCTCCCGTCTGCAGAACGGCCGAACAAGAAGGCCGGCTTTCGGGGGCAACATTGCCCCGCGCAGCAGCGGTGCCATCAGCAACGCCGGCAGGCCCGGCGCTGGCGCCAATAGCAGCGCCGTCAGCAGCGCCGTCCCCGGTTCCATCAATTTGCCCACAGGCGCCATCCGGCGGTTGGTTGCCCACCGTTGTCCTGGTCATATCCACAAAGCATAGGGGCGGGAAGAGGACGCACCACCAGTTGGCCCCGGCGCCGCTGCCGATAGTCACCCGCACAGCCTCATAATCACCGGCGGGCAGAACAAAAGGACCGTAGTGTTTAGTAGGAAAAGAAAATCTGTTCAGTTCAACCTCAACCGGGTAGTCTTTCCCTTCAGCCCCAATCCTGGCGGCAGCGACATCATGGATCCGGTCCAGACTTGATCCGGCCAGTCGCCTGGCGGAATCGACATTATCAGCCTGTGCCAGGGCGGGGCCTACAGCAGCGATGATTTCGTCCCGGACCTTTCTTTTAAGGGCCTGGTCCTCGTAGCTGTCGCTATTGGAAACCACATGCAGCCTGATTAAGCTGTCGGGAGAATATACGGTCTCGCCGTTTCCTCCGCCTTGTCCCAGCGCCGGAGCGGTAATTGCCAGCAGCAGCAGTCCAATTGCAACAAGCGCGAATCTCTTTTTCACGGTTTACATTCCCCAATTCATTATTTCATTGCCAACTAACTATAGTATTGCCGCCCGGCAGTGGTATAAACACGAAAATTTTTTTGCGGGAGGGCAGGAATTTCTATTCCCATGTAGAAGATTTGTAATTACTTTGTACACTTTTTGTGGTCGTAGAACTGTTTTCGGGCAAGCCGGATAAAGGCGGGAGGCGTCCATTATGAAAATCGAAATAAGAGGCGCCGAAAGGCTCAGTTTTCGCGAGCGGCAGGTCGTATCGTTAAAAGAAATGGGGTACTCGACGGAGCGGATCTCCAAACAACTCGGCATCAGCCCCAGCACCGTATCAACCCTGTATAACCGCGCCAGGACCAAGGGCTATGAGGTTGTGATCATCATCCCGGGTCAGAACCTGGCGCTATTTGGCATCGATGAGGAAGAAGAGGAGGAAAAAGTGTGAGTCAGCCGCTAAGAAATGAGGAGCTTCTTTATCAATATCACCAGGAGCAAACTGAACCGCAAACTAGTCTGCAAACCTGGACCGGGCCCCGTAAAAGAGTCCGGGCCAGGAAGACGTTCAACATTTCCAGAAGCAGGCTGCCCGTTTTTATTTTGTCGCTTCTTTTGGTCTACCTGATTATGTCCTTCTGCTCCCAGTTCAGCAAGCTAACCAGCATGCAAAGAGACGTGCGCGACATCCAGCTGCAGGTGCAGGAAATGCAGCAGAAAAACGCCGCAATGCGGGAGGAGCTGCGCCTGGCGCAAAGTGACGCGTATATCGAAAAAACCGCCAGAGAGAAGATTGGCCTGGTAAAACCGGGGGAGACCAGGATCGTTACCGTGGTGCCGGGGGACGCGTCTGTGCCGATTGAAGTCCCCACAGAACAAAATATTGTAGCTGACTAATGTTTAAGCTAAAATCCACTTGAATCTTGACACTATCCTACTAATTCGCATATAATTACTCTAGGTTTGGATGTTTTTAAGGGGGAACTCTGTCAGTTATGTCGATTGAACTGGGGAGCGTCTTAAACGGTGTTGTCGCCGGGATTACGAACTTCGGCGCCTTTATTGAGCTGCCCGGTGGAGTGACAGGCCTTGTTCATATTTCGGAGATAGCCGAGGTATATGTAAAAGACGTAAACGATTTTTTGAAAACCAACGACAAAGTCAAGGTAAAAGTTATATCGATAGATCCCAGGGGTAAAATTGGGCTTTCCATGAAACAGGCCAACCCCTCCACCCACGCGCCGAGGAAAAGGTTTCAGCCTTCTTTTGAGGAGAGACTGGCCAAGTTTATGAAGGAAAGCGACGAACGCCAGCAGGTTTTAAAAAGAAACACAGAATCAAAAAGAGGCGGCCGGGGCTGCGGCAAGAAAATGGAATAAGAAAAGTGGGCTAACGGGTTCGCACATCCGGACACACTTGAAAGAACGGCAATTCTTGAATGGAATTGCTTTTATTATTTTATGGGGGTGAAAATGTCATGCAGCGCCTTGCTTCTATCGATATAGGGACCAACTCCACCAGGCTGCTGGTTGCGGAATATAGCGGCAAAAATCTGAAAAGGGTGGAGACCGCCCTGCTCACCACCCGCCTCGGCAAGGGCATGGCCGGCGGCAGGCTGTTGCCGGAAACCATGGGGCATACAGCCGAAGCTGTGGGCCTGTTCCACCGTAAGGCCCTGGCCCTGGGCGCCACGGCGGTGATCGTCGCGGCCACCAGCGCTGTGCGGGACGCCTCCAATAAATCCGATTTTCTAAGGCTGGTTAAAGAAATGACCGGCCTTCCCGTTAGGGTGCTGAGCGGCGGGGAGGAGGCCGCCCTTAGCTGGCGGGGGGCGCTGCACGGACTGCCGGTGGATCCCGCCGCCGCCCTGGTGGTAGATATCGGCGGCGGCAGCAGTGAGTTTATCTGGATGGCCGGCGGGCGGCTGAAACTGGCCAGCGTCAACGCCGGTGCGGTGCGCCTTACAGAATCAGGCGCAGGCGGGGAGGCGACATATAATATCCTGCGGCCCGCCCTGGAAGAAGTGAAACAATACCCCCCGCCGCCATGTCTGGTGGGTACGGGCGGGACGGTAACAACCCTGGCCGCCGTGGATCAGCGCCTGGCCCGTTACGACCCGGACAGGGTGCACGGATACCGCCTGGGCCTGGCCACTGTGCAAGGGATCCTCAAGAAACTCAAGGCCATGACCCTGGAGGAACGCCGAAAACTACCGGGGCTGCAGCCGGAACGGGCGGATATTATTATAGCGGGCGTGCGTATAGCCGCCATAATCATGGAAAACCTGGGCTACCAGAGTATGCTCACCAGCGATTGTGACATTCTTTACGGTTTGGCGTTAGAAGAAGTCGGAAGAAAGTAATTAACAGCCTACCAAAGATGACAAAAAATTCCACTCGCTTATATTATAATAATATTGTAGAAAAGGTATAAGCGGGTGATCTATTGTTTGAGAATCCGGAGATCTATCCATATCACCGGACGACGAAGGAAAAAAAGAAAAGCCGGCGCCGGGTTTTTTTCGGCAACCTCAATAAGCGCATCCCCCACCTCCGGGAAAAGGCGACGGGAATTTTTACCCCCGAAGCGCTGGCCCTCTCCGGCGCGGGATTTTTTCTGGGACGGGCGGTTTTGCTGGGCGAGCTGGCCCCTTTCGGCGCGGCTCTGGCGGCGGCGGCAATCAGGGTCTGCGGCAAAAGCTCCTTTCCGGCGATACCGGCGGTGATCATCGGCCTGGCCACTGTAAGCCGGGGCCCGGCGCTGGCCGCCTCAACTGTTACAGTGCTCTGTCTCTGGTTCCTGATCAGATCGATACCTTATGAGATTAGGCGGCCCTGGCTGGCGCTGCCGCTGACGGTGCTGGCTGTGACGGTAGTGATCAAAGCTTCATTTATTACCTTCAATTCGCCGTCCTCCTATGGTTATTTCAGTATACTATTTGAAGCGGTATTTGCCGCCGTGCTGACCCCGGTAATGATCCACGGCCTGGAGGCGGTTAAACGGCAGCCTGACAGTTTGCAGCCCCTGACGGGCGAAGAAATATTTTGCATACTGCTGATATGCGGCGGGATCATCGCCGGGACGGGCGGGATCGCCTATGAAGCGGTAACCTTAAAGGGGACCCTGAGCAAATTCACCATTTTACTGGTGGCGGTGATCGGCGGCGCGGGCGCGGGCGCGGCGGCAGGCGCCATAATGGGGACCATCCCCGGCCTGGCCTACATAACGGGGCCGGTGATGGTGGGCGCCTACGCCTTTGCCGGTTTGCTGGGCGGTGTGTGCAAGAGTTTCGGCAAAGCAGGCGTGGCCACAGGGTTCCTCTTGGGCAATATCATCCTTACCATATATATCAACGACTATGGAAATATGGTGGCCATCCTGCTGGAAACCGGCGTTGCCACGCTGCTGTTTATTCTCGTGCCCATGTTCTTGATCGCGGACTTCAGGTCCACTCTGGGCCTGCCGGCGGAACAATCCGGGGGGCGCCCGGCGGACGGCTGCTACAGGGAAATATTCAAGGAGCGGATCGCGGGCTGGGCCCGGGTGTTCAATGAGCTCTCCAGGACCTTTGAACAGGTGTCGTCCACCGCCGGCCAGAGCCTGGAGGAACAAAACCTGCAAAAGATGCTCAGCCTGGTAAGCGAAAAAGTATGCAGCAAATGCTCATTCTACAGCACCTGCTGGGAAAGGGAATTTTATAAAACATACCAGGGCCTGATTGATTTGCTGACACAGCTGGAACTCTTCGGGGTGGTGACGCCCGACAGTTTGCCCGGGGATATCAAGCGGCGCTGCAACCGGACCAAGGAACTGGCCATCACCGTCAGCTGCCTTTATGAAACCTACAACGTTAATAGATACTGGTCCCGCCGGCTGCTGGAAAGCAGGCAGATCGTTTCCGAACAGCTCAGAGGCGTCTCCGGAGTGATCAACAGCCTGCCGGCGGAGCTGGAATTTGAGGTTGACGCCGGCAGCCTGGAGCCTGAACTGCGCCGTAAACTGAAAGAAGCCGGCACACCTGTGGACAGCCTTTCGATTTGTCGCCTGGACGGCAAGGGAATTGAAGTCTCCATTTCCAGACAGACATGCGGCGGCGCCATGTGCTGCAAGGACCTGATCGTGCCCGTACTGGCCAGGGCGCTTGACCAGCCCCTGTATTCCGCCGCTTCCATTTGTACCGCCAGGGTGGGGGACAGCTCCTGCTACCTGCGATACTACCCGGAACTGAATTACCGCCTTGCGCTGGGTGTGGCCGGGATAGGCAAAAATGGCAGCATCGTTTCCGGGGACAGCTACGCCTTTATCCACCTCAAGGGCGGCCGTTTTGCCCTGGCGCTGAGCGACGGCATGGGCAGCGGTCCGCGGGCGGCTATGGAAAGCGGCGCCACCCTGTCCCTGCTGCGTTACCTGCTGGAGTCGGGTTTCGGCCAGGACCTGGCGATAAAAACGATAAATTCCATCCTTCTGCTGCGCTCTCCCGACGAAAGCTTTGCCACGGTGGATATGGCCGTCGTTGATCTCTACACGGGACAGGCTGATTTTGTTAAAATCGGCGCCGTCGCCACATTTTTTGTCCGCGGCGGGGAGGTGGAAATCATCAGGGCCAGTTCCCTGCCGGTAGGCATCGTTGACGAGATAGAAGTATCCACCGTCAGCCGGGTTTTGGAACCGGGAGACCTCCTGGTAATGGTCACCGACGGTGTTCTGGACTCCTGCAAAAGAGACGGCGACCGGGAGGAATGGCTGGCCGGCATTTTGTCCGACGTCACTAAAATGCAGCCGCAAGAAGTAGCCGAGTTGATCCTAAAGCTGGCCCAAACAGGAGCCGGGGGCCCCGGACGCGCGCCCGACGACATGACCGTTCTGGCAGCCCGCCTGACAAAACAACGCCACTTATGAAACAAGAATGAAACAAGGGGACGTTCCTTTTGTCTCATTTGAGACAAAAGGAACGTCCCCTTGTTTCACTTTAAAAAGATGTGTTTTTATGATAAAAATAAATAGGCACAAATTAATCAGCGGTGAATAGGTGTAAACAATGGCCTTTTTCAATATCAGAATCGGCGACGTAACCATGCTGCGCGCTCTCTCCAGCAGGAACTACCGTCTTTTTTTCGCCGGCCAGGGTATCTCCCTGATCGGCACCTGGATGCAGACAATCGCCATGAGCTGGCTGGTTTACCGCCTCACCGGCTCGGAACTCCTCCTGGGCGTGATCAGCTTTTCCAGCCAGATTCCCAGCCTGATTTTTTCTCCCGTTGCCGGAGTGCTGGCGGATCGCTGGAATCGCCACCGCATCCTGGTCGGCACCCAGGTTCTGTTCATGATCCAGGCCCTGACCACAGCCGCGCTCACACTGGCCGGCGTGATCACCGTCTGGCAGCTGGTGGCCTTGAGCCTGTTCCTCGGTCTGATCGGCGCCTTTGACATGCCCGCCCGGCAGTCACTGGTGGTCTTGATGGTTGAAAAAAAAGAAGACTTGCCTAACGCCATTGCCCTGAATTCCTTCCTGTTTAACGGAGCGCGGCTGGTCGGCCCGACTATTGCCGGCATACTGATCTCCGTACTCAGCGAAGGCATGTGTTTTTTACTTAACGGCATCAGCTATATCGCGGTAATATTTGCCCTGCGGGCAATGCGTATCGACATAGTCAAAAAGGAAAAACAAGAAGCCCCCGTCTTCCAGCAGCTAAAAGAAGGGATCGGCTATGCCGTAAGTTCAGGAGCGATCCGTACTGTACTGATTATCTCGGCGACGATCAGTATCGTGGGCATGCCTTACACTGTATTGATGCCCGTCATCGCCCGGGACGTCCTGTCCGGCGGGGCGGATACCTTCGGCTTTTTGATCACCGCCTCGGGCGTGGGCGCGGTAGCAGGCGCCCTTTACCTGGCAGTGCGGAAAAACGTAGCCGGGCTGAGTACCCTGCTGCCAATCGCCTTGGGCGTTTTCGGTACAGGCTTAATCGCCCTTTCCCAATCCCGTATATTTATGCTGTCCCTGTCGCTGATGCTGCTCACCGGCTTCGGTATGATGGCGCTGATGGCTTCTAATAATACCATTTTACAGACCATCGTCGACGACGACAAGCGGGGCCGGGTGATGAGCCTGTACACCACGTCATTTCTCGGCGTAGCGCCCTTCGGCAGCCTGCTGGCCGGGGCGCTGGCCAGCCGCGTCGGCGCCCCCGCCACGCTGATGTACGGCGGGATTGTCTGCCTGCTGGCGGTGGCTCTCTTTGCCGGCAAAGTGCCAACCGTTAGAAGGGAAATTGATCGTCGTTTAAAGGAAAGCGCATATAAAACAGGCTGATTGCCGCCGGCAGCGGGGGCTTAGACGCGTTTTCATTGAAATGCGCCAATTTAATTGGCACATTGAAGAAACATGGCAGGAAAAGCCCCGGGCGGTGTGGAATAACGAGGTGTTAATTATGGGCAAGATAAGCCTGATCCGCAAGGTTAGGAAGTATATCTCGCGCCATCGCATGGCGCGGAGCGGCGACAGGATCCTGGCGGCCGTATCAGGTGGTCCGGACTCAATAGCGCTCCTGCACATTTTATATCTTTTAAAGGAAGAACTGGGGATATCCCTGCACGTGGCGCATTTAAACCACATGTTTCGCGGGGAAGTGTCGGAGGGGGACGCTTTTTTTGTGGCGGAACAGGCCCGCGGTTACGGCCTGCCCTGCACCTTGGAGTCTGTCGATGTCCCCTCATATGGCAGGAAGCATCGCCTGTCAAACCAGGCAGCCGCCAGGGAGGTGCGTTATAAATTTCTCCTGGCCTGCGCCGGCCGGATTAACGCGTCTAAAATAGCCCTGGGCCACCAGGCGGACGATCAGGCCGAGACAATCCTGATTAATTTTTTAAGAGGGGCCGGCCCGGGGGGGCTGAAAGGGATCCTGCCCGTCCGTGACGGAACCTTCATCAGGCCGCTTTTAAACGTGCGGCGCGCTGAAATTGAAAATTTCTGCGGCGAGATGGGCCTGGCCTTCCGCCAGGACGCGTCCAACCTGAAGCCCGTGTACACCAGAAACAAAATCAGGCTGAACCTGACGCCGCTGCTGGAAAAAAATTATAACCCGGAACTTGTCCCGGCCCTAGTCAGGCTTGGCGAAATATGCCGGGCGGAAGACGACTGCCTGCAACAACTGGCGGAGGAATCATTTCGGCAAGCCCTACTGGCGGTGGACACCGGGCACATCTCCTTGGACCTGGAACGCCTGTCCCGGACGCCGCTGGCGTTGCGGCGCAGGGTTTTGCGCCACGCCTGGCAGTCCGTATCCGGCGCCCGGACCGGCCTCGATTTTCAACACGTCGAAGCGGCCCTGAGCCTGATTGATAATAACACAACAGGCGCGCAGGCGGTAATGCCGGGCCATGTAATTGCCGTAAGAAACTACAGCTGCCTGGAACTGAAACTGCAGCCGGCGCAGGACCGGGAATTGGGACCTGAATGGGAGCCGGAGCTTTATCAGCTGCAGATACCCGGCACGACCTTTATCCCGGAGATGGATATCTCCATTGACGCTTGCTTGCGCACTCCGGGACCGGGCTGCAACCCCAAAACCCTGCCCCGGGACGAAGCCCTGCTGGACTTTGAAAAATTGCCGAACGCCATATTCGTCCGGCGCCGCCGGGCGGGTGACGTTTTTCACCCCTATGGCCGGTCCACCGCGTTAAAATTGAAAGATTTTTTAATCAAGCAAAGAGTTCCCCGCGCCGCCAGAGACCGCCTGCCGCTAATATGCACCCCGCGGGAAATTGTCTGGGTAGGCGGGGTTAGAACCGGGGAAAAGTGGAAGGTAGGCGGCAGCACTAAAAGGATACTGCATTTGAAAGTAATCCCGGGTAAATAGAGCTTGTTATTGTAACAGCAGCCGAAATAAGTTAAAATAGTAGTTATGATTCATTGCGTTTTTTAGGGGGAGTGGCCTGGTGAACAAGGTAATAAAGAACCTTAGCATATATTTGCTAATCGTTCTGGTTATTATCTTCTTGCTTAAATATACGACGCCTGCCGGAAATTTGCCCGAGCAGATCAAATACAGTGAATTTTTCGACATTGTCAACCAGGGTCAGATTAAGACTGTCCTGATCCAGTCAGACGGCGAGACCAATCTGATCTCTGGTGAAAAAGCCGACGGTGTGCATTTTGAAACCAAGGGCCCCGCGGAAGACACCACCCTCTACACACTATTGCGAGACAAGAAAGTGGAATGGACCAGCGAGCCGCCCCCCCGGCCGGGCTGGTGGGCCAGCCTGCTGACCACGCTGCTGCCCATCCTCCTGCTGGTGTTCCTGTTCTTTTTCCTGATGCAGCAGACCCAGGGCGGGGGCAACCGGGTGATGTCCTTCGGCAAGAGCCGGGCCAGGCTGCAGACGGACGACAAGAAGAAGATCACCTTCGAAGATGTAGCCGGGGCGGACGAGGTCAAAGAAGAGCTTGAGGAAATTGTCGAATTTTTAAAAAGCCCGAAAAAGTTTCAGGAACTGGGCGCCAAGATCCCCCGGGGCGTGCTCCTTTTCGGCGCGCCCGGTACGGGCAAGACCCTGCTGGCCCGGGCTGTGGCCGGTGAAGCGGGGGTGCCTTTTTTCAGCATCAGCGGTTCGGACTTTGTGGAAATGTTTGTCGGCGTGGGCGCTTCCCGGGTGCGCGACCTCTTTGATCAAGCCAAGAAGAACGCCCCTTGCATCGTCTTTGTGGATGAAATAGACGCTGTCGGCCGCCAGCGCGGCGCCGGCCTGGGCGGCGGGCACGACGAGCGTGAGCAAACGCTAAACCAGCTGCTGGTGGAGATGGACGGTTTTTCGCCCAACGAGGGCATTATCATCCTGGCGGCCACCAACCGGCCCGATATTTTGGATCCGGCCCTGCTGCGGCCGGGGCGGTTCGACCGGCAGGTGGCGGTGGACGCGCCGGACGTCAACGGGCGCAAGGAAATACTCAAGGTGCACATGCGCGGCAAGCCGGTTGAGGAAGGGGTAAACCTGGAAATACTGGCCCGCCGGACACCGGGCTTCACAGGCGCCGACCTGGCCAACCTGACCAACGAAGCGGCGCTTCTGGCCGCCAGGCAGAACCGCAAAAAAATCACGATGGCCGACCTGGAAAATTCCATCGAGCGGGTTATCGCCGGGCCGGAAAAGAAATCCAAAGTAATCAGCGAAAAGGAAAAATGGCTGGTCTGCTACCACGAAAGCGGCCATGCGGTAGTCGGGTTCCTACTGCCGAACACCGATCCGGTGCACAAGGTTTCGATTATCCCCAGGGGACGGGCGGGCGGCTATACCCTGTTGCTGCCCAAGGAGGATCGCTACTATGCCACCAAGTCCCAGTTGCTGGACCAGGTGACCATGCTGCTGGCCGGGCGGGTCTCCGAGGACCTGGTTTTAAAGGAAATCAGCACCGGGGCGCAAAACGACCTGGAGCGATCAACAGACCTGGTCAGAAAGATGGTCATGGAGTTCGGCATGAGCGACCTGGGGCCGATGACTTACGGACGAAAGACAGACACGCCCTTCCTGGGCCGGGACCTTTCCAGGGACCGCAATTACAGCGAAGAAGTGGCCAACGCCATTGACGTGGAAGTGCGCCAGACGATAGACCGTTCTTACAAACAGGCCTGGGAGCTGCTGGAAAAACACATTGAAACACTGCACATGGTGGCCAAAACACTGTTTGCCAAAGAGACCATTGAAGCGGCCGAGTTTGCCGAGCTGATGAAGGAGGCCGGTGAAGGAGAGCGGAAAAACGGTTTAATCTAGTTTTACCAACCCGCAGCCTGGGCTGCGGGTTTTTCTAAAAATAACGATAATGGAGGTTTAGCATGGAACGTACCTATCTAATGGTCAAACCCGACGGTGTGCAGCGCGGCCTGACTGGTGAAATTATCAGCCGTTTGGAGAAAAAGGGATTTAAAATCGCCGCCTTGAAAATGTTGCGAATCAGCCGGGAACTTGCTGAAAAGCACTATGGAGAGCACCTGGGCAAACCTTTTTTTGAATCCCTGGCTGGTTTCATTACCAGCGGCCCGGTGGTGGCCATGGTCATCGAGGGCAAGGACGCTGTGCACGCGGCTAGGGAAATGATGGGCGCCACCGACCCGCTTAAAGCGCAACCGGGTACAATCAGGGGCGACCTCGGCCTGGACATCGGCCGGAACGTGATCCACGGCTCCGATTCCAAAGAAAGCGCCGACCGGGAAATCGCCCTGTTCTTCAAGGAAGAAGAACTGTGGGACTACGACCGGGAAATCGACCGCTGGATCTACGAGTAAAAGGGTGCCCTTCGGGACGATCTGCCCAAGCATGGCGGGCTTCAGCCACCGGGGACAATTCCAACCGGGGAGAGGCCCAACCGGGGACAATTCCAATCGGGGACATTCCTCCGACCCCAAAGGAATACCCATTAGAGAGGTGTGTCCCCATTCCTCTGCCCTGGTCTCGCACAACAGCAAAACAATCGCCAAACAGAGGTGTGTCCCCACTCCAATCGGGGACATTCCTCCGACCCCAAAGGAATGCCCATTAGGGAGGTGTGTCCCCATTCCTCTGTCCTGGCCCCATGCAACGACACAATGTTGCAGAAACAGCCCCATGTCCCGTTCTTAGCCCAGTCCTGCCAATTAAAACAATTTGACAGGATTAACCGGATTTAACCGGATTTAACCGGATTAACCGCACAGACAGCGCGTTTTTAGGGGGAGTCAGTTTAATGCCTTACGATTCAACCAGGATGAAAGACTTTGAAATTGCCGCAGCCGCAGAAAAAACCATGCCCGCGCCAACTGACTGGCAGGAGAGGCTGGGCCTGGAGAAGGAAGAAATTATCCCTTACGGCAAGATCTGCAAGCTGGACAGCATGAAAATGATCAAGCGCCTGGCCGGCCGGCCGGACGGCAAATATATCAACGTCACGGCGATCACGCCCACCCCGCTGGGCGAGGGAAAAACAACCACCGCCATCGGCCTGGTGCAAGGGCTGAGCAAACGGGGCTACAGCGCCGGCGCGGCAATCCGCCAGCCCTCCGGCGGCCCGACCATGAATATCAAGGGTTCCGCCACCGGCGGCGGCAACGCCCTGGTGATACCGATGACGGAGATCTCCCTGGGGCTCACCGGGGACATCAACGAGATCATCAACGCCCATAACCTGGCCATGGTGGCCCTAAACGCCAGGATGCAGCATGAAAGGAACTATGACGACGGGGAACTGGCCAAACGCCGGCTGCGGCGCCTGGACATCGACCCGGACAGGGTGGAGCTGGGATGGGTGATCGACTTCTGCGCCCAGGGCCTGCGCAACATTATTATCGGCCTGGGCGGCAAAATGGACGGCTACCGGATGCAGTCCGGCTTCGGCATCGCGGCCAGCTCGGAACTGATGGCGATCCTCTCCGTGGCCAGGGATCTGGCCGATCTGCGGGAAAGAATCGGCCGGATCATTGTCGCCTATGACAAAAACGGCAGGCCGGTAACCACCTCCGACCTGGAGGTGGCCGGGGCGATGACCGCCTATATGAGAAACACGATCAACCCCACCCTGGTCAGCACGGCGGAGTACCAGCCGGTGCTGATGCACGCCGGCCCCTTCGCCAATATCGCCATCGGTCAGTCATCTGTGATTGCCGACCGGATTGGGATCAAGATGTTCGACTACCACATCACGGAAAGCGGTTTTGCCGCCGAAATGGGTTTCGAAAAATTCTGGAATGTCAAGTGCCGGCTGAGCGGGCTGGTACCGAATGTTTCCGTGATTACCGCCACGATCAGAGCTTTGAAGATGCACGGCGGCGGGCCGGCCGTCGTACCGGGACGCCCCCTGCCCCCGGAATACACCAGGGAAAACATGAAGCTGCTGGAAAAGGGCATCCCCAACCTGCTGCACCATATTGAAATAGTCAAAAAATCCGGGGTTAGGCCGGTGGCCTGTATCAACGCTTTTCACACCGACAGCGGGGAGGAAATGTCCCTGGTCCGCCGCCTTGCGGAACAGGCCGGCGCCCGCTGCGCCGTGTCCGAACACTGGCTGAAGGGCGGGGAGGGCGCCCTGGACCTGGCTGACGCCGTAATCGAGGCCTGCCGGGAAAAAATTGACTTTGAATACCTTTACCCCGAGGAAATGCCCCTCAGGCAGAGGGTGGACCTGATCGCCAGAGAAATCTACGGCGCGGACGGGGTCTCCTGGTCCGCGGAAGCGGAGGCCAAAGCCAGGCGTTTCGAGTCGGATCCCGGCTATGCCGGTTTTGCCACAATCATGGCCAAGACGCACCTGAGCATTTCCCACGATCCGGTCCGCAAAGGGGCGCCCCGGGGCTGGACACTGCCGATCCGCGACGTCCTGGTTTACGGCGGCGCCCGTTTCCTGGTGCCCCTGGCCGGAGAAATCAAACTGATGCCCGGCACCGGGTCCGACCCGGCCTACAGGCGCATTGACGTGGATCCGCAGACCGGCAGCGTGCGCGGTCTGTTCTAAATAACGCGGCGCATAGCAGCGCATCAGCATATCGTTTTAACTTCGGATTGATTAATTTTTCTGGTTTACAGCCATATGATTTTGACAGGATTGCACCGTCTTTTTTGCCCTGTATCTATGGCAG
This sequence comes from uncultured Eubacteriales bacterium, assembly GCA_964390855.1. Taxonomy (GTDB): domain Bacteria; phylum Bacillota; class Desulfotomaculia; order Desulfotomaculales; family Pelotomaculaceae; genus Syntrophopropionicum. The sequence continues at coordinate 9,749 of CAYMJG010000016.1, read as the reverse complement.
GCAATTGCTATGCGGGAGGAATTAAGTTGGCGATCAAGGTTTACAGCGTCATCGTTGACAATCAGGAAGAGGCTTACCGGGCGATCGCCTCCGTAGGCGCGGACCAGCCGGGCTGCCTGTGGATGACGCCCAAGGCGGTGCACCGGCTGGTCATGCTGGAAGGCGTCAGGCCGGTGCAGGCCAACATCATCAAGCAGGAAATGCTCGGCAAAGGCGGCGAGGCCGCCGTTGCCCGCGGCGTGGTAAATCATACGGCGCCGGAAACAAAGGTGCTGCTGATGGCCACGCTAAAGCAGTACGAGTCCTTTTTGTCCAAACTGCAAAGCCAGCCTTTCGGCCTGCCCGCCCTGGCCGGACAGATCAAAGAGGCCCTGGCGGGGCAAGAGGGCTTTGCTCCTTACGACCTGGACTGCCGCGGCAAAACAATCAGGCTGGGCCAGAGGACGCTGCTGATGGGCATCCTCAATGTGACGCCGGATTCTTTCTCCGATGGGGGAAAACACAACGACCCCGGCGCGGCCCTGGAACGGGCGCGGGAGATGGTCGCCGAGGGCGCCGCGATCATCGACCTGGGCGGGGAATCCACAAAGCCCGGCTACGCGCCGGTAAGTCCGGAGGAAGAACTGGCCCGGGTGCTGCCGGCCCTGAGAAGGCTGGCCAAAGAAATCACTGTGCCCATTTCCATAGACACGACAAAAGCAGTGGTGGCCGGGCAGGCCCTGGAGGAAGGGGCGGGCATGATCAACGACCAGTGGGGGCTGCGCGGCGATCCGGCCATGGCCGGCACGGCCGCCAAATACGGCGCGCCCCTGGTGCTGATGCACAACCAGAGGGGGACGGCCTACCGGGACCTGATCGGCGACATAGCCGAATCCCTGCGGGAAAGCATGGCCCTGGCCCGGGAGGCCGGGATACCCCCGGAAAAGATAATCATCGACCCCGGCCTGGGTTTCGGCAAAAACGCGTCGCAAAACCTGGAAACCCTACGCCGCCTGAAAGAACTGCGCTGTCTGGGCCGGCCGATCCTGATCGGACCCTCGCATAAATCCACCATCGGCAAGGTCCTGGACCTGCCGGTGGATCAGCGTCTGGAAGGAACCGCGGCCTGCGTGGCGGCAGGTATCATCGGCGGCGCGGACATCATCCGCGTGCACGACGTCAAAGAAATGTCCCGCGTGGCCCGCATGACCGATGCCATCCTCGGCCGCCTCCCCCAATAGGCGTCTTTTCAACCGCACGGTCCCAACCGGGGACATTTCCATCGGGGACATTCCAATCGGGGACATTCCTCCGACCCCAAAGGAATACCCGTTAGAGAGGTGTGTCCCCATTCCTCTGTCCTGGTTCCGCGTAACGGCGCAATGTCGCAGAAAGAAGGGCTGTCCCCATTCCAATCGGGGACATTCCTCAGCCCCAAAGGAATACCCGTTAGAGAGGTGTGTCCCCGTTCCTCTGTCCTGGTTCCGCGTAACAGCAAAACTATCGCCAAACAGGGGGCAGTCCCCATTCCTCTGTTCTGGTTTCACGCAACGACACAACCCGGAGGTGGCACAATGGACAAAATCATCCTCAAAGAAATGGAATTCTTCGCCCGCCACGGCGCCCTGCCCGAGGAACGGGCCCTCGGCCAAAAATTCATCCTGGATGTCGAGCTCCGGCTGGACCTGCGCCCGGCCGGCCTCTCCGACGACCTGACGCTCACAATAGACTATGCTCAGGTGTTTGAGGCCGTGCGGTCCATCGTGTGCGACGGCCGCCCCCGCCGGCTGATCGAGGCCCTGGCGGAGGCGGTGGCTGCGGAGCTGCTGGAGCGATTCCCCGCAAACCGGGTCAAAGTGCGCGTCAAAAAGCCCCAGGCCCCCGTGCCGGGCCGCTTCGCCTGGCTGGGCGTGGAAATAACGCGGGAAAAACCAGCTCTCAAGACACCCGCGCCGGCTAAAAATAATATATAATAGAAACAAAACGCCAATTAACATTAACTCTACGCTGGAGGGAGACCAATGCCGACAACCGTCTACATCGGCCTGGGCAGCAACCTGGGCGACAAGGCGGCCAATATCAAAAAAGCCCTGGAGCTGCTCGGGGACACCCCCGGAATACAGGTAAAAAAAATTGCCTCCTTATATAAAACAGCCCCGCTCTACGTCACCAGGCAGGACTGGTTTTTAAACACGGCGGCGGAAATTGAGACTGATTTAACCCCGCGCCTGCTGCTGACGACCCTCAAGGACGTGGAAAAAAAACTGGACCGTACGCCTACCGTGCGCTGGGGGCCGCGCACGATCGACCTGGATATTTTGCTTTTCGGCGCCGAAAAAATTGAGGACGAAGACCTGGTGATCCCCCATCCGCGCATGATTGAGCGCGCCTTCGTGATGGCTCCCCTGGCGGAAATCGCCCCCCACCTTTGCATTCCCGGCCGGGGCAGGGTCGGCGAGCTGGCCCGCCTGCTCTGTACGGATCAGAATGTGGAAAAATTCGGCAGCCCTTAAAAAGGTGTCAACAACCCCGTCCCCCTGACACCCCTGGCACCCTCGAACCACTGGTTTTACTCTGGTCCCGGGCTGCCTTTTCTTCGCGCTCTTTCTCTCTCAATAACCTTCAAAGCCCAATCCCAATATTCCACAAGCGAATCCTTTTCTTCCTCACTTAGGTCGGGCAGGCGGGATAGCAGATCCGCAAACAAAGGGTCCCCCAGCACCCGCATTAAATCACCGGATAGCGCGGGCGGGCCTGCCTGGCCGGCCGTAATTCTCTCGCGCGTCTCCGTCAGCCCGAGCAGATAGTCCACGGAAACGCCGAAAAGATCGGCCAGCCGCCGCAAAGTTTTATTATCGGGGCTGCGCCTGTCCCTTTCATACATGGCAACGGTGCTCTGACCCAGGTTCAGCGCCAGGGCCAGTTCCGCCTGGGTTAACCCCCTTTCCTTCCTTAATATAAGCAACCTTTGTCCCAAAGACATTTGCCGTTTCCCCATTCCTCTGTCATTGCCTCTCCCCTCTGACAGTTTATCACCGACGCGAATTTTCTAAACCCGCCCCGCACGACAATAATCACGCCCCGCAATCACAGTTCTGACAAATTGTTATAGACGGCAACAATTTATTACAAAAGCGAATTTTTTTGCCCGCGATCTACTTGACAGTAATCGCATTCCGTGATTATAATTAGCTATCTTATTTGCCTCGGCGCCGTCACAAATGCGCCCTCAAAAGGAGCCTCGCACGCACGCCGGAAAAGCTAATGCACGAAAGGAGGGGGGGGATCTAAGTTTGTTTGAAGGGTGAAGAGGTTGTCAGAAATGAAAGCATGTTTAAATTGCGAAACGAGATGGGTTTCAGTCAGCGGCAAGTTGCCGAAGCAGTGGGAATCAGCCAGAGTTCTTATGCCATGATAGAAGGCGGGCACCGCCACCCCCGCAAGGAGGTGGAGAAAAAGTTGGCTGATTTTTTTGGCGTGACAGTGGACGAACTATTTTTTGGGCTGCAGTATCACGATACGCGATTGAAAAACACAACAGACAATGTCAGCGGCAAAGGTAAATAAAATGTTCGCGCAAGCTTTGCGCCATACGCCCCGCCATCGGGTAAAGCGGCGCGCGAAGGAGTTGAGCAGCATAGAAAGGTGGAATGAACGAATAAAAATGAAATCACATGTTAAATACCTATGCCTGGCGATGGCGCTATGCCTGGCGCTCGGCTTCGCTTCGGTGGCCAACGCGTCCCTGCCGGACGTAGGCGACCACTGGGCCAAAGCCGGTATCGAAAAATGGGTGGACAGCGGACTGGCTAAAGGCTACCCGGACGGCACATTCAAGCCGGACAATAACATTACCAGGGCGGAATTCGTGGCGCTGATGAACAGGGCCTTCGACGTGCCTAAAGACGGCGCGGCCATCAGCTTTGCCGACGTAAAAGCGGCGGACTGGTATTACGCCGACGTCTGCGCGGCCGCTAACGGCGGTTACGTTAAAGGGTACGAGGACAATACCTTCCGGCCGAACAACGCCATCACCCGCGCCGAAGCGGCGGCCATAGTGGCCAGGCTGCTGGAGCTGCCGGCGGGCGACTTGGGCGCGCTGGATAAATTCAGCGACGCCGCCTCAATAGCCGACTGGGCCAAGGGCAGCGTTGCCGCCATGGTCGAGGCGAATCTGCTCAGCGGTTACCCGGATGGCACATTCGGGCCGGCCAAATTGATCACCAGGGCGGAATCCGTCGTTACGTTGGACAGGGCTGCTGATCACGCGGGAATAGAAATAGAAATTCCTGTAATAGTGGACGTTTCTGTAGAAGGCGTGAGTCTGAACCTGACCTCTCTTTCGCTCAAAGTGGGCGACAGCAGCCAGCTAAAAGCGACCGTCAAACCGGAAAACGCCAGTGTTAAAACAGTGTCCTGGGAGTCCAGCAACGACAAAGTGGCTACTGTGGACAGCAACGGCAAGGTGATTGCGGTTGCTACGGGCAGCGCCACGATTACTGTGACGACCAAGGACGGCGCCAAGACGGCAAGTTGCAGCGTGGCGGTGACGCAGTATAGCAGCAGTGGGGGAGGCGGCGGATCAACGCCGGCCCAATATACTATCAAAGCGTCTGATGTATCTGCCAAAGCCGGCGCGGTTGCGGGATTAATTGCAATTAAGGTGGATTTCCCGTCAGGCGTCAGCAATGTCAAAATCACCAAGGTGGATGGTTTGAATATCGATCCCGCCGCGGAGCTAACTAATGGACAGTATAAATCCGTTCCCGGGACGTATAAGACATCCGGAAATGTAATTACCTTTAGCTTTGACGCCAACGGTGTCGCCAAAAGCGTAACAATTACTGCCGGCACAGCCGGCCCCGAGCCGGAAGCGACAATTAAAGCGTCTGATGTGACTGCCAAGGCTGGCGCAGTTGCAGGGTTGGTTGCGATTAAGGTAGATTTCCCAACAGGGGTCACCAATGTCAAAATTACCAACGTTGATGGTTTGAATATTGATCCTCCCGCGGAGCTGACCAGCGGCCAGTATAAATCTGTTCCCGGGACGTATAAAGCATCCGGAAATGCTGTTGCGTTCAGTTTTGAAACCAACGGTGTTGCCAAGAACATAACAATTAATACCGGCTCCGGCGGCGAACCTCAGCCTGACGGGACAATCGCAGCGGCTGATGTATCTACTAAGGCCGGCGCGGTTTCAGGGTTAGTGGCAGTTAAGGTAGTGTTCCCTACAGGTGTCACTAATGTCAAAATCACCAAGGTTGACGGTTTGAACATTGATCCCGCCGCGGAACTTATCGATGGTCAATATAAGTCTGTTCCCGGAACATATAAGGCATCTGGAAACGCAATTACCTTCAGCTTTGTTACCAACGGTGTTACCAAAAGCGTAACGATAACAGCTGGCGGCGGCGAACCGCAACCTGAGGCGACAATCACGGCGGCTGACGTGGCTACCAAGGCCGGCGCGGTTTCAGGGTTAGTGGCTGTTAAGGTAGTGTTCCCGGCGGGTGTCACCAATGTCAAAATCGCCAAAGTGGATAGTCTTGATATAAGTCCCGCCGCGGAGCTAACCAATGGCCAGTATAAATCTGTTGCCGGGTCATTTAAGCCTGGCGAAAATCAAATAACCTTCAGCTTTGAAGCAAACGGTGTGGTAAAAACTGTAACCCTTGCCGTATAAGTCGTTAAAAGGGAGGGGATGGGAAGGTTGAAACACAGGCGTAAATTGGTATTCGTGCTTCCGTTAGCCCTGCTGTTTACGGTTCTAATTGTTGGGCAGGCATTTGCCGCGACTGTGCATGTCGGAAACGTGGGTTTCGAAACAGATCAGTTGGATAATGAACCTGCTTACCTGACGGCGTTTATTAACTATCTGGCTAATCACAGTAACGATCGAATAATCGTTAACGCGGGCGGCGGTATTGTTTTTGACGCGGATGCTTTAAGCAATGCCCCTGATGGAACCGATATCGGCGCCTTTGTGGCTGCAAACCCTGTTCCAAATCCCCCCACCGGCAATATATGGGATGGGACAGGGACCCCAGGCGAGGTTGCCAGGGAATTCCAGGTTGTTGATATTTATTGATGCTAGTCTTAACACACAATGAAAATTAAGTGGAGGGATGTTTAGGTGTTGAAAAAACATTCAAAGGCCAGTAAACTATTAACGGTATTCATTGCGTTAACGTTTCTGGTGAGCATGACCGGGTCAGCATTTGCCGCCACTGTACACGTGGGTTCGGTGGGCTTTGAAACCGACATGCTGGATAACGATTTGGCATACTTGGAAGGGTTTCAAAGTTATCTGGCAGGCCATGCAAATGATCCTATAATAGTTAATGCCGGCAGCGGTTTCGTTTATGACGCCAATGCCTTTAGCAACGCCCCTGAGGGAACGAGTATAGGAGACTTTGTCGCCGACAACCCAGTGGAAAATCCACCCAGTGGTAATATTTGGGACGGAACCGGTACCCCCGGTGAGACCCAACCAATAGAAGCTGATTTAACGGCTTATAACGCCGCGCTGGCGGCGGTAACGGAAGCTGACTATACTGCGGAAAGCTGGGCAGCTTATCAGGCAATAGTGGCGGTTAACGTTGTGACTGCTGCGAACACGCAAGAGGAAGTTGACGCGGCAGCGGCGGCTATTACGGCAGCGCAGGCTAATTTAGTGGTTAAGCCGGTGGCGTTGGCGGTTGAGAGTGTAAGTGCTATTGAAGCCATCACAGTAACAGTAGGAGACGATGTTGTTCTTCCTGAAACTGTAGAAGTAACATTAAATGATGGTAACGAAGAAGAAGAAATTGAAGCTACAGTAGTAGAAGTAGCAGTTGATTGGGAAGAATTTGTAGCTGAAGAAGCAGGTGAATTCGACGTAAACGGTACAATCGTACTTGATGAAGACGCTGAATTCACAATTTCTGAAGAATTAGCAGCAGTTACAGTAACAGTAGTTGTTGAAGAAGCAGCTCTTGAAGTTGTAGAAGTAAGTGCTATTAATGCTAAAGCATTGAAAGTAAATTTTAACAATGCTATTAGCGAAGAAGACCAAGCTAAGGCTACTTTTGATGTTAAAAGAGGAACAATCGCAACAACTGTTGAAGCTACATGGGCTGAAGACGGTAAAAGCGTTGAATTAGCAAGAGCAACAAACTTATTAGCTGGCGACTACACAGTAACCGTAGCCGGACTTGAGTTTGCTGAAGGTGCTAATGTAGGAACAGTAAAAGTAGAAGCTCAAAAGATTGCTAAACTAGAAATCGCAACTGATAATGTTATTATCGATGCAGCAGCAAAGCTAGAATACAAAGTGTATGACCAATATGGCGAAGAGTTAACAAGAAATGCAAATACATTTAACTGGTCAGTTGTTAACACAACAGATGCTAGCAGAACAGTCGCGGCAACAGCAGGTGCTGTAACCCATGTAACACTAGCTACTAATGCCGCACCAGTAAAACTTGGTGACGTATTAAGAATCACCGGTTTATTAGCCTCAGACCCAACAGTTAAAGCAGTAAAAGACGTAACTGTATCCAATGTATTTGTAAATAGCTTTGAATTAGGCGAAGTAGTACTTCCAAAAGATGCAACTATGCTAGTTCAAAACGCTGGCTATGTAGAAGTAAAATACGAAGCAGTAGATAACTACGGCAACGATATTAAATTAAGTACCGTAGCTAATAACGCAAACAAAGATAATACAGACGGTATCCAATTCATTACCTCAGATGCAACAATTATCCCAGTTGCAGATGGAGCAAATAACTTCAAAGTAACTAACGGTAAGCTAGAAGTAAAAGTATTAAATAAATCTGGTGAAGTAACACTAACAGCTTTAAACACAAACACTGGTGAAACTTCAAGTATTAAAATCAAAGTAAACGCAACAGCAGCTCCAGCCACAGTAGAATTTGGTGATTTCAAAGATGGTGCAGAAATTGTTGCCGGTGATACAGATGGAACTGCAAAATTAGGTATTACTTTCTTTGATCAATACGGTCAGGCTATTAAAAATGATACCTATAACATGACAACTGACTTTAACGTAACAGTAACAGGAGCAGGAACCCTAACTGTTACTAATGCACTTGCTGGCGGATACATGGTATTTACTGACAGCGGTGCAGCAGCCGGAACATACACCATTACACTAGTCCACACAACAACAGGCGCCTCAGCATCAACCCAAGTAACAGTTCATGCAGCAAGAGTACCAAGCGAATTAAAAGTTAAAACTGCCCCAGACGCTTCCGTAGCTGCATCTGGCTCAACAGATGTTGAATTTGAAGTAAAAGACCAGTATGGCAAAGACGTTGCAGTTGGAAAATTAGGTGCCTACCTTATAAAAGCAGCATCAGCTAACTCTAAAGTAACACCACCAGCAAATATAGCTGCTGCTTCTGCGAACTATAAAGTTTCAATCGCAGGTTCAGCTGAAGGTGCAGATGTTGTAACATTTACCCTAGAAGATGGAAGCAGCAAAGTAATCGACAGTGTTTCCTTCAATATTGATGTAGTAGCTGATTTAGCTACATTAGATGTATCAACTGACAAAACTGAATACACCGCCGGAAATGACATAACAGTTACCATTAAAGCCGAAAAAGCTGGCACAGTAGCGCATACAACATTTAATAAATCAGGAGTGGCTACTATTACAGTAGGATCTAAAACTTATTTAAGAACAGTAACATTTGTTAATGGAGTTGCTACAACAACAGTACCAGCAACAAAAGCAGGAGCTAGCGTAACTGTAAATGCTACATTTGATAGCAAAACAGACGCTTCAGCTCCAAACGTAAAAGTAGTAGAAGCAGCAGCTAGCAAGTTCGTATTAACTGGAACTAACTTAGCTAAAACTCTAGACATCGAACTTTATGATGACTATGCTAACAAGATCACAACTTTCGAAGGAGATAAATTAGTAAAAGTAACTTATCCAGCAACAACTGACATTGAAACCTCAGGTATTGATGCTGAAGGTAATGCAGAAGTAACATTCACATCTGGTAAAGGAACAATAACATTTAAAAACAATTTACTAGATGGTGACTACACAGTAACATTTGAAGGTTATACAGGAACATTAACTGTCAAATAACAAAAGTGCGAAACGTTACTCAATAAGTTCAACTAGAACGAAATGAGTGGAGTAAGAACCCTCATAACCCATACAAGGTTATGGGGGTTTTTCTCTAACTCCTTTACCAAATAGATAGGTGCAATTCCTATCTAGGATAACAGCCATATTTAGTCCTATGCCTAATCCTCCTGCACATGAACACAAGGGGACGGTTCTTTTGTGCAGTAACTAACCGTCCCACCAACTAACTAAACAAGCCAGTGCGGTCCCCCGTGGGTCGCCTGGCTTCTTTTTTGTTGTTTGGGGTGGGAGTGGGGTGTGGGTTTAGGGGTTGAGGATTAGGGTAGAGCTAGCTAAACAGAATAATCCCCGGTAATCACGGGAGCAAATTACGCTCTTTAGGTTGCTGGGGATTGTTTTTTAGTCAACGAACAACTCCGGCATGTTGTATTTGATATCGGCAATTTCCCGGCGGACACTTGCGCTGGTGCAATCAGCAATGGAGCGGCGGAGTTTAATTTCCCCGTTCTGCATCACTACTACGTAGTCAACCCTATGCCGCCTAATATAAGTTGAGGTTTCACGGGAAAACCCATTTCTTTGCAGGGTTATTGAAAGTGGGTTGGTTGTGCCATATTCCACGTATTCATACCAGTCATTGGGAAAAAAGAACACAGGGGGA
>CAYMJG010000015.1:0-36589 GCA_964390855.1 uncultured Eubacteriales bacterium | reverse complement strand
TTGTTAGCCATTATTCCCTGCCTGAAACAAAGGGACGGTCCTTTTGTTTCATTGGTGGGGTGGGCGTGACGTGAAATTGTAGGTCGGGCTTCAGCCCGACAAAAGAGTGCGGCTAAAGCCGCACCTACAAATTCACGGGTTGCCCGTTAGGTGAAACAAAGGGACGGTCCTTTTGTTTCATTGGTGGGGTGGGCATTGCCCTGTTTCTTGGGGGGATCATTGGTTGGAGGTGCGAATGACAGAGGAATGGGGCCTTTTGGCGGGGGGACTGTTGGTTGGGAGATACGAATGACAGAGGAATGGGGACACATCTCAGCTTTGGGGTATTCCTTTGGGGTCGAGAAATGTCCCCAATGTCGGGGTATGTCCCCGATTTGGATCTGTTCCTTAATCTACAACTGATCCCATTTGATGATCCTGGGAGCCTCATACCCGGCTTGTTTCTTTTCTACCACCGTTATTGGGCCGCCCCCGTTTTCTTTTACTGCAACGGGTGGTTGCCCGTCCCCGGGCGGCGCCTGCTGTTGCACACTGCCGCCTTTTGGCCCTGACGCCGCCGGCCGATGGGCAGTGCCCTCCCTGGTTCCGGGCGTTACTGGTTGTTTAACGTCACCTCCTCCGGGTCCTGGCGGCTGTTGTCCTATGGCAGCTTCCCCGGATGAGGATGCCGGCCTGGCTTTGCCGGCGCGCATACCGGCCATCCTGCCGATCAGGTTGCCTAAATCGAGGTTTTGCCCGATTACGCTAACCAGGTTAAGCAGCGCGGGATTAACCCCCTGCGTCGCCGGTGGGTTCCCTGGGGCGGGGCCGCCCGGCATTTTCGCCAATATGCCCGTCAGGTTTTCCATCGACCTGTCACCCGGCGCTATCCCGGATAGCGCCGTTGCCAGCGCGGCCAAATCCACCGGGGCTGTGCCCGATGGCGCCGGCAAAGGCGTGGATAAATCCTCAGGCGCGGTTGCGGGCAGCGACCGGTCAGGTTTATCCCCGTAACGGCGTCCGATAAGATCAAGAATGCTCATTAAGTTAACAGAACTGATGTATATCAGCATTGTTTCCCGATCCAACCCATACCTTTCGGCCTGTTCCAGGAACCTGATTACAGTCTCCCCCTGCAGGCCGTCGTTTTTTACCTCTTCACCCAAATTTGCCACCTCCTAAATGATTGTATTTTTGCTTTCACCCAGCTTTTGCACGAGCAAAAATAAAGCTGTTATGCAACAGCTTTATTCAATAGCTTTCTTCACCGGCACACCAATGGTCATTTTTATAGAGGCATAATGGATACGCATTCCAGCGACACATCGTCTATCTTGACTGTATTGGTGTTACCCGCACCCGGGATAAAAGAGAAGCGAACCATGGCGCTGGCCACGTTTGCATCGGTCACAGGTGTTGTCAACTGTACCTGAGTATAAGCCCCGTCCGGTATTCCGGTACTTTGCAATGTTTGTGAACCGACACCTAACTGGACGCCGTTGTGATCAAAGAACACTACTTCAGCAGTAAGAGTAAAATTGCTGGTGTTCCCGTCCAGAATGTCCTCAGCCACCCAGAAGGTCAGGCGATACTGGCGCCCGCCCACAATACCGTTGGTGGCCATCTGGAACAGCGATCCGGGCAGGATCGGGTTTATGACCCCTATTTCCGCCGCAAACGAACCTGAATGGGTAAAATTGGTCTGCTGGACGTTACTTGCTCCCCAGAATACCGGGTGGAACGGATCCGCCCACTGCTCCAGGCCGCCGTCCTTAAGCCTGTTGCCGGGCGGGCAGACCTTCGGGCTGGGGCAAATTTGTACGTATATCTGCTGGTCCTCAACAAGTTTCGCTGTTAGCTGGACCACAGCGGTCTGGTGCAGACGGCTGGGGCGCGGCAGTTCCCAGTTTATATCCACGTCAATATTGTGGAACTGGATGAAAACATCGCTCCTGTTGCTTACCTTTTTCATTTCTCTCAGTTCCTGCATTTTAGAAAACGGCACATCCTCGGCAAAGTGCCTAACCTCATTATTTTTGTTCACATAGAAAATCTGTTTGTGGATCGTGCCGCTGACAATAACCTTTTTCACCCATACTTTCCTGTGGGGACTTACCGTGGGGACCAAAACGATATCCCCGGACTGAAGCTGGTCAACGAATACCGGGGTGCCCTTCAAGTCACGAATGGATGCGGTAATATGGTCTACTTTCAAGGCCAGTTCGGGCAGGGTAATGGTACTGTCCACCACCTGCTCTATGTCGACGGCTTCAATAACTACGGGTACCTTAATTTCAAGGCATTGGACCGCAGCGGGCTCTGTATAGAAAAATTGTGAAGGAACAGACATTCTTTAAAACCTCCTTTAAAGTTTTATTAACCCAACGCAGGGCAGGGGATCAATATTACCTGACCGACTGTCAAAACGTCCGGGTTCGTAATCTCAGGATTGATATCCATGATCATCTGCACGGTAACCCGGTGGGCCATAGCAATTTTAAAAAGGGTGTCGCCGCGCTTGACTGTATAAGATGTCGGCGGGCAGGGGGTGGCGGTAGGTTCCACTGTAGGCGGCACTTCAACCGGCGTATAGACAAAAGGCTGGGACATCTCCCAGACCGTAGCGGAGATTCGCAGCACAACCTCTGTATGCAGGTCCATGCCTTGCTGATCCACATTGACATACTCCGGATCAACCCGGACCTTAACCCGCATGCCGTGCTCCGCGCCTTCCACTACCACAAAGTTGCGGAAACTGAGACGCTGATGCATGGCGTGGACAGCCTGGTTGGGCTTTGCGCTGACATAAACAATTTCCACGTCGACGAAACCCCTGATTAAAACCTTACCGCTGAGAATATTGGTTTCAGTAACCTCCGTCTTATCCACCATGGCACTAAGGACACTTTCAATATCCGGCTTCTCCCTGGGGACTTCCGTAGTCTCACGCAAAATCACCTGGGTCTCCCCAAAGCCGATTTCCTGCTCGACCTTGAGTTGAAGCCTTTCAAAGCCTTCCTCGTTTTCCAGTTCAGTCGGGACGTCCCGCAAGGTCCTGGTTTCGGTAACAAATACTATAAGCTGAATAATTACATCGGCGAACAAGGCCGGGTCTTTAATCAGCCCTACCTCCGCGCTTTCGATTACCGCGCGCACTTGGACGTTCATACCCGGCTCGGCGTCGGGCACTTCCACAAAGTCACTGAACCTGATTGTGTGGTGCAGGCTATGCACTGTTTGCGTCGGCTTCATCGCTACATACACAACCTGAAGCCTCACTTCACCATCCACAATAACTTTGTTGGCAATTATTTTTTTGTCGGTGATGACAACCTTGGCTTGGGTGCTCAAGATCCTTTCCGCGTCAGGTTTTTCTTCCGGCACATCAAACTGCTCGCTGACAATTATCTGCTTGGTTGCTTTTGCGCCGATCAGGTGCTCGACTGTGATGTCCTGTTCTTCCAGGGCTGTGTTGCCTTCCGGGGTCTCAGTGAGTATTTCGATCACTTCTATATCGGTAACTTTGGCAAAAACACCGAGTACTGCCGCCACATCAAACTTACGGGGGTCCTTGTGACTCCGTGTCAGGTTCACGTCTTCTACCGTAAACTCAACATAGACTTCATCCCCCGGCCTGGCGCCCGGTACATCTATAAAGCTGGTAAAATTGAGGCTGTCATGAAAAAAATTGACGGATTGATCCGGCTTAAAGGCAATGTAAGTAACCTGCACGTCCAGGGTTCCGTTGACAATAACCTTATCGGGAACGATGGTCACGTCTCTGACCTTTGCCCTTGCTTCTCTTGACAATATTTTATCTACGTCCGGTTTAGCTTCGGGCACTTCAATCTGTCCCCTGACTACTGTCTGGGCTGTATTTTCACCCTGAACCAGATAGACTTTCAGCCGTTCGGTTTCAGCCATATTAATCCTCCTTTCAAAACTTTTCTATACTAATATATGAATGTGACATGAAAAAGTACCAAAAAGTGTAGCCAACCATTTAAAAAACAAAAAAAAGAGGACAAAAGCCCCCTTTTTTAATAGCATCTACCTTTTTAATGTCATTTTACCTGTATTTACTAGCCGGTAAACATCTGCACAAACATCTTGCCGTAAGGGCCTCCGCCGACTATGCCAATCCCCACTTTGGTATAATTGGCGCCCAGGATGTTGGCGCGGTGGCCGGGGGAATTCATCAGGTTGGTATGGGCGCTCTGTACGGTGGGCGCGCCGGCCAGGTTTTCCCCCGCGTAGCTGTACCGTACCCCATAGGTCTTCATCATGTCAAAGGGAGAACCATATGTGGGCGAGGTGTGGCTGAAATAACCCTTGCTGATCATGTCCTGCGCCTTAAGCCTGGCCACCTTGACCAGGGTCATATCCGCCTGCAGGGGGCGCAATCCCGCCCGCGAGCGTTCCTGGTTAACAAGGCTGATCATGGCTTGCTCGTCTTCGCTCAGGCCACTGGTGTCCGGCGCCGGCTCATTGGGCTCGGGTTCTGCCGGTTCCTGCGGTTGAACGGGTTCCTGCGGTTTCTCAGGCCCTTGTGGCTGCCCGGGATCCGGCGGTTGCCCCGGTTCTTGCGGCCGGGCTGGTTCCTGGGGCTGAGCAGGCGTTGTTGACGTTGGTTTGATAAATAATTGGACAAACATCTTGCCGTAAGGGCCGCCGCTGACAATGCCAATGCCCGCCTTAGTATAGCTGCCGTTAAGGATGTTGGCACGGTGGCCGGGGGAATTCATCAGAGCGGCGTGCGCGCTCTGCACGGTAGGCGCGCCGGCCAGGTTTTCAGCGGCGCTGCCGTACTGCACCCCATAGGACTTGATTAGATCAAAAGGTGAACCATACACAGGCGAGGTATGGCTGAAATAGCCCCTGCTAATCATGTCCTGCGCCTTAAGCCTGGCCGCCTTAACCAGGGTCATGTCCGCCTGCAAGGGGCTCAGCCCCGCCCTGGAGCGTTCCTGGTTGATCAGGCCGAACATGGCCTGCTCGTCAGCGCTCAGGCCAAAAACCGTTTGGGAATCCCCGTCCGGCGCCTGGGGTTCTTCCGGCGCCTGGGGCTCTTCCGGCGCCTGGGGCTCAGCAGCCGTTTTTTGGCCGCCTGTGAACATTTGCACTACTATTTTGTTATAACCCTGTGTGACAACGCCGACACCAATCCGGTCAAAATATGCGCCAAGCATGTTTGCCCTATGGCCGCTGGAGGCCATTAACGCGTTAAAGGCCGAATTTACAGTAGGCGCCTGAGCCAGGTTTTCAGCAGCATAGCGGTATTGAATCCCCGCTCTTTCCATCATATCGAAGGCTGTGCCATAGGTGGGCGAGGTGTGGCTGAGGTAACTATTGGAAGCCATATCCTGAGCCTTAATTTTGGCCAGGCCGGACAGCGTGGGATCGCACGCCAGGGCAGGCAACCCCGCAGCGCCGCGGGTCTGGTTGATCAGATCCACCATCTGCTGTTCTTCCGCAGTAGGGACGGCTGCCGATGCGCTGACCGGTGTGAACACGTTCAAGGTTAGCAGAAACAACAAAAGAAACAGGGAAGCAGCGAAAACAGGTGGTATCCATTTTGCACGGAATTTCATTTAATTTCCTCCCTCTTTGCCTCCTAAAAAATAATAAGGTTTGCACAGGAAAAAACTGTACAAACCAAATATATAAGAAAATACCGCTGTGTGGCAAAGCCGGTATTTAAAGCATATCCAGCATAATGTTAGCAGGACCGTCGGGCTTCTATTGTATTTTTATAATTACTCTTAATTATTTTACAATGTCAGATGTTAGCAATTTATAATTTGCTACCCAGTCCGGCCACGGTAGCGTCTATTTTGATCAGCCTTAACAAGCCCTCGGCCTCACCGGCAGCCAAACCGGTGAGAGTTAACCCGGCCTGCCCTTGGGCAATAAGCTTGCGCACGCCCCGGAGCACATACTCCTCCAGTTTTTTGTCATCGTTTATATTCTCCTCGCCAAGGCCCAGGGCGGCAAGAAAACCGTTATTATAACCGAGTATGCTGCCTTCGGCAAAACCCTTTTCATAACCGGATTCAAAGCCCAGGTTGTAACCCAGGTGATAACCCATAGTTTTGCCTGCGCGGTAGGCCTCCCCTACCGCATTTTTATACTCCGGCCGCTGCTCTCGTGTGCCACAGGCAAAGCTGCGCCCAAAACCCCCGGATAAATTTTCGCCCATGGTCACCGCCCTTTCTTGTAACACCTATTTATGGTATAAGGAGCATATAGTACTGCGCCCAAACCCTCGGTCAATACAAGGCATTCCAGCTCATCGTTCTTTTCCACGAAACATGTTAGGATGAACATTTTATTTTCTAATCCCCTGCAAAACCTTTTGAGGAACAGTTCATCAATGTTGTACATTTTCCCAAGGGAATGTTGATATCCTTCCACCATAATGGAATACCGCCCGTCATCCTGCTTTACGATTTCTATTATAATAGGCGCAACACTACGCCTTTCCGCTGTTTTGTCTATCCCCGCCAGATATTGTCCGGCTTTTTTTATGGCCTCCCCCCTGCTTTTAAACCTGGGACCGATAACCGGGATATTCTCACATAAAAAGGTCAATGCCATATCTCCTGAGCGGTATGCCATGTAAAAGCATGCCTCCCTACTAAAATTCAATTGCCAGGCGCTCTATTACATTGGATATCCGGTTAAATACCGTTAGTTTCCCGGACCCGGCAAACAGCAAACCGACTACATCACGGTTTTCTTTAAGGATTAAGGCGCCGCTGTCCCCCGGTTGAGAAGGCATATTGGTAACAATCTGTTCGGCAAACCAGATCCATACGCCTGCGCTCATTTCAACCTGCAGTGTGGTATCTATTGACTGCACAACACCCTTTGTCAGAGCTGTGGTCCGGCCGCTCTTTTGCACCCTGTCGCCCGGTCCGGCTTCAGAAATTTCCCCCGTGCCGCCTATATCCATAATCTCCGGCTCCACGTCCCCATTTCGATCAAGCTTAGCCAGGGCGCAATCAACCGTATTTTCAACTTTAAAACGTCTATATCCAGCGGCGTTTTTTACCAGGGGCACATAGCGGTATAGTGTCCCGATGCGGTCCTCTTGTTTTCCCCCGTCATACGGTCCGGGCTGCAGGATCGGGTCGCCGGTTTCAGCCCTCACTTCCCGCACACATGAACAATTAGCCAGAATATGATTGTTGGACAGGATCATCAATTGTTTGGTTGCTTTATCCCTGACCAGCGCCCCCAGGGTACCGGCTGTCGACTTGTGGTGCCCTATGCTTACCCCCGGTCGGCATGGCCGGGCCCTGACAGTGCGGCTCCCGAGCATCCTTACCCGCCCTATTTCAACAACATCCGCTTCCAGTCCGTTAATTTGCTTGGGTACCATATGTCTTGCGGATATATCCCCGGGCGCCAGTTTCTTTTCCACATATACTATAAAAGCCGGTTCCTCCGTAACTGCATTTCTTCTGTACCTGTAACCCACACCCACGCCAACCACGTTTTTCAATCTTAATATTTTGCCACGGCTCTTTGGCAAGGCCCTGAAATAGCGATCCATCAGCTTTGTCTCCCCCTCCGGCGTCCTAAAACATCATATGCGGGACGCCAAAAAGAGGTACACGGCCTAATAAGGTGATTTAGGTACGCCAAACCTGTACTTGCCGCGCGTTTCCATACCGCCGATACCGTTAAAACCTGTTATTGTGCCGGTAATAATCTCCCTAATTGATATCGGGTCATAAATAGATGTGTAGGCAATTTTCTCCACCACAAAAACAGGGTCATAGGCATGGATCATCACCCTCTGGGGTGAGCTTGCAAAGTTGGCTCCCGCACTGAGGATAGCCTCATAGTGGGACTGACAGGCGCCGGCGAATATAACCAGGTCATCCTTGCTTTTTTCATACAGGCGCGCTTCCCTTACCGCTTCGACAAAATATTTTGAGGAATAGTAGTTATTTATATCCGTAAAATCATTTTTGCCCTTGATAAAACCGTCGTGGCCGGTGATTACCAGCAGGTCGGGGTTGTGTTTTTTCAGTAAACCCGGCAGCAGCCCGGGTTGCTGTTTTTCTTCGATGTTGTAACCATCTGCCGGAATACTCAGCTGTCTGTAGGTGGCCAGGCATAGATCAAGGTAGTCGCCGTCACCGTCTATATGAAGGACGGCGCCGGGTATGTCAAAACCGTTTATCCCATTTCCGTTGCCGGACTGACTGTCGTTGTTCCCATGTTGCGCCGCCCGGTTCAGAACAAACCCTCTGTCCCTTTCCCGCCTGGCAAAGATACGTTTCATATGCTCGCTGCTTTTTATCGTATGCTCCCGCAGGCGTTGGGCCATTTCGGACGGCCCGATTCTGATCAGGTCCTCCTGCGGGGCGTCGGCCAGCAACCTGTAATGAACACCCTTGAGTCTGCAGTACTCCTTATTGTCATTTCCAAAAAAAATATCTATAACCTTAAAGAGAATGTCCTTGTTGTATGATTTGCGCCCGACCACATCACCCTTTTTTATCCCATCCAATACCAGGACCCCTTTTTTTTAATATCATATGAAAGGGGGAGCAGTGTTTGTGTATCAGCCAAGCAACATTTCAACAAAATTTCCATATCTTAGATAAAAATCATTCTTCAAAAGGGGGATACTATGATTGCAGCAGTGATACCGGTTAAAGACGAAGAAAAGCGCTTGAAAAAAACAATTGAAACACTCCTCTCCATCCCTTTGGATCTGATCATTCCCGTTGTCAACGGGAGCAGTGACAGCTCCTGCAGCATTATCCGCCGGATCCGCTCCAAGCTAATCCAGCCTCTTTATTTCATGGAACCCCTCGGTATAGACGTGCCCCGGGCGGTTGGAGCTAAAGCCGCACTGGATCAAGGAGCGACTGCCGTCCTATTTTTAGACGGGGACATGTACGGCGACATTGCCGTACATCTAATTGACTTAATCGCAACAGTATATACAAAACAAGCTGATATGGTTTTAACCAATTGCTATCCTGGAGACTACACCGCCAGGCTTTCCAAAACTGCCGCGGCAGTTTTAAACGCCCGCTCCAGGCTGAACCGGGAGATTGGCCTGGGAGGGGCTTTAGGAACGGCTTCACCCAGCCACGGGCCCCATGCCGTATCCCGCCGCTTCCTCCTTTCCATGCCGCTGCGCGAGATCGCCATACCCCCCGTATCCCTGGCCCTGGCGGCCAAAGGGGGCCTCAAGGTTTGTGTTGGCACAGAAATAGCCCATGATCAACTCGGTTCACCTGGAAAGGACTTCGCTCATGCCGATCTAATCGCCGGGACAATTATCGGCGACTGTATTGAAGCGCTGCATGTTTATAAAAACGCCGGGCGGCGGAGGTCAGCGGGCTCCGTGGAATACCAGGGCTACCATACCCAAAGGCGCTGGGATCTGCTGGATCAATTTCTCGCCCAATCATAAAAAAAATCCCGGCTGATATAGCGGGGATTTGTTTTAACTTTAAACAATTTGACGGGTTTAACGGGATTGAAAAATGATTTACAGGATTAGTCCTCACATCTCACTTTGTGTGTTTATCTGCCACAGTGGAAGCGCCGTAGGCTTCCGGTTTTATTTTGGCCCTGAAGCCGCTGCCCGTGACCATGCCTACAACCTCACGGATCAGGTCTTTTGTGTCGCCATGGACACTGACGTCTATATGTATTTCCACGTTTGGGTCAGCGGATCCATTAAAGCCGTAATCAGCAAAATACTTGTGGACCATGCCGCCCACCTCCAGGCTGAGCGCCGTCTCATAAAAAATTTTTTGCCGCAGGCTCTTAATTTTTCTCTGTATTTTTTTATGGTAGAAATAACGCGCCCCCTTGCCCAGGCGGTGGACGATCACCGCTGTGATAAAACAGGTCTCGTTTTTCACCATCGAGTCGGACCCGATAATGACCTTGTATTCAGAGGCGGGGAGATCCTTTATATATTTAATAATGTCGGCCATCATGGCCGAAAAATGCATCCTTCCCTTGGAGGGACTGATAAAATACATTTTCCCCTCTCCCTCTCTCCTGTACCGAACCCATTTTCAGATGCGCAACATGACGCCATAGCAATTTAGACACTGAATTCAAAAATACTATCAGCTAAAGAGGCAAACTCTTCCAGACTTAATGTTTCAGCCCGCCGTTCGGGGTCAATGCCCGCTTTTTTCAGGCTGTTCAGACAGGTTTTCCGGTCAATACCGGGAGCACACCCGGTAAGGGAGTTTAGCAGGGTCTTGCGTCTTTTGCCGAAGGCGGAACGGATAACGCTGAACAGCATCTCCTGATCGCGCACAAGCACGGCCGGTTCAGACCTGACCATCAGCCGGACCACGGCGGAATCGACCCCGGGCCTGGGGTAAAACACCGTCCTGGGCACTCTAAATAGTATTTCCGGTTTGGTAAAATACTGTACAGCCAAGCTCAAAGACCCGTAAACCTTACTGCCCGGCGCGGCGGCCAGGCGCTCGGCTACCTCGGACTGGACCATAATCACAATAAGCGATATATTGAACCGCCCCAGCAACAGGTGCATTAAAACGGGACTGGTGATGTAATAGGGCAGGTTGGCCAGCAATTTATATTTTTTACCGGCACCCCCGTACTCCCCGCAGGTGCTTTCTGCGACCAGCCGGTCAAAATCCATTTTCAGGGCGTCCCCCAGTACCATTTCCACGTTCTGCAGTCCCTTGAGGATCTCGGACAGCGCCGCCAGCAACCCGCGATCCACCTCAACAACTACCGCCTTGAAGGCTTTGCGGGCAATCTCTGTGGTTAAGGCCCCCAAACCCGGCCCAATCTCCACCACCAGGTCGGACCCCGTCAATTCCGCAGAAGCTATTATTTTACTGATGATATTATTGTCAATCAGGAAATTCTGCCCCAAGCTTTTGCGGCAGGAGATACCGTGGCTTTGCATTAGATTTCTTATGGCGGCCGGCGATCGCATCTGTTGTTGTGTCAACCTTATACCCCCGACAGCTTTAATCTGCTGTATCTGTCATTCGACATTTTAAAAAATATTCCCTTTTATTATTTCCAGTATCTTAAACAAATAAAGAACAGCCCTGTTTTAAGGCTGCTCTCTCAGCAATTAATAGGTATATCGCCCTTTGGCTCAGTCTATCCTGTAAACCCTGACATTCCTGACACCCCAGTTCATCGCCTCTTCATATGATTCAAAAAAGAGGTCAATCCTGTTTCCTTTAATACTTCCTCCCACATCCAGCGCAGTTGCATAACCATAATCATCCACATAAAGCTCCGTCCGCAAGGGAATGACCGCCGGATCAACCGCAGCCACGCCATAGTAAGGGGCGACCCCGCAACAGGTGTTATTCCCGGTATAGGTATAAGCGGACGCTACCATATCAACAGCCTCGGCATATCTGACATTCTCACCGCCCCTGGAGACAACCATGCCGCTGCCCACCATCACTAACTGGTTAACGGGAGGTGTAATCGTCATCCTGGAGACCAGTTGCCTGGCTATCTCAATGCCATCCCTGTATTTGACCTGCCAGACCTCCCGCTCCGTCCCGTTTCTGCCCTCTTCGGCTATCCGGGTGGCGCCCTGGGGCAGGTTGACAGTGTACCTCCTGTTTGTTTCAAAACTCAGTTCGGTTTCTTTTGTTTCAGTAGCTGTAGAAACCCTTGCCACCACGATTTCCATATTCTGCGCTAAAGCGGCGTCCCCGGCGGGGCGGACCTCGTCTTCCGGTCCCAGTTCAATGGCCGCATCGCTTAGCAGATCGCCCACAACGCGGCGTTGGGTCCTTACCGGCAATATTTGTCCGTCTACGCTAATGCTCACGTCCATCGCCCTTACGATTGTGACAACCATACCTTTTTCCAGCGCAGTGCCCGGCGCCGGCGTTACTAGATCATTATTTAGCAGGGCGATATCCCGCGCCGCCAAAACGTCTCCCACTGTGCGCGCATAAGTTCTGACCGCCAACTCCTTACCGTCGTCGATAATCAGCACCGGCTTTTGCGCCCGGATCACAATTGTCAAAACAAGCAATACAACTGCCAGTGAGACGGCTGCCTTTAAAACGCTTCCTGTTTTATTAGAAAACAACCTGTTACATACCTTGCTTCCCCGCCAGTCCAATAAATAATTTTTCCAACTCATCAAAGGCCCCCTTTTGCAGCAATTCCAGCTTCCATCCATTGAAGGAGAATTCTCATAAGGATTACAACTGTTTACCGATTATACCAGCATATTTATATTTTACTATGAGTTGCCGGTCTTGAACAGGGCAAAACATTGTCGTTTTTTGTATCTTATTACATTAACAGGAAACCTGCATTGTTTTTATAAATTTATCAACAAGGAAAACTCAGAGAAATGAAGAATTTTTAACCGGTATCAGGAACCTGGCAATTTTTTTTAAAAACGATCATATCGCCGGTTTTTAATGAAACCGGGTAATGAAGGGAATGGTTATATGTTTAAATTCAGGCCCTGGGCGTTCCTGGTGTTCCTGGCGCTTCTCCCGCTGTTAGTTGCAGTTGGTTGCACCGGGAGCCCCAGCGGGCCGCCCCAGCAGGATGAAAAAGTGATTAAAATAGCCTTTATCGGGCCACTTACCGGGGATATGAAAACCTTTGGAGAATCTTCAAAAAACGCCTTTAACCTGGCCGTTGAACAGTCGGGCGGCAAAATCGGCGACTATAAAATTGAGACCATAATTCTGGACGACCGCAATGATGCCGCTGAAGCAGCCAACGGCGTCACTAAATTGATTGCGGAAAATAAAATCACAGGCCTTGTCGGCTCCTTAAGTCACCGGACAACCCTGCCAATTTCGCAAATAGCCAACGGCAACAAGGTAGTTATGGTGGCCACTACCGCGACCAACCCGGCAATAACGCTGGAAAACGGTGTGCGTAAGGATTATGTTTTCCGTGCCTGCTACATAGATCCCGATCAGGGCGCCGTTGCGGCCAGGTTTGCCGCGGACAACCTGAAGGCCAAAACAGCCGCGGTGCTATATAACGGGGAAGACAGCTATTACAATACCGGACTGGCGACTTCTTTTCAGGGCGCCTTTGCAGAGTCGGGAGGCAAGGTCCTGGCCTTTACCTCTTACCAGCAGGATGATATTGATTTCTCCGAGGCATTGAATAATATTGCCAGGCTAAAACCCGATGTTTTATACCTGCCTGATCTATACCAAAAGGTCAGCACGATTGCCAAACAAGCCCGGGAGAAAAAAATTAACGCCATATTTATAGGCGGCGACGGTTGGGATTCAACTGTATATGAAGGCGCTATGGAGGGCGGTTATTTTACCAATCATTTCTCCGCCAATGATCCCCGGCCGGAGGTCAAGAAATGGGTAGACGACTACAGGACTAGATACGGCTCCACGCCGGACGCCCGCTCCACCCTGTACTATGACGGCGCCAACCTGCTGCTGAATGCCGTCAAGACAGCCAACAGCGACGATCCGGCGTTAATCAGGGAAGCCTTGCAAGCAACCGGGGATTTTCCAGCAGTAAGCGGCAAAATCTCCTTCAACAGTGAAGGCAACCCGATCAAACCCGTTGCCGTCATGCAGGTAAAGGAAGGAAAACAAATCTATGTAACCACAATTTAAGGGATCGATCAGGGGACCGTTCTCCGGTCTGCTTTTGGGGCGGACTGGGAATGTCCCCGGTTGGCATGGCGGGCAGAAGCCCGCCCTACAGGGTGCGGGGTATGCCCCCAGGTCTTTGGCGTTATCTTTCAACTAGTTCGATACCTTTTTCAAGGAACCATTTTTTCAAGAAATCGGCGTATTTTCCGTTTTGAAACCTGTACCACCGGCGCCGTTCGTCTTCGTAGCCCATCAGCACCCTTCTGTAACCGGCGTCTTTTTCCAGTTCATTTTCCAGCTGGTTTTTCAGGTCTTGATCCGCTATTGTCGCCACATAATCTTTTTTTACCTGCAAAGAGAATTCTTTGTCGATCTTTGGCAGCCTTATGAACCGTTCGGCCTGCTGATCAAGTTTCTTCATCACCTCTGTATGTTCCGGGAAATCCAGGGGTGAAAAAAACTTGACGTCACCCGTCTGTAAATCAACATAGTATTCGGAGTGTTGGCTGCTGTTTTCAAAGGCGTTTACAATCCATGCTGTTATAACCTGTGCCTGCCGCATCAGCAAACCCCCCTTTTTTAAATTATCTTCAAAGCTGACTGTCCCCAAAGGATCCGGTTCATCTAAAATTCGATACCCTTCTGGGCAGGTATCCCTTTGGTATAATGGTGTTTTATTTCCCGCATTTCAGTAACCAGGTCGGCCTGCTCGATGATCTCCGGCGGGGCGTTGCGGCCGGTTAGGACAAGGTGCAAATGCGCAGGTTTTTTTGCCATTAAATCAAGCGTGTCGGCCAGGGGGACCAGCCCATAGTTGATCGCGTAAAGTATTTCGTCCAGGATGATCAGGTCGTATTTACCGGAGGAAATTTCCGCTTTAGCCGCCGCCAGGGCTTGCGCAGCGGCATGGCGGTGCTCTTCCAGGGATTGATCACCCGGTCCCTTAATAAACCCCCCACCCATCTGGCGCATCTCATAATTTGGCCCCAGTTTCTCAGCAGCCTTAAGTTCACCGTATTTCCAGCCGCCCTTGATAAACTGCAGTACCAGTACCTTCATTCCCTGCCCCCAAGCCCTGAGCGCCATGCCCAGCGCAGCAGTGGTTTTTCCTTTGCCGTCGCCCGTGTTCACCAGGATTAACCCGTTTTTTTTCTGCTCAACCATAACTCTCCCCCTCCTCCATGGGAACCTATTACCTATACTTTACTATTTATTCAAGCAATTCGGAATAGCTTCCTGCCGTTTTCCATACACATCCGGGCCAAATCTTCTTTTTCCATTCCCCGCGCCCCGGCAACCTCCGCGGCGGTGTATAGTATATGCGCCGGTTCATTTCGTCTGCCCCGGTAAGGCACGGGAGTGAGATAGGGGGCGTCTGTTTCAATCAACAGGCGATCCGCGGGTACTTTCGCTGCTACTTCTTTGAGCTTCACAGCGTTGGGAAAAGTAACCGGGCCGGCGATGGAAAGATAGAATCCCATATTCAGCAGTTCCCCGGCCATCTCCCAGCTGCCCGAATAACAATGCATAACCCCGCCTGCCGGCCCTAATTTTTCTTTTCTCAAGGTGTCCATCATATCGCCGTGCGCGTCACGGTCATGGATGATCACCGGCTTTTGCAGTTTTTTCGCCAGGGCCATCTGCTCTATAAAAACCTTCTTCTGCACCGGGCGCGGGGACAAATCCCGGTAGTAATCCAGGCCGATCTCCCCAATCGCCACCACTTTCGGATGCCGGGCCATTTCCTGCAGTTCCTCCAGATAACCGGGCCCGGCCCCCGCCGCGTCATGGGGATGAATGCCTACAGAGGCGTAAATCAGGTCGTATCTTTCGGCCAGGTCTATTGACTGGCGGGAGGATGTCAGATCAAAGCCGATATTTACGATAAGCCTAATCCCGGCCCGCCGGGCGCGCTGGATCACCTCATCCCGGTCTTCATCAAAGGCCTCGTCGTTAAGGTGGGCGTGCGTATCAAATACGTTCATTCTACACCTTCCCTAATTTTTTATTTCTTCCCACCGGTGTCGATGCGCGGAAACATGGCCGAACCACGTTTTACAACGGCGCCGGCCGGCAGGCGGCCCCAGGAAAGGGATCCCCAGGTATGAAGTTCAGGCCGCCCGGCAATACCCAACTGGTTCCAAACCCGGCCGGGCAGGTGAGGCATAAACGGCCCCGTCATAATCGTGATAAAACGGAGCGATTCAGCGAGGTTATACATTACAGTTATCAGCCGCTCTTTTTTTGCCGGATCCTTGGCCAGGGCCCAGGGGGCGGTTTCATCAACATATTTGTTGGCCCGCCCGACCAGCCGCCAGATGGCTGCCAGGGCGCCGGAAATATCAAACTTATCCATTAATTCTTCAACAACGGCGGGGGTCTGCTCAGCCAGGTCGATTAAGTCCGGATCGGGCGCTTCCGGGATCAGGGGCGCCTGTATCCGCCCCTGGAAGTATTTTTCCACCATTGCTATTGAACGGCTGATCAGGTTGCCCAGGTCATTAGCCAGGTCCTTGTTAATCCGTTCTACCAGGGCGTCTTCGCTGTATGACCCGTCCGCGCCGAAAGGCAGTTCGCGCAACAGATAATAACGGATGGCGTCGACACCGTACTTGTCAATCAGTACCAGCGGGTCGACCACATTTCCTTTGGATTTGGACATTTTGCCGCTTTCCAGCAGTATCCAGCCGTGGCCCACCACCTGCCTGGGCAGCTCAACATCCAGGGCCATTAAAAGCATCGGCCAGATGATACTGTGGAAACGCACAATATCCTTGCCCATCAGGTGCACATCGGCCGGCCAGAATTTTTTGAACAGGCTGTCGTCTTCCGTGCCGTAACCCAGGGCGGAAATGTAGTTGGTCAGGGCGTCTACCCAGACGTAAACCACGTGTTTGGGGTTGAACGGCACGGGGATACCCCAGTTGAACGTCGTCCTGGAAACGCACAAGTCTTCCAGGCCGCTTTTTATAAAACTGACCATTTCGTTGCGCCGGGAGACGGGCTGGATAAATTCAGGGTGCTGCTCAATATGCCGCAGCAGGCGCGGGGCATATTTGGACATCCTGAAAAAATAGCTTTCCTCCTTAAGCAGTTCTACCGGGCGGCCACAGTCCGGACAGCAACCGTCCACCAGCCTGTTTTCAACCCAGAAAGCCTCGCAGGGTGTGCAGTACCACCCTTCATAACTGGCCTTATATATGTCCCCCTGGTCGTAGAGCCTCTGAAATATTGCCGATACCACACCTTTATGGCGCTCTTCGGTAGTCCGGATAAAGTCGTCGTAATCCACCTCCAGCCTGCCCCAAAGCTGTTTGATACCATCCACAACCTGATCCACAAATTCTTGCGGCGTTTTGCCGCCTGCTTTGGCTACCCGTTCGATTTTTTGCCCGTGTTCGTCGGATCCCGTTAGAAAACGTGTCTCGTATCCAATCATTTTTTTAAACCGGGATATGGCGTCCGCCGCCACTGTGGTATAAGCGTGTCCGATATGCAGATTTCCACTCGGATAATAGATCGGTGTGGTGATGTAAAAGGTCCCCCTGCTCATGCTGTATCTTCCTTTCTGCTCTGCAACGTTAATGAACCGGCGCGCACCTCTATTTGAGGGCATTCCTCCGGGATCGTGGTATGCCGCCGCCTAAACAAGAACAAATTCACCCTTCGGGCGACCTGCGGGCGTACAACGCGGCTCAGGTTCGCCCCTGATTATTGCCCCCGGGCCTAAACAACAAAAAAACTCCGCCCCCTGTTAACTGAGGGGCGAAGTTTCTGTTTTCGCGGTACCACCCTTTTTACCGAAGCCTTGCGGCGCCGGCCTCAACGGGTACGGGGATATTTCCCGATACCCAAGCCTTGCTAACGGGGCTAATACCGGCCCCGCTTACTGCTACTTCTGCGGGGCAGCTCCAGGTCCATGTTCAGCCAATTTGATCCGGCGGGCTTACACCGGCCCCCGCTCGCTGTCCGGATATCTTAAACCGGCTTACTCTTCCCTTCATCGCTTTTAATAACTGTTAGGAGATCACTATTTTAGATTTTAAGCTAAACACAGCCGCCTTGTCAAGCCTTCAGGCGTTTTAGCAAATTGATGGCCGGGGTTAAAAAAATATCTATCAACCTCGTTGGTTGAGAATAAACGGATATTCTGCCGAACGATCAACTTTTTAACAAATTAATTGTAGAATTTTACAAAAATAACTTGACTCTTAATGGAATTGTTGGTACCATTTACTTGTTAAAAATTTTATATATTTGTCGAAATTTGTTGAAAGGGAGGGATAGATGTTATGAAGTCAACCGGTATTGTAAGAAAGGTGGACGAGCTCGGCAGAGTAGTCATTCCTATTGAACTGAGGCGCACATTGGGAATCGACGAAAAAGACGCACTAGAGATATACGTCGACGCCGAGAAAATTATCCTCAAGAAGTATGAGCCCGCCTGCGTTTTCTGCGGCAATGCTTCCGACGTCCAGCATTATAAAAACAAGCTGGTCTGCCGCGAATGTGCCATGGCCATGTTTGAAAAAGCAAAAGCAATCTAAAAATCGACAGATACTTTAAGAGAGATTTTAATCTCTCTTTTTTTTAGGTTTCTTTAGGTTTCCTATCCTCAACCACCAGGCGGTAAACGTCCCTTTTGGGAAGGCCGCGCAGGCGGGCAACCTCCAGGATGGCCTTCTTACGCTCCATTCCTTCCGCTTCCAGCATGAAAACATGCGCCACCGCTCCAATATGCCGCCAGGCAGTTTCCCGGCCCGCAGGAATTTCCTCCGGCGTCGCCCCAGCCACAACCAGGGTAAACTCGCCTATTGGTTCAACCTGATTAAGGTGATCCAGCAAATCCAACAGTGGGCCCCTGATCACTTCCTCATGCAGTTTGGTCAATTCCCTTGCCGCGGCGGCAGGACGGTTGCCAAAAACTTCTGAAAGTACTGTCAGTGTTTCTTTGATCCGGTGCGGGGCTTCATAAAAGATCACCGGCCATGGCTGGAGGGACAGTCCTTTTAGTTTTTCCATACGGGCTTTTTTGGCTGTGGGCAGAAACCCGGCAAAAACATACGTGTCCGCAGGCAGGCCCGAAAGCACCAGGGCGGTAACCGCCGCGCTGGGTCCCGGCGCCGCGGTTACCGTACAGCCGTTTCTCACGGCCCCGGCCACCAGTTCCACCCCCGGATCGGAAACGCCGGGCATACCCGCGTCGGATACGAGGGCGATATTTTTACCCTCCGACACCAGGCGCAAGAGGTATTCCCCCTTTTTTTTGCAGTTATGCCGATGATAACTGGTCAGCGGCGTGTGAATCTGATAATGGCTTAAAAGTTTACGGGTATGGCGGGTATCCTCAGCCGCAATCAGATCGGCCTCCCGCAATATGCGCAACACCCTGAGGGTGATATCCTCCAAGTTGCCAATCGGCGTCGCGCAAAGGTACAACACCCCTTTTTGCCCCTCAACCAAGTATTCCTACCTCGCTTGTAAAGAACATTGAACTCGGCCGGTCCCAAAAAACAGCTAAGATTAAAAACAATTTGGCAGCTCATGCTTCGTTTTCCGCCTTTACTGCAGGTTCTTGTTCTTTTCTCAGAAAGGCCATGCAGAAAAGACAGTCGCCGGTCCTTTTCCGGCCGAAATAGATGTTGCAGATGTGGAACCCGTGGTCGTACAGCCCGAGCAGGTTCAAAAACCCTTTTTGCAAACCTGCGGCGCCGCTGCCGGTTCCTTCGCCCAATCCCTCCCGGTATACGGCGGCCAGTTCCTTGCGCAGGCGTATGTTTTCCTCTTCCATTTCCCGCGCCTTATTTTTTAGTTCCTGCACCTCCGCCAGCAGAGCGTGCAGCTTCAATTCCATTTCCCTGGTGACTTTATACAAATACTGCATCAAGTATTCTCCCCGCCTGCCCGGGTGGGGCAATCCTTTTTACAGGCACAGCGGCCTTTCACCTTACTGTCGTCCTTTAATACCAGATCGGCGCACTGGTATTCTTTAATAATTTTACTGGTTTTTAATTCAACGCCTACGGTGTTCTTAAATATATTAGCGCCTACTACCTTGCCCTCGCCGTCGGGGGTGTCAACTATGCTGCCGTTGCCGGGGAAATCCACTTTAGCCTGTTCATAGGACTCGTTTTCATATTTCAGGCAGCACATCAGCCTGCCGCAAATACCGGATATTTTGGTCGGGTTTAAAGACAGGTTCTGTTCTTTGGCCATTCTAATGGAAACAGAGGCAAAGTCTGAAAGCCACATTGCGCAGCAGAGTTCCCGTCCGCAGCAGCCCAACCCGCCAATCATTTTGGCTTCGTCGCGCACGCCGATTTGCCGCAGCTCGATGCGGGTCCTGAACACGGCGGCCAGGTCCTTGACCAGTTCCCGGAAATCGATCCGCCCGTCCGCCGTAAAATAGAATATTATTTTATTGCCGTCAAAGGTCAGCTCCACGCCCACGAGTTTCATCGGCAGGTTGTGGGCCGCTATTTTTTCCAGCCCAATCCGGTAGGCGCCCTTTTCTTTTTCCTTATTTGCTTCAAGTTGCTTCATATCCTGTCCGGTGGCTTTTCTAATCACCTTTTTTAGCGGAGTAACTATCTCGCTCTCTTCCACCTCCAGGGGTTCGGCGGCTACAAGTCCGAATTCCACCCCCCTGGCCGTTTCTACAATGGCGCCATCCTCTGGCCCAAGCAAAATATCCCCGGGATCAAAGAAATAAATTTTGCCCGCTTTTTTAAACCGGATCCCTACGACCTTTATCCCCAATTATATAAACCCCCCCGGCATTTCAATATATTAACATTGCCGGCCCGGAACGCCGCTCAGCTGTAGAAAAAGCGTTTCCAGCGCCAGCCTGGTGTTGACGTTAACCTCTATTCTTCTTTTTGTTGCCGCGATTTCCTCTATTATTGCCATAATGCGGCCTGTGTCATATCCCGCCGCTTCTATTTTTATCGCCTCCACCCGGTCAGTGTTGAAATAACTGCCTTCCTCCCCCGCCTCCCGCCATACCAGCAAGTCGCGGAACCAGCAGACCAGCGTCTCCAGCGTAAAAACCGCCTTCGCCCTGCTTTCGGAGATTCTTTCCGCCGCTTGCACGGCGTCCAGCGGGCCGCCGTGCCGGAGCAGGCCGGCCAGGTCGTTTGCCGCGTCCCTGTCGGCCATGAGCGCACCGGAGGCATAAGACAGGGCTCGTCCCATACTGCCGCCGGACAGAGCGGCATATAAACGCGCCTCTTCCTCCGCCAGGCCTTTCAGGCCGACAAGCCCCCGGGTCAGGTCCGGCGCCGGTATAGCATTAAAATAAATTATCTGGCAGCGGGAATGTATTGTCGGCAGCAGGGCCTGGGGCCGGGCAGAAAGCAAAATAAAAACAGCGCCTGCCGGAGGTTCTTCCAACGTTTTCAGTATGCAGTTGGCGGCCTCCCTGGTCATTAAATCCGCCTGGCGAATTAGAAAAACCTTGCGGCCGCCCCGGTAGGCGTTGTAGGAAACCCGGCGCAGTATTTCCCTGACCTGTTCTATTTTAATAGATAAACCGTCAGGCGCCACCAGGTGGAAATCTGGATGGTTGCCGCTGCCCAGCAGGCGGCACCCCCGGCAGATCCCGCAGGCGTCCCCGCCCGCGGCATGGGAACAAAGCAGTGCCCGGGCAAAGGACATGGCGGTTGTTTCTTTGCCCACCCCCGCGGGGCCGGCAAAAAGATAAGCGTGCGCCACCCGCCCGCTGGAAACCGCTTTACTTAAAATTTGGATTGACTGCTTATGTCCCACTATCTCCCTTAATAATCTCATTTAGAGTTCCCTCCGCCGCCGCCATGACGTCCTTATGCACCTGTTCTACCGGCCTGTTGGCGTCAATAACGCTGTAACGGCCCGGGTCGCGCCCGGCCAGGGACAGGTATCCCGCCCCCACCTTTATGTGAAACGCCCTTGTTTCGCGTTCGATCCGGTCCGCGGGGCGGCCGGACCTGTTGATCCTGCCCAGGCCTTCCCCGGCGTCAAAATCAAGGACAATTGTCAGGTCCGGGATCAGTCCGCCGGTGGCCGGTTCATTAATCCTCTCCAGCAAACCGATATCTATACCGCGTCCAAATCCCTGGTAAGCCAGGCTGGAGTCCAGGAAACGGTCACAAAGCACGACCCGGCCCGCCGCCAGGGCCGGCATGATCACCTGCTCCACATGCTGTGCCCTGGCCGCCGCGTAAAGAAGGGCTTCAGAGCGGGGGACCAGATCGCCGTTGGCGGGGTCCAACAAAATTTCCCTGATTGTTTCCCCCACCCGGGTGCCGCCGGGCTCCCTCGTATACAACACCGGCAGCCCCAGCCCTTTTAGCCTTTCACCGAGAAGTTTCAACTGAGTGGTCTTGCCGGCGCCGTCTATCCCTTCAAAAACTATTAATTTGCCTCTCATCCGCAAACCCTTTCCCAATGCCGATTGAACGCGTGGTGCTATGCGGCCGAAGCCGTACCCGCAACAGGTGGCTTTGGCCGCGGCCCGCCCCATGTACACGATTCATACTGCTATTCTACCACAATTTTAATTGTTTTTAGCGCCGGATCGGACGGCCCCTGGCAGGAAAGTCCCGACTTACTTACAAAAAGCAGGTATTCATATATTTCATCGGTTACTTCTTCGCCCGGATTGAGCACCGGTATACCGGGCGGGTAAACCGCTACAATTTCTGCGCTGATGTGCCCCCTGGCCCCGGCCAGGGGTACTCTTCTGGACGGGGCAAACCAGGCCTGACGCGGTTTCAAAACCTTTTTATATGACGACGGCGCGGCGGGCCGGGGCGGCAGGACCGTCCGTTTGTCCCTCACGGCAATGTCCCCCAGGGCCTCCACCAGCCTGTCGCAGTCTGCCGCGACAGTGCCGAAGGATATAAAGGCCACTATATTATAGAAATCCGCCATCTCCACAAATATTTTGTAGCGGTCAGCCAGCAAGGCGCTGATCTGGTAGCCTGTCAATCCCAGGCCCCGGACCGAAATTACCAGTTTTGTGGGGTCCAGTCCGCTGTTTTTCCCAGACAGGCAATCGGCGGTTAAAACACGCAGGCCCGCCAACCCGGCCAGCCCGCCCCGCACACCGCGCGCCAGTGAGAGCGCTTTGTCGATCAGGTCGCCGCCCTGCCGGAACAAGCGGCGTCTGGCCAGGTCCAGCGAGGCCATCAGCAAATAAGAAGGACTGGTGGTCTGCAGCAAGCGCAAGGCCGCGGCCACGGCGTCCGCATCCACAAGGCCGCCCCGCAGATGCAGCATGGCGCTCTGCCCCAGTGAACCGCCCAGCTTATGTGTGCTCTGTACAGCAGCATCGGCACCGGCGTCCATGGCGTCGCGGGGCAATTCATGGTGAAAACGCAGATGGGCGCCATGGGCCTCGTCTACCAGCACGGGAATGCCCGCCTCGTGTGCCTGCCGGACCATGTCCCCCAGATCCCCCGCAACCCCGTAATAGTTGGGCCGCACCGTCAGTACGGCGGCGGCCCCCGGGCTGTCTGCCAGCGTCTGCCGGAGCACCCCCGGCGTCGTGCCGCAGTCAATTTCAAAGTCAGGGATGATTTCAGGAAAAACATAAACCGGATCCGCGCCGGACAGGACCAACCCCCCCAGCACGGAGCGGTGGGCGTTTCTGGACACAATCACTTTCTTCTGCGGCGCCAGTGCGGTAATCATGGCGTGGATCCCCGCCGTTGTGCCGTTAACAAGAAAAAAACTCCTGTCGGAACCGTAAAGTTTCGCCGCCAGGGCCTGGGCCGCGGCTATCGGCCCGCCGGGGTTATGCAGATCGTCGAGTCCCGGCAGCTCGGTAAGGTCCAAAGCGCACAGGGCTTGTCCCGTCTGTCCGGCCAATTCCACAGGCAATCCCTTGCCCTGTCCGTGCCCGGGAATATGAAGACAGGCCGGGTTTTGCCGGGCATGTTTGATCAGGGCCGCAAAAAGCGGGACGTCATGCAGGTCGTCAAACAAAAAAAACCCTCCGGAAAATTTTTATAAACATGCCAATTAATGCTGATCATTAATTTTACCATAACATGACTGACATTACCAATTCCAAATTTCCCAACAGTTTAGCATTATAGACGCCGGATTAGCGGCCAAAATAACTAAAATAATTTTTATATAGGAGGTTCCATATGACGGAAGATAAGATGTGGCCGGTGGATGAAAAAGCGATGTCGAAAAAATACCGGACCAATGTGGGCAGGCTGATCCGGGCGTGGAAACACGGTATTGCGGATCAGGAGATTGCCGCTAAAACCGGTGTTGCGCCTGTAACGCTGCGCATGATTAAACAAGATATCGAGCTGACGCACCGGCATGTGCGGCTAACCCAAAAAAAACTAAAGCTGGCCGAGGAACAGTCAGCCGGCCTGGGGCCAGATTTTTTTTAACTTTTCCATATATATCGGGTAAATTGGATCATCTATGGCCATAGATATAATTTTTTCCTCACAGTCACGGCAAATGTGCAATCCTCTCAGGCAAAGGCCCTCACTGCCGGACGGAAAGGACCGCCGGCACAGGATGCAGTCTTGCGGCTTGGCGGACATTTTGCTTTCACCACCTATGTTAATCTTAATATACTATAAAACTATGAATTGATCCGCATTTTGGTGAAAAACGGTCCCCCGGCAAAATAAACAAGCTAGTTTATTATTTTTTTCCTTTTGTCTATCCTGATGGCGCAGTCGGGGCAAACATTCTGACAGATTCCACAGGCGATGCACCTGTCGTCGGCTATCACCGAAGGGGTGCCGTAAACCCCCAGGATGTCGCTCCAATCGATGCAGTCAACAGGGCATTTTTCAACGCATAAGCCGCAGCCCTTGCACAGGCCGGGGAATAAGGTCCAAATGGCTTTTTCCAGTTCCAAGGTCCGGCCGTCAAACTGCTGTACCATTAGGTTGCTCCCCTCCCATCCCCGCGGCCCAACTCCACGCCCCGTTCCAGCGCCTTGAAGTTTAATTCCCTTAACTGCGGCTGTTTTTCAAATTTATAGCCCAGTCTTTTTTCTATGGCGGCCCTGGCCCCATCCAGGGGAACAACCCCTGTGGCGCCGATGAGCGCCCCCATGATCACCATGTTGTAAACCCGCGGCCGGAACTCCTTTTTGGCGACCTCCATAGCCGGCACAGGCATAACCCTGGCCGCGTCACGGGGCAGGTCGTCCGCCACACCCTGCATGGCGCTGTCGTAAATAAAAGTGGTCTCCGGCCCGGCGTAAGGCGCCATACGGGGCACTGCGCGCTCGCTCAAGGCCGCCACCACGTCGCCCTTAAGAAATTTAGGCGAGCCGATGGCACTGTCGCTGATCTGCAAAAAAGCAACAGAGACACCGCCCCTTTGCTCCACTCCGAAATTAGGGATGTACAGGGCCTGCCGGCCCTCTTCATAGGCGGCCTCAGCAAGGATCTCCGCTATGGCCTGGACCCCCTGGCCGCCTTCGCCGGCCAGCACCATCCTGGTCGTCTCAGGCATTAACCGCAGCCTCCTTTTGCCCCGGAACCTTTATTTCTCCCCTTTTAAAATAGCCGGACATGTCTTTTTCAATGAATGCCCAGGTCCCCGCAGCATCTGTGCGCCAATTGGTGGGACAGGCGGACAGCGCCTCAACAAAGGAGAAGCCGCGTCCGTCGATTTGATTTTTTAAAGCTTTTTTCAGAAAACTGGTCAGCTGCGTCAGGTTGGATACACTGCCCCGGGCCACATAAGCCCCCTGTGGGGCAATAGCGGAAATCATTTCCGCCCCCTGGAAAGGCATCCCTGTGGCGTCCGGATCCCGGCCGTAGGGGGTGGTTTCTGTTTTTTGACCCGGCAGCGTGGTGGGCGCCATCTGTCCGCCGGTCATGGCGTACTGGGTGTTGTTGGCCAGAATTACCGTTATTTTTTCGTTGCGCATGGCTGCGCCGACCAGGTGCTGGACGCCAATTGAATATCCTCCGCCGTCACCCATATAAGCAACGCAGAGCAGTTCCGGCCTGGCCCTTTTAATGCCGGTCATAACCGGTGTTGTGCGCCCGTGGTGGGTCTGCACTGTGTCCAGGTTGAAAAGGTCCCAGGAAAGCAGGGAGCAGCCGATGTCGCACCCGTAAACCACCCTGGACTGGATCCCCAGATCGTCAATGGCCGTTCCCAGGCATTTTAAAACCAACCCGTGTCCACACCCGGGACAAAATTTATGCGGTTTGTTGTCCGCCCGCCACGATTTCGGCATTGCGGGAGTTGGTTGCTGCATAACAAAAAACCTCCGGTCAAATTGTTTTAATTGGCAGGACCAGGCTAAAGAACGGGAACATGGGCCTGTTTCTGCGACATTTTGTCGTTGCGTGGGGCCGGACAGAGGAACGGGGACACACCTCTGTTTGGGGTATTCCTTTGGGGCTGAGGAATGTCCCCGATTGGAGTTTTAAATCCGGTTAATCCTGTGCTAATGGGTTTTTTTAAGTAAAATTTCCTTAACCCTGGCCGCCACTTCTTCGGCTGTTATGCCCATGCCCGGCTTGAACAATGTGTGTATTTCACAGGCGGCGCCCCAGGCAGCCTCCTTCAGCAGCCTGGACAACTGTCCGTAAGCGGACTCAACCACCAGGATTTTTTTTACCCCGGCCAGCAGGTCCTTTATTTGGGCGGCGGGCAGCGGCCTCAGCGTCACGGGCCTAAACCCTCCCACCCGTATGCCCTGTTCGCGCAGGGCGCCGACAGCTTCCCTGACAGCCCGGAAAACAATGCCGTGGGCGATAACCACCAGTTCCGCCTCTTCTGTGTGCAGGGACTGATATTCTGCTATTTCCGTGGAAACCCTTTCAAAGTCATTGATGTCACTCATAACCTTTTCATAAAGCTCTTCTTCCAGGTTATAGGTGTTTCTGTACTGGGCCAGCGGCCTGTCCCGGCCCGGTTCCCCCTCCTTGCCCACATAGGGGTCCGGCGCCGCCAGGGTGATCCCCCGTTTTTCCGGATCGTAAATTGTCAATGGCTCGCGCATTTTAGCCTGATAACCGTCCCCCAGCACAAAGGTGGGGAAACGGTATTTCCAGGCCGAGTTAAAAGCCTTAATCGTGTAGTCAAAAAGATCCTGGTGACCCGCCGTGGAGTAAACCACCCTGACCCCCTCGCCGTTGCCGCCCATTGTTGTCAGGGTTACTTCCTGCTGGGAGTATATCACCGTGGCGGTAGACGGGCCGCCCCTTTGCTGCACGACCGTAACTGTAGGCAGCCTCATCATCTCGGCCATGGCCAGGGGTTCCTGCATCAACACACTGCCGCTGCCCGCCGTTGCCGTGAAAGCTTTGCGCCCGGCCAGCACCCCGCCGGCCGTGGCAAAGCCGGCGGAAAGCTCGTCCTCCGTCTGCATGAAGCCCCTGCCATGCCTGGGAGCCAACCTGCTCCAATAATGCATGACCTCGTTTTGCGGTGTGATCGGGTAGCCGTACATGATATCCGCCCCGGCCGCCAAAGCCGCCCGGGCCACTACTTCATTCCCGGTCATAAAGACTCGTTTTTCTTCTATAACAGCTTTCTCCGGCATGAGCTGCCCCCCTCTTTGGATTGTGCGGCTTGATTCGGTTGCCGGTTGCCGGTTGCCGCTGGCCGGTCCCCGGATGCCGGACTTCCGGGTTTCCTGCGTTCTCGCCTGTCTTATGCTGTTGGGCAGGCTTTAGCACGCCAATGTGCGGCTGAAGCCGCTCCTAATGGTATGGGGAACGGGCGTCCGGGCCTTCGTCTATTTCATGGTGCAAATTACCAGAATGCGCCGGGCATGAATCTTTGCAGGGGGCGGACGGGGTTGCCCATACAGTCTGACGGGCCGATTATTCCGGCCAGTTTTGTTTCAGCCAGTGTGGCCGCCACAGGCAGGCCCAGTATGGCGGCAGCTTCGGTCACAATCCTGGCCCCGGTCTGCACCAGTTCCACAGTAGTTTCACCGCCCAAATGGGAGTTGTTGATCAGGCCGTCCACCCGCCCCATGGCGCCTGTCTCGGCCACGATGTCCTTAACGCCCGCCGTCATCGGCCGGGAAACATTTATGACCGCTAAAATTCGCAGATCCGGGTCCCGGGCGGCGCCCTCCACCAGGTTCAGCGTCCTGCTCCCCTCCACCCCGTAACCGACGTCCAGGATAATATCTCCTTCACGCCTGAGCGCCCACCGCGCCGCCGGTTTGATCACCGTGCCGGCCTCGCCCAGCCCCAGGGTTTCCCGGGTTTCCCAGGCGATCACCGTCAGCCCCGGGGCGGACAGTTCCTTTTGCAGGGAACGCAGGGTGTAAAACGGTTCAATAAGATCCAAATCCACCAGGGTTACCTTCCGGCCCCGCCGGGCCAGTTCCAAAGCCCGGTTAACGGCGCATTCGCTTTTGCCCGAGGCGTATTCGCCTACATAAGCCTCTACAATCCGGTCTGGCATTAGTATGCTTATCCCCCTATTTTTTTAAGCGCATTTTCTTGAAAAAAAACAAAAAAAGCAGGCCGGCAAGATGGGCGGGTCAGATAACCCTTTCCTCTATACCTTTCCCTGCTACCCGCAAATGGATGCCGCACGGACACAAGAATGTCATTTTCCGGTTGCAAAGCCCCCCTCTTTCCAGGTGGTTTAATCTGTACCCCCCGGGCACGGCGTTTGTTTAGCCTATAAAAAAACAGTTCAGCAGCACCAGAAGAGCCACACCCGGCAGTTGCAGCAGGCCTGCCGTCAATATTGTGGCCGGGTTGATGGCGATATGAAAACCGATATGGCCGAAAAGGGCGTTGATCGCCGCCAGCAGCGCCCCCCCGAGCAAAGCCCAGGCGGTCAGGCGAATAAGAAACCGCAGGGGGCGAAATAGGATAGAACCGACCAGATAAAACCCAAATAGTCCAGCCAGGGCGACAATGATTAATTTCCATTCCAAGGCCACAGCACCTCTCTTTTAAACCATTATATGGCCCCGAATGAAAAATATTCCTAATTCATTTCCCGTCTGCCTTCCAGCGCCTTGCCCAGCGTCATCTGATCAGCGTATTCCAGGTCGGCGCCGACGGGAAGTCCGTGGGCCAGCCTGGTCACCATGATCCCCAGCGGCCTGATTAGCCCGGCCAGGTAAAGGGCTGTCGCATCCCCTTCTACGTTGGGGTTGGTGGCCAGGATAACCTCCTTTACCCCGCCGCCCGCCAGGCGGCTGATCAGTTCCCTGATCCGCAGCTGCTCCGGCCCAACGCCGTCCATTGGTGAAATTGCCCCGTGCAACACATGATACAGGCCCTTGAAACTCCTGGCCTTCTCCATGGCCACGATGTCCCGGGGCCGTTCAACCACACAGATCAGATCCGTATGCCGCCGCCCGTCGCTGCAGACAAAACAGCGGTCGCTATCAGTAAAATTACCGCACACCCGGCAGTAACGCACCGACCGGCGCGCTTCGGCGATGGACCCGGCCAGATCCGCGGCCACCTCCGGCGGCGCCGCCAGCAGGTAAAAGGCCAGGCGCTGGGCCGTTTTGGGGCCGATGCCGGGCAGTTTGGACAACTGGTCGATCAGCCGGGCCACCGTTCCGGCGTAATAATTCATCTCTAAAACATACCGGGTATTTTCAGACCGCCGGTGATCTTGTTCATTCCCTGGGACACCATCTCCTGCGCCTGCCGCAGCGCCTCATTAACAGCGGCGGTAATCAAATCCTGCAGCATTTCCACATCCTCCGGATCCACCGCTTCCGGTTTTATTTCTATTGTCATAATTTCGTTTTTCCCATTGGCAACCACCCTTACCACCCCGCCCCCGGCGGTGCTTTCCACTGTGCGCTCGCCAAGTTCCTCCTGCAGTTTGAGCATTTCCTGCTGCATTTTTTGGACCTGTTTCATCATTTTGTTCATATTGCCGCCCATCATTTCACAGTTCCCCCTTTAATATAGTTAAAATAGGGACCCTTCCCCTTCTTCATCCAGGATAATTTCCGCTCCCCTGAAGCGCCTTTTGACATCCCGCACCTGGTCCTTTTGATCATGTTTTTTCCCGGGTGTTTCTGTTTTACCGCTGTAGAACCTGAAGGCCACCTGCCACTTACCCGGAAAAAGCCTGTCCAGTAAACCTTCCAGATATTCCTTTTGTTCCGGGCGTTCGGCCATCTCCCTGGCCAGGTCCTCACCCTCCGGAAATCCGATTTCCAGCCTGTCCCCCTGCAGGGCCAGCGGCTTCGCCTTTGTATAATTATGATAGAACGGCAGTTGTTCCCGCCGGATCATGTTCATTATCTCTCCCCAGGAACCCTTAACCCGCTCCAAATCAACCTCAGTTAACGGGGTGAAAACGTCCGCACCCGGCGGCGCCTCCCCATCTGATGGAGAATTGACCGCGTTAAGCAAGGGTCCATCCCCGCCTTGTGGGGAATCGTCCGTGCCCGCTTGTGGCGCTTCCCGGTCCGGAGGCGTTTCGCCACCCGCCGGCGGATCAGATTTTTCCCCATCCTCCACGGGTTTCCTTTTGGTTTCCCCCGGCAAGCTCGCCGGCGCCCGGACGGCAGGCGCGTGTCCGCCAGCCGGCATACCGGCGCTCGACGCAGAAACCACCGCTGACGCCGTGCCTGCCGCCGCTGCCGTTTCCAGCAAAGACCGCTCCAGCATGCGCAGTTTTTCCTCTACCGCCTCCAGACGGGCCAACAGCGGGGACTCCCCGGTGATCACCCCGGCCCGGCAGGCTTTGGCCAGGGCCAGTTCCAGGACGATACCGGGCTGGGAGCTCCATTTCATCTCCTGCTCCGTGCCGGCCATAATCTCCGCCGCGCGCAGCAGTCCCTCCATGGAAAACTCCGCCGCCCTTGCCGCGATTAGGGCGGGGTCCACCCAGGCCTCCCGGGCGGCAGATCCCGGTGTTATCTTTTCCAGCAGCAAGGCCCGCAGGTATCCGGCCATTTCTCTGGCAAAAAAACGCAGGTCCTTG
This sequence comes from uncultured Eubacteriales bacterium, assembly GCA_964390855.1. Classification (GTDB taxonomy): domain Bacteria; phylum Bacillota; class Desulfotomaculia; order Desulfotomaculales; family Pelotomaculaceae; genus Syntrophopropionicum. The sequence continues at coordinate 6,098 of CAYMJG010000015.1, read as the reverse complement.
CCCTCTGATGTAAGGGCGGACACCAGGCACAGGGCCGGACCCGTTTCACCGGCGGCCAGGTACCCGGCCATTTTGTCCAGAGCGTCCATTTTAACTGTGCCGAGAATGTTATGTACGTCGGCGGCGGTTATTTTTGATTCCCCGAAGGCCGCTCCCTGATCCATGATACTCAGGGCGTCACGCAGGCCGCCTTCGGCCGCCCTGGCGATCAGCCGCAGGGCTTCCTCCTCTACTTCCAGACCGGCCCCCGCGGCAACCTCGCCCAGTCGCTTAATCATATCCAGCGGCTCGATACGCCGGAAATCAAAGCGCTGACAGCGTGACAATATTGTCAGCGGCACCTTGTGCGGCTCGGTGGTGGCCAGGATTAAGACAGCGTGCCGCGGCGGTTCTTCCAGGGTCTTTAAAAGGGCGTTGAAAGCCTCGTTTGTAAGCATGTGGACCTCATCGATGATATATACCCTGAACCTGGTTACAGCCGGCGCAAATTTAATTTTCTCCCTCAAGTCCCTGATCTCGTCAATGCCCCTGTTCGAGGCGGCGTCTATTTCAATAACGTCAACAGCCAGCCCTTCGGTAATGCTTCTACAGTTTTCGCACTGGTTGCACGGTTCCGCCCCGGCGCGTTCCAGGCAGTTCAAGGCCTTCGCCAGCACCTTGGCGGTGGTGGTTTTGCCTGTGCCGCGCGTGCCGCAAAAAAGATAGGCGTGGCCGGTGCGGCCGGCTTCAACCGCGTTTTTCAGCGTCCGGGTGACATGCTCCTGCCCGATAATTTCCCCGAATGTCTGGGGCCGCCATTTTCTGTATAGAGCCAGATAACTCATGGAGTATTCCCTTTCTTACCTGTTTACACAATATTTTACCTTTAATATTCGGCGGTCAATAGATAACTCCTGTTAAGAGCCAAACAAGAACAAATTCACCCTGCGGGCGATCCGCAGGCCTTCGACGCGGCTCAGGTTCGCCTCTGGATCAATACCGCCGCTAACGCAGGCCGGCAGATCACTGATCTACAAAATATTCTTAAGCAACAAAAAACCGCCACGTGGAAAGCCGCGGGGCGGTTCTAAAATTTAAGCCGTGCACCTGCCTTTGAATATTAGCTTCCGGGCGATACAGCCGCAGGTAACTCGGATCAGGCACCCTCGCGGCGCCCGGGGTATTTCCCTTAGTGCTGCTTCCGTCAGGACCTGACACGGTTCAAGAAACCCCGTCGCACGAGACCCAATCGTCGACGCCCCTTGCGGCAGCCGGACCCCACAAGCTAAACCCTCGGGCAGGAATTCAACCCCGCTGCAGCGGATTGCGGGTACAGGGCACCGCTACCTCCCCGTCTAGCACGGCAATTTTTTTACTGGCGGAGAGACAGGGATTCGAACCCTGGAGACGGTTACCCGTCCACACGCTCTCCAGGCGTGCGCCTTCATCCACTCGGCCATCTCTCCGTGCACTACGTAAAAAATATTATACCTTTATTTTCGTCCGCCCGCAAGTGATTTTACTGGTTATGGCAGGGCAAACCGCGCCGGGAATGCCGGCGCGGCTGCTAGTGGTATTTGCCGTGAGAAACCAGGTCGCCCGGAGCGGCCGGTTTGCTGCCACAGTCATGGCTATCGTCATCAGCGCAAAGATAGAGCGTTTCTATTACAGTGTTCAGAGCCGAGAGCCGGTCTATTTGCCGGATAATTGCTTTGATATATTTTTTTGACCGGCCGGGGTGCTCGCATTCCAGCGCCAACTGGGCATAACCCCTGATTACAGTCGCCTTGTCGTTCAATTCATCAATCATCCATTTGAGTTCCTCCCTGTCCACAACCAAAGCCCCCTTTGCTTTTCTATAGCAATAAAACGCCTTGGTTTAACAATAACTGATAATTATTAATTTTTTCTTGGCAGTTTCTTTCTTTTTCCTTAATCTTTGCCATAAAACGGCATAGCCGGCTATAAGAGAGCCAGCCTATTCCGCCATGCTTCTCAGCGCCTTTAATTCCTTTATTTTAACAGATTCCCCCTGGAATTCGATCACTCCCTCGTCCCTCATCCGGCCCATCTCGCGGGAGAGCGCCGGGCGGGTAACATTCAGGAAATCTGCCAGTTCGTTTCGTTTCATGGACAGCATAAAGGTGGCGATACCCGTCTTCTGGTACTGCTCCAGCAGGAAAAAGCTGATCTTGGCCCGCAGGCTCTTGATGGTCAGGTATTCCATCTTGCGGTGCAACATCAGCGCCTTGCCTGAAACAATCTCCAGCATATTTGTAACCAATTGCCTGTGGCTGGCGCATAACCTCTCACAGTTGCAGATAATTTTGCCAGCGGGCAGAAACATCACCGTGCAGGCCGTCCGGGCGGCCACTGAAACAGGCCACGCCCTTTTACCCGAAAAGGCGAACATTTCCCCGAACATTTCCCCCGGGCCGTTTACCGCCAGAATAACCCGGGCGCCGGCAGCATTTTCCCTGGTCACCACCACCTCACCCGATATTACTATGCCAAGCCCGGTGAACTCCTCACCGGCGACGGCTACAAACTCATTCTTTTCGTAAACGCTCACCTTTGGCCTCAGGCAGCTGAATACCGCATTCAGCTCTTCAGGGGCTATCCCCTTGAATAACTCGCATTTGGACAAATCACCAATTTGCTTTTTGAACATTTTTCCTGGCACCCCGCTTTTGGTAACCATGGTTACCGTATTAATCACTTTAATATAATAAAATAACCTTGCACAAGTTACAAGTAAATTTGAAAGAGGGGGGCTGTATGAGAAGAAATATAGTCAAGATCGATGAAGAAAAATGCACCGGCTGCGGGCTTTGCGTCGACGCCTGTCACGAAGGGGCCCTGCAAATGATAGATGGCAAGGCAAAACTGGTATCTGAAAGCTATTGCGATGGTCTGGGGGATTGCCTGCCGGAGTGTCCGGCCGGGGCGATTACCATTGAAGAGCGTGAGGCCGACGCCTTCGATGAAGAGGCCGTCAAAAAGCACATGGAAGCGAAAAAAAACCCGGCGCCCGCAACCCTGGCCTGCGGCTGCCCCGGCACCCAGGCGCGCGCCATCGAGAGAAAAGAAACGGACGCGCCGGCCCCATGCGGGACGGGACAGACCTTCCAGCAAGCCTCACAGTTGCGCCAGTGGCCCTGTCAGATCAAGCTGGTACCTATAAACGCGCCTTATTTCGATCACGCCCACCTGCTGGTGGCGGCGGACTGCACGGCCTATGCTTACGCAGGTGTCCATAACGACTTTATGCGCAACAAGATTACCATTATCGGTTGCCCGAAACTGGACGACATCGACTACACAGAAAAACTGACCGGCATTTTGCGGTCACATGATATAAAAAGCGTCACCGTGCTGCGCATGGAAGTACCTTGTTGCGGCGGTATTGTAAACGCGGTGAAACAGGCCCTGATCAACAGCGGCAAAATGATTCCCTGGCGGATAGTAACCGTTACCACAGAAGGAAAAATATGTGAAGATTAGGGATCCGCTATGCCGGCTATATGGCCGGCAGGCGTCAATATACTAATTATCAAAGGAGGCTTTAGTCAATGTTTTGTTTTCAATGTGAACAGACAGTAGGCGGCAAAGGCTGCACCAAAGTGGGTGTATGCGGCAAAAAACCTGAAATCGCCGACAAGCAAGACCAGCTGACCGGCGCTATGGTCGGTCTGGCCCGCGCCGCCCGGGGCAAAACTCCCGGCAGGGAAGCGGACGCGTTGATGATGCAGGGGCTTTTCGCCACCATTACCAATGTTAACTTCGACGGCGACCGGATTGATGAACTGAAAAACCTGATTCAGGCTGAAAAGGAAAAACTGGGCGGGGCGGACGACCTGGATTACAAAGCCCTCTGGCAGGGCGACCCGGACTTCGTTTCCCTGCGCTCCACCCTGCTCCTGGGCATGCGCGGTATGGCCGCCTACGCCTGGCACGCCTATATCCTGGGCAAAACAGATGACGAGGTAACCGCCTGGCTCTACAAAGGCATGCGCGCCATCGGCGAGGAGCATACGGTCGAAGAGTGGCTGGGCCTGATTATGGAATTCGGGCAGGTCAACCTCAAGTGCATGGGCCTGCTGGATGAGGCCAACACCACCGCTTACGGCCATCCGGCGCCGGTTAAGGTGCCGATGACCATTGAAAAAGGACCCTTTATCGTAATCACCGGCCACGACCTGCATGACCTGAAGCAACTGCTGGAGCAGACAGAAGGCAAGGGCATAAACATTTACACCCACAGTGAAATGCTGCCCGCCCACGGCTACCCGGAACTAAAAAAACACGCGCATTTGAAAGGGAACTTCGGTACCGCCTGGCAGAATCAGCAGAAGGAATTTGACGGTATCCCGGCGCCCATTCTTTATACCACCAACTGCCTGATACCGCCCCGTGATTCATACTCGGACAGAATTTTTACCACCGACGCCGTCGGCTACCCGGGTCTGAAACACATCAAGGGCGTTAACGGCACGAAAGACTTCACGCCAGTAATCAATATGGCCCTTGAGCTGGGCGGCTGGCCTGAAGACAGGAAACTCACCGGCATTAACGGCGGGTCGGAAGTAATGACCGGCTTCGCCCGCAACACCGTGCTGGGCGTGGCCGACAAAGTCATCGAAGCAGTCAAGGCCGGCGCCATCAAACACTTCTTCCTGGTGGGCGGCTGCGACGGCGCCCGTGCCGGCAGGAACTACTATACGGAGTTTGTGAAGAAAACTCCCCAGGACACCGTCGTCCTCACCCTGGCCTGCGGCAAATATCGCTTTAACGACCTGGACCTCGGTGAAATCGGCGGCCTGCCGCGCCTGATGGACATGGGCCAGTGCAACGACGCTTATTCCGCCATCCAAGTAGCGGTGGCCCTGGCCGGCGCCTTTAACTGCGATGTAAACGAACTGCCCCTGACGCTGAATATCTCCTGGTTTGAGCAAAAAGCCGTGTGCATCCTGCTCACCCTGCTGTCGCTGGGCATCAAAAACATCTTCCTGGGCCCCACACTGCCCGCGTTCATCTCGCCGAACGTGCTTAACGTGCTGGTTGAAAAGTTCAACATCAGGCCGATCAGCACACCGGACGAGGACCTGAAAGCGATCCTCGGCTAGTTGGTGAAATAACGATCCAGGCAAGTCAGGTAAAGCCGCAGAACTTTCTGCGGCTTTACTTTTTCCAAACGGCAAATCCAGCGCCTTTTATGACAATCCCACCTGTGATACTTATCTAGCTGTAGGTGTGGCTTCAGCCGCATCATTTTACATAATAGAAAATTATGGTATAATATTTGCAACGAGGTGTTTAATTTGTCCGCTCCAGCTTTTCCTGAAAACATCCTGGGAAAGAATGGCCTGTTTGTATTAAAAGAATTAGGGCAAGGCCCCCTGGCGAAAGAATACTATCTTGCAGGGGGTACCGGCCTTGCCGTGCAAATAAAACACCGCCGGTCAATTGACCTGGATTTTTTTCAAAAAAAACTGGATGAAAAAATAAGATTTAACCCTATCCTCGATTATCTCGAAGCAACTTTCAAACCAGCAAAATTACTTTTTAAACAAGTCGATCAATCTTCCTGGATCATAAACGGAGTCAATGTGACATTTTTGGCCTATCCTTTTGCAGCCGTTTACCCGCTGGTCCCGGGAGAAACAATTGATCAGTCGTTATCAGGGATTTCGCTGGCGCCGCCGCAAGAAATTGCCCTGATGAAAGCCTACAGCATCGGGAGGCGCGCCACAGCCAGGGATTATATTGACCTGTATTTCCTTTTATACGGGGGAATTTCTTCAATTAAAGAAATCCTTCAAAAAGCAACGGGCAAGTTTAAAGCAGGCAACGAACCCCTCTTCTCTTCAAGATTGTTTTTAGAGCAACTGGTTTATACCGACGACCTTGAAGATAGGGACATTCCAGTTGAGACACTGTCGGCATGTAAAATAAGATTTGCCGATATTGAAGCCTATTTAAGTTCAGCGGTACAGGAATACCTGGAAAACAAAAATATGACCGGGGGCGGCCGGCAGTGAGACTTCCAGATTTCCTGGCCCCATTGTTTCACAATTATATCTTTGAAGCAATTGACGGGCAAAAAAACTATAAATTTG
>CAYMJG010000014.1:0-36915 GCA_964390855.1 uncultured Eubacteriales bacterium | reverse complement strand
CGCAAGTGTTATATTCGAATTAATAATTGCCTTTATCATTTTATCTGGTATAATCATCATAAGACCTATTTAAGGGGGGACAGGCATGTTTTCAGGTGCGTTTCAGCCGTTGCATTTAATATTGATCCTGATTGTGGTGCTGATTATTTTTGGGCCGGGCAAACTGCCGGATGTTGGCAAGGCAATGGGCAAGACTATCCGTGAGTTCAAGCGTTCAGCTGAGGCGGATATCGATGAACAAGAGGAAACAAAAGCCAAGGATCAGGTGGCCAAAGTTGAAGCTCAGAAATAAGAAGAAAAATTATCAATCGGGAAATAATCTTATGATTTTAAAAAATCCGCCAAAAAAAAGGCGGATTTTTGTTTTATTTGGCGCTATTACCGGCCGGGCTATTCTACCGTGCGGACGCAGTTTTTACCCTCACTTTTCGCCCTATACAAGGCCTGATCCGCCCTTTTAAATAATGTACCGATATTTTCTCCCTCTGTCGCTCTGAGCGAGGACACCCCAAAACTTGCGGTTATTTTAGCATTTGCCAATCCGGGAATTTCTAACTCCGGCAGCGCCGCGCAGAGATTCCCGGCTTTTTTAAAGGTATCCCCCGGGGAGGCCCCGGGCAGACAGATGATGAACTCTTCCCCGCCGTAGCGGCCGACAAAATCATATGAACGGCACTGCTGCATGAGGAATTCGGCCAATTTTTTTAGAACCTCGTCTCCCAGCTGGTGCCCATAGGTATCGTTAAATTTTTTAAAAAAATCTATATCAACGAGGATTAACCCCAGGGACATGTTTTCCCGTCGAGCCCGGTTAATTTCAGCATCCAGCCGTTTTTCGAATGCCCGCCTGTTCAATGCGCCGGTAAGGTGATCCGTATTTGAAAGGAGTTCAGCCCGTTTGCGGGCCCGTTCCTCTTTTCTTTTAGACAGCATCAGGCTGCTGATATCATTAAAAGACTCGTAGGTAGTCTTTGCCAGTTCCGCATAGGCAGTTTTAATTTCTTCATATGCCCTTTTAAGTTCCTCATATTCTTGATCATTAGCGTCGACAGCCTTTTCAGTTTTGGCTGGGTCAATTATCACAAAAAGGAGCATTTCTTGATGATCAACCATGGCGCTTCTGGTGATCACATCCACCGAAAAAACACGGCCGCTTTTACCGCGCTGGGATAATTTAAATTCCAGACCCCCGTTTTCCGATTCTTTGATTGCTTCTGCAACGTCGAATACTGTTTCGGGGGAGCACAGGTCGCGAAAATCCATGTCCAGCAGCTCGTCGCGATCATATTCATAGGCGGACGCCGCGGTGTCGTTGGCGTCAACAATCTTCCCATCTTTGCCGATTAGCAGGACAATATCGTTGTTTTGCAACAAGAGATACCGGAACAGGGTCTGGTACATTTCAATCCTCCCATACCATATTTAAGCTTATTGGTTCTAAAGATATATTTTCGTCGAATAATGGCATAATTCCTTTCCCCGGCCCCGATTTTTAACAATTATATCTTATCATTGACGGCAGGTAGTTTTAGTCCGCCGTCCGTTAAAGCCTGCCGGTTGTAAAAGGCTATAATTTTTTTTCTTTCCCAAAGGATTTTTCTCAAGGTTGCCGAATATAAATATATTTAGTAGTTGTTGAGAAAGTGTGGTGGGGCCGTCAAAGTTTAAAATAGCTTTCTGGTTTTTACCCGTAGCATGGCAGGATACAAGAAGAATGGCAGTGTGTTCAAAAGTAGGATGGTATTACGGCAGGCAAAGGGAGTATTGTTTTTTTATACCCCTTTTAAGTAAATTGAAATTTTACTGCTCGCCTAAAACTCCTATGGGGGTTTTTTTTATTTTTAAAAACAGTTTAAGGAGGAAAACAATGAAAAAGTTATGGTTTGGCATCGGCAGGCGGAGATTTGTAAAAACAACTGCTATGGTTTTGATGCTGTTGGCGGCGTTAATGCTTTTTGCCCTCACCGGCTGTTCGTCGAAAACGGCTGCACCGGCAAAAGGTGAACAGGTGGTTGAACTAAAATTGGCGCATTTTTTCCCCAGCAATCACCCGGCTGAAAAGGAACTGATCCAGCCCTGGGCCGGGGCTATTGAGGAGGCTACAAACGGCCGGGTGAAAATTACCAGCTACCCCCAGGAAACACTGCTGAAAGCGGACGCGATCTATGACGGTGTCGTCAACGGCATCGCTGACATGGGGCTGTCGTGTTTTTCCTACACCAGGGGCCGTTTTCCCGCCCTGGAAGCCTTTGAGCTGCCGGGCGTCACTTACAACAACTCCGCTGTGGCCGGCAAGGTGGCCTGGGAGGGTATCAAGCAGCTCAATCCCAAAGAGGTGCAGGACACCAAACTGATGATGGTGCTGACAACCGGATCCGGTGATTTGTATACCAAGGTCCCGGTGGAAAAAATGGCAGACCTGAAGGGTCTGGAAATAAGGGCCACCGGACTGAGCGCCAAAACATTGCAGGCGCTGGGGGCTAGCCCCGTGGCCATGCCGCAGTCGGACGCCTATGAAGCGTTGTCCAAGGGCGTAGTCAAGGGCAATCTGGGCCCGATCGAGGTGTTGCAGGGCTGGAAACAGGCTGAAGTCACCCAATATATTACCAAAACTCCTTTCCTTTACAACACCCTGTTTTTTGTGACCATGAACCTTGACAAATGGAACTCCCTGCCGCCCGAAACCAGGCAGGCTATTGAAAAGGTTAATGAGGAGTACTTTGAAAAAGTGGCCATGGGACTCTGGGATAAACAAAACGAAGCTGCCTTGAGGTATGCGGTGGACGAGAAAGGCATGAAACTGCTTACTCTGACGGAAGAAGAGACGGAACTGTGGATAAACACAATTAAGCCGATCCAGGACGAGTATGTGGCCAACATGAAAACCAAGGGAATTGATGGCGCGCGAATATTGGACACGGTCAAGGAACTGGCTGACAAATACAATGGGGAATATAAATAGGCAGGCGGAGGTGACTGGCAAATGAAAATGTTTTCCGGCCTGGTTTCGGGGGCGAGCAGGGTTTTGGATCAGGCGGCGGGTTTTTGTCTGGTCTTAACGATGGTTTTGATCGTCGTGAACATATTATTTAGCAGGATACTGAAGATGCCTGTTTTCGGCGCCTATGAATACGTCGGGCTGCTTACCGCCGCTGTGATTGGGTTGGCGCTGGCCCATTGCGGCGTGAAGAACGCGCACATTGATATCAGCCTGGTGACGGATTGGCTGCCCGCCGGCCCGCGGCTAGCGCTGGGCGCGCTGATCAATCTGGTTTCAATGTGTTTCCTGGCGGTTTCCGCCTGGTATGTCGGGGCTTACGGCAAGAGCATGGCGGAAAACGGCCTGGTATCCGCCACAACCCAGATGCCGATCTACCCCTTTGTCTACCTGATCGCCCTGGGAATGCTGATCTATTGCCTGGTTTTGTTGGTCAGATCGCTGGAATTAGTTGTTGAAATGGTTAATGAATATGTATTGAGCGATCAGGCCTATCGCCTGTCGTCAGTCAAATCTGTGATTAAGGCGGCAAATGAAAAATGACATCACTGACTATCGGATTAATTGGGATGCTGGCCTTCCTGGCCCTGGTCATTATGCGCATGCCTATTGCCATCGCCATGGCCCTGGCCGGGTTTGCCGGGTTCAGCTTCATGGTTTCGCCCCAGGCAGCGATGAACATGGTGGCCAAGGAAATGTTTTCTAATCTATCCGCCTATTCCTTGAGCGTTATCCCCATGTTTGTCTGGATGGGTTTTCTCGCTTATTATTCGGGGATCGGTACGAGGCTGTATGTTTTTGCCTATAAGCTGATCGGCCATTATCCCGGTGGGCTGGCCATGGCCACTCAGGTCGCCTGCGGCGTATTCGGCGCCATTTGCGGGTCAAACACCGCCACGGCGGCGACGATGGGGGCCATTGCCCTGCCGGAAATGAAAAAATACAATTATGACACTTCCATGGCCACTGCCAGCATCGCCGCGGGCGGTGTGCTGGGTGTGCTGATCCCGCCCAGTGTGATCTTTATCGTTTACGGCATGGCCACGGGGGAGTCGATAGGCAGGTTGTTCATGGCCGGGATTTTGCCCGGTATCCTGCTCATGCTGCTGTATATTGCGGCGTTATACATCCTGAATCGGCGCAATCCCGCCCTGGGACCGGCCGGACCGAAATCGGACTGGCGGGAGCGGGTTGAGTCGCTGCGCGGCGGTCTGGGAGAGGTCCTGATTGTCTTTTTGCTTTCCATCGGCGGTCTGTTCGCCGGCTGGTTCACCCCCACGGAAGCCGGCGCGGTAGGCGCCGCAGGCGTCCTGGCCGTATCGCTCCTGGAAAGGCGCCTGAACTGGGAGGGTTTTAAAAAGTCCCTCTATGACACCACCCGCACCAGTGCCATGATCATGTTCATGGTCGCCGGGGCGGTGATTTTCGGCCGTTTTATGGCCGTAAGCAGAGTGCCTTTTGAACTGGCCAACTGGGCCGGTGGGCTGGACCTGCCGGCTTATGCCGTCATGGGCATTATTATTTTCATCTACCTGATTCTGGGCTGTTTGATCGACGCCCTGGCGCTGGTCCTGCTGACCATTCCCATTTTTTATCCAGTCGCGGTGACAACACTGGGCTATGACCCAATCTGGTTCGGGGTAATCGTGGTTCTGGTGGTGGCCATGGGGGTGATCACGCCCCCGGTGGGTATGAACGTTTACATTATCAAGGGCATTGCGCCCGATGTGCCCCTGGAGGTGATATTTAAAGGAGTATGGCCTTTTTTAATTGCCATATTGATCTGCGTGATGATCCTGATGGCCTTCCCGCAGATTGCCACCTTCCTGCCGGGCCTGCTATCCTGATGAATAACGGGGGCCCTCAATCAGCAGCCGATATCGCCGCTTGTGCAAAACCCCGCTCCTCAAAAGCGGGGTTTTGCGTTTGCTTGACCCTAGCGGTGATGCTGATCATGTGCCATTGTTTGGCGCCCCGGGCAGGATAAAAGTTAATTTTTTTAAACAGGGTAAAATTGTTATTAAGTCAGGAAATGTGTTAACATTAGTGATGAATAATTTTGATCAAAGATGGGATCAGTATGGCTGAACAGAAAAAAGAAAAACATGGCAAACTTGACGCGGCCCTAGGGGACCTGCATGATTGTTTCAGGATTACGGCGCCGCAAATGCTGGATATTGCTGAAAAATTTCACGGGGCTATGTCTGCCGGACTGGGACGAAAAGGCCCCTTGAAAATGCTCCCCTCTTTTTTTAGCAAACCCACCGGTGAAGAAAAAGGGGTTTTTTTAGCAGTCGACTTCGGCGGCACCAATGTCCGGGTTTCTTTAATCAGCCTGCTGGGCCATGGGAAAATAGCGGTGTTAAAAAAGAGATCAACACTTTTAAAAGATCCCGGCGGCAGTTACGATTATACATCTTCAGCCTCTACCGGCCGGGAACTGTTTTGTTTTCTGGCAAGACAGATAGCGGGCCTTGCCGGGACGGGCGGCAAATTCCCCCTGGGTTTGACCTTTTCCTTTCCCGCCGCAATGTATGGGCCGGACAAAGCTGTCCTGACCGGTTGGACAAAGGAGTTCAAGACCGGGGAGACGGTGGGCAGGGATGTTAACCTGCTCCTGTGTGACGCTTTGCGGGAGCAAGGCCTGGCCGGGATCAAGCCTGTGGCCGTGATCAACGATACCGTGGGCACGCTGCTGACTGCGGCATACGGGGACCCCCGCGCCGATATCGGCTCCATCTGCGGCACCGGGCATAACACGTGTTATTTTGAACCCCAGACGCCGCCGCAACAGGGGGCGATGATCATTAACATCGAGTCCGGCAATTTTGACCGGCTGCCGCTAAATAAATTTGACCGTCAGCTTGACCTGAATAGCGAAAAACCCGGTGAGCAAGTACTGGAAAAAATGGTGTCCGGGCGTTACCTGGGGGAATTGATGAGGCTGGTTGTCCTTGACCTGACGCACAAGGGGCGCCTGTTTCAAGGGCGGGGCAGCGAAACACATGGGTTTCTAAAGCGGCCGAACAGCCTCAGGGCGGAACATATCTCCCTGGTGCTGGCTGATGATCCCGCCCGCCCCACCGGGACGGCAGCGTGGCTTAAAAACGCCATGGGCATTGAGCAGGCCACGTTGGAGGAGCTTGGCGCTCTGCAAACCATTGCCTCCCTGCTTACGGTCAGGTCGGCGCGGCTGGTGGCGGCCACCTACGCCGGTGTGTTGCGGCGCCTGGACCCGCTTACAAAGAAGCCGCATACCATTGCTGTTGACGGTTCACTATACGGAAAAATGACCGGTTTTAAATTGTTTTTGCAAGCGGGCTTAAACGAAATATTGCGGGACAAGGCAGGACAAGTGACATTAAAATCCACGCTGGATGGTTCAGGCATGGGTGCGGCCGTCGCCGCGGCGATAGCCGCCTCATCTAAAAGACAATGATCAGCAGGTTAATAACGGGGTGGAATGAATGAAATCGCTGGGTTTATGTATCGGGGCCTCAAATATCGGCCTGGTTGTGCTGGAGAAGGGCGCGGACAACAGCGTTAAGGTGGAGCAGGCCGGGACCGTGCCCCATGAAGGCAATCCCCGCCAGGCTGTATTGAATATGGTTGACGCGGCGTTATTGCAGTCGGTCGGCAGCGTGGCCGTAACCGGCAGAAAGCTTAAAAATAAAATCAAGGCGCCTGCCATCGCCGAGCCGGAGGCGGTGGAACATGCCTATAATCATTTTAAATCGTTTTACGAAAACGTTGACCTAATTGTCAGCGCCGGGGGAGAGACCTTTATAGCCTACAAGCTGGATCAGGCAGGCAGGGTGATTAACGTCTTTACCGGAAATAAGTGCGCCTCCGGCACCGGTGAATTCTTTTTGCAGCAGATAAAACGGATGGACTTGAATGTGGAAGAAGCCGTGTCTATTGCTGATCTGAAAAACCCCTACAAGGTAGCCGGGAGGTGCTCTGTTTTTTGCAAAAGCGATTGTACCCACGCTTTAAACAAGGGCGCCTTAAAAGAGCGTGTCACAGCCGGTCTCTGTGAAATGATGGCCGTCAAGGTGCTGGAGCTGTTGAAAAAAACAGAACACCACAGGGTAATGATTATTGGCGGCGCGTCCGCCAATACAGCCATGCTGGATTTTATCAAAAAAGAAGTTCCTGAACTGATTATCCCCAGGCAGGCAAAATATTTTGAAGCTTTCGGCGCCGCCCTATGGGCGCTGCAATCCGGGACAAAACCTGCCGGGGATCCGGCTGATCTGTTCATACAGGGTGAAAGCTCATTTTCCCGTCTGCCTGCTATTAAAGATTTTTTGCCGCAAGTGACCTTTAAGGAAGCCATCCGCCGGAAAGCCAAAAAAGGAGATGTATGCATTCTAGGGCTCGATGTCGGCTCCACAACTACCAAGGCTGTGGTGATCAGGGCCGCTGACGATGCCATCCTGGCCGACTGCTACCTGCGGACGAACGGTGATCCTGTCCGCGCTTCCAGAAATTGTTACCGGGAAATAAACAGCCGGCTAGGGGAGGCGGTCCAGATAACCGGCCTGGGGGTAACCGGTTCCGGCCGGCAGATCGCCGGGCTTCATGCACTTACCCCGGCTGTAATCAACGAAATTATCGCCCACGCGGCGGCAGCGGTTTATTTTGACCCGCAGGTGGACACCATTTTTGAAATAGGCGGCCAGGATGCCAAGTACACCTACATCACCAACGGGGTCGCCTCTGATTACGCCATGAACGAGGCTTGTTCCGCGGGAACAGGCTCCTTCCTGGAGGAAGCGGCGCGGGAGTCCCTTTATATCAGCACGGAGGAAATCGGCGACATCGCCCTGGCCGGCGACAGGCCGCTGAATTTCAGCGACCAATGCGCGGCATTTATCAGCAGCGACATCAAAAGCGCCATCCAGGAAGGGGCGGCGGCGCCGGACCTGGCCGCGGGGCTGGTCTATTCGATCTGCATGAATTACATCAACCGGGTTAAAGGAAACCGGGCCGTCGGCCGCAAGGTCTTTATGCAGGGCGGTGTCTGCTACAATAAAGCATTGCCGGCGGCCATGGCCGCCTTAACCGGGAAGGATATCGTCGTGCCGCCGGAACCGGGGCTGATGGGCGCCTTCGGTGTGGCGCTGGAGGTAAAAAACAAACTGGCCCTCGGCTTGCTGCAGCCGATGGCCTTCGATCCGGCCGAACTGGCCGAACGGCAGGCAGTCTACCGTGAGCCTTTCATTTGTGCCGGAGGCAGGGAAAAATGCGATAGAAAATGCGCCATCAACCGGATTGAAATTAAGGGAAAGGTATATCCTTTTGGCGGCGCCTGCAACAGGTACACCAACCTGCTGGGGAACAAAAAGGATCCGGACACGGAGGGGCTGGACCTGGTCCGGGTGCGCGAGAAACTGGTATTCGAGAAATACGGCGCGGACAGGGGTGTGCGCCTGGCGCCGCCAAATAACCGGACGGTGGCGATCAATAATTCACTTTTAACCAACACCCTGTTCCCGCTTTACTATAATTTCTTTACCGCGCTGGGTTTTGACGTGCTTCTCGGCAGGGATATTGATCAAGAAGGTGTGGGAAAAAGGGGAGCGGAATTCTGCTACCCGGTGGAAATCGCCCACGGCTCATTGATGGGCATGATCCGCCGGCAGCCCGACCTGTTTTTTTTGCCGCATGTGGGCGCCATGCCCGTTTTAGGCGGTATCGAAACGAGTGTGACATGTCCCTTTGTTCAAGCCGAGCCGTATTATTTGAAGGCGGCCTTCAAGGAGTTGCAGGAAGAAAAGATTTTAAGCCCGGTCCTTGATTTTTCCGGCGGCTATGAAAGCGCGCGGGAGAGCTTGATCACAATTGGGAAAGAACTGGGCTGCCGGCCTGGGATTGTGGAAGAGGCCTGTAACCTGGCCGTACTGGCGCAAAATGACTTTGTCGCCGAATGCCAGGCAATTGGCAGAGAATTTCTGGCCGAAATGGAAAGGAACCCCGCAGACATTGCCATTGTACTTTTTGGCAGGCCGTATAACGCCTTTACTCAAAAAGCCAACATGGGCATCCCGCAAAAATTTGCCTCCCGGGGATTGCGGATTATTCCCTATGAATTTTTACCCTGTGCGGACGAGGAACCGGCTGAAAATATGTTCTGGGCGCTGGGCCAGACGATCCTTAAGACGGCCAGGTTTGTACAACGCCACAACCAGCTGTTCCCGGCCTATATAACCAATTTCAGCTGCGGTCCGGATTCCTTTATTGTCGGGTTTTTCAGGTTTATTATGGGACAGAAACCTTCCCTGACCCTGGAACTGGACAGCCATTCGGCGGACGCGGGGCTGGACACCCGGATCGAGGCATTTTTGGACGTGGTCAAAAGTTACATTGAATTAAACAGGGATGGAGAACAACAGGCATCCCCCCTGTTCAGGGCCGCAAAAACCATTATTGAAAACGGCAGGGCCCTGGTAGTCGACTCCCGGGGGGAAAAATACGGACTGGACCACCCCAGGGTCCATGTGCTGGTCCCGTCCATGGGCGCCATTGGCTCGAAAATGCTGGCGGCCTCATTAAGGCATCTGGGAGTGAGGGCCACAGCCATGCCCGCCCCTGCCGCCGACGAACTAAAAATCGGCAAGGGTCACGCAACCTGCAAGGAATGCCTGCCCCTGATACTGACGGTGGGCAGCTTGTTGGGCTACCTGGAAAAAAGGCGTGACAAAAGCGAACTGCTGGTTTATTTTATGCCCACGTCTGCCGGTCCCTGCCGGTTCGGGCAGTACAATATCCTGATAAAAAACATTATTCACAAATTGCGGATTGAAGACGTCACGCAAATATCCCTATCCTGTGAAAACAGCTACGCCGGCCTGGGCACGGGCTTCACCATCAGGGCTTTCCAGGCGGTGATAATTTCTGATGTATTGGAAGAGGTATACAGCGCCATTCTGACCATTGCCCGGGATAAGGATAAATCCCTGGAGATTTATGAGTATATCTGCAACGAAATTGTACAAAGTGTGGAAAAAGACAGTTGGAAAAAACTTAAGGGAAAATTGTGTTGGGCGGCCCGCGTGCTGCAGTCGATTGAAAAATTGCGGCCCCTGGAAGAGACGCCCAAGGCGGCTCTGGTTGGTGAAATATACGTGCGCAGGGATGGTTTTTCCAGGCAATACCTGGTGGAAAAACTGGCCGAAAAAGGTATTATGGTCAAGGCCGCCCCGATAACCGAATGGATATATTACTGTGATTACCTGATCAAGAACAACTTGAGCGCCGACACCGATAAAAAAGGGTTTATCGGCATGTATATCGAAAAGTTTTTTAAAAATTCCTTCGAAAAAACAATCAAAGGTATTTTCTCCGGCTGCGGCCTGTATGAAGCCCACCAGGTTGATGTGGAAAGGATGATTGGCAACGTCGCCGGGATCATTTCTCCCAGGCTTACTGTTGAAACGATATTAACGGTTGGTTCCGCCATCACCGAGGTAGTGGAGGAAGTGGACGGCGTTATCTCGATTGGTCCTTTCGGCTGTATGCCCAGCAGGATTGCGGAGGCCGTAATCGGCGCCCAGATAAATGAAAGAAAAAGGGAAATTGCCAGGGATAAAGAACTGGTGGCAAAAGTAATGGAACGTTACCCGACGCTGCCGTTTATCTCGATTGAAACAGACGGCAACTCCTTTCCCCAGGTGATTGAGGCCAGGCTGGAAATATTCTGCCTGCAGGTGAAAAGGATGCACAGGCAAATTCAAGAAACAAAAAACGAGAAAAACGGGCATAGACCAAAAGGCGCTGCCGCGATAAATTAAATTTAGCCCAATTTAGTGCCGCAGGCGGGAAAAACAGAATTCCTATCGAATAACTATAAATGCCTGAAGAATAACATATGGGTACTGTTATTATGAGGAGGAAGGTTAAAATGTCTTTCAAAGAAATTGTCTTTTGCAAAGACGGCGCAATTGCAACCATTACCCTGAACAGGCCCGCCAGTTTCAACGCACTGGATCCAAACATATCCGACGAAATCTGTGCGGCGCTGGAGACATGCCGCTCTGACCAGGAGATAAGGGTTGTAGTCCTCACCGGCAGCGGTAAGGTTTTTTGTTCCGGGGGGGACATCAAATATTTTGAGCAGTTTGCCCAGACGGATCCCTGTGAGCCGGTCCGCCGTGTACTGGCGCCGCTAAACCGGATCATCCTGCAGATCAGGCAGCTGCCCAAGCCGGTGCTGGCTGTGATCAACGGGTCGGTGGGCGGGGCGGGAATGTCTCTGGCGCTGGCCTGCGACTTGCGCCTCTGCTCCAGTCAGGCCAAATTCAAACAGGCTTATACCAGCCTGGGTTTGGCGCCCGATGCCGGCTGGAGCCTGTGGGCCGGCTTGCTGGCGGGCTTTGCCAGGGCGAGCGAGATGGTTTTCCTTGATCCTGTTTACGATGCAAATCAAGCCCTGGCCATAAACCTGGTTCACAAGGTAGTTGCACCGGAGGAATTGGAAAAGGCGGCCCGCGACTGGGCTGAAAAACTGGCTGCCGGGCCCACGAAATCTTTTGCTATAGCCAAGGAAAATTTAAACCAGGCGCTGCTGACGCTTTTAGAGCGCCAACTGGAGGTGGAACTGCAGGGCGTGCTGGACGCGGCCCAGACAGATGATTACCAGGAAGGGTTGGCAGCTTTTTTGAAAAAGCACAAGCCTCTTTTCAAAGGTTCCTGAAAAATACTTTGATCCGCTATTATTGGCAGTTACCATAAACCAGGGGAACAATTGGAGGGAAAGTTGTGGACATAATATCTTCTATCGGCAATACACCGCTTGTTGAATTAAAAATGTTGAACAACGGAAGCAAAGTAAGAATTTTCGGCAAACTGGAAGGAAGCAATCCGGGTGGTTCGATCAAAGACCGCCCCGCTTATTATATGATCAAAAAAGCGGAGGAGTCCGGCGAACTTACTAAAAACAAGATTATTTTAGAACCCACTTCCGGCAACACCGGTATTGCTTTGGCCATGATCGGCGCCGCCAGGGGGTACAAAGTCAAGTTGGTAGTGCCCGGTTGTGTGAGTGAGGAAAGAAGCCGTATCCTGGAGGCTTACGGAGCGGAGGTAGTGCTTACCCCCGCATGTGAACGGACTGACGGTTCAATCAGGGCGGCGCTGAAGATAATTGAGGCGGAACCGGATAAATATTACATGCCCAATCAGTTTGCAAACATAAACAATACCCTTTCCCATTATGAGACCACAGGTCCGGAAATTTTTAGCCAGACTGAGGGACTGATCGATGTTTTTGTCGCCGGGATGGGTACAACCGGGACATTGATGGGCATAGGCCGCTATCTCAAAGAAAAAAAACCGGGGGTTAAAGTTGTCGGTGTCGAGCCCCTCAAGGGACACACCATCCAGGGGCTGAAAAACATGGAAGAAGCGATAGTGCCGGAAATCTACCATCCGGAAATGATAGACCAGAAAGTTAACATTGAGGATGATGAAGCCTATGAAACAGCCCGGCGACTGGCCACAAAGGAAGGAATTTTTGCGGGCATGTCCAGCGGCGCCGCGGTGGCAGGCGCCCTGCGCATAGCCAAGACCATGGATTCCGGCATTATTGTGGCTATTCTGCCCGACCGCGGGGACCGTTATCTGAGCACTACCCTGTTCAGGTCGATATGCGCCGAATGCTCTCCATAATAAAAGGCGGCATGACTAGATATAATAACAAAACCCGGCATATGCCGGGTTTTAGTAAAGCTAAGGCATTCTTTTCACTGTGTCGGATTTAATTTGATTGGAGCCTTTGGTCACATAGGTTTTGCAGCAGGTAGACATGCAGGATCCCGCTGTGCCGGGGGTAAGCTGACTGGCGCTGGATACGTCGATATTGTCCGGCTGCATGCTGCCGAATGCGTCGTTGGCCACCAGGATTTCATCAGCGTGGCATTTGTTTCCTTGATTCCAATAGTGGCAGTCGCTAACAATGCAGTGAATTTGCTGGTCTGGCATTTTTATTCAATCCTTTCATTTTGATTTTGTACGTCTTCTGTATTATTAGCAATTAAAATTATTTTATTTAAAAAATTTAAAGGGGGATTCAGGTGAAGGCATATACTAAATATCTCTGGTTTAATACCAGCAAACGGAGGGAATATATCAACATCACCGGCGAGGTTGAAAAGGCGGTGCGTGAAGGCGGTATTCAAGAGGGCATGGCGCTGGTTTCGGCAATGCACATTACCGCCGGGGTGTATGTAAATGATGATGAACAGGGGATCATCAAAGACATAGATGAAATGCTGGAAAAATTGGCCCCCTATGGTCAGGCCTACCGGCACCACCAGACTGGGGAGGACAACGGTGACGCCCATTTAAAGAGCCTGCTGGTTCACCATCAAGTGATCATTCCAATCACAGACAGCAAACTGGACTTCGGTCCCTGGCAGCAGGTTTACTACGCCGAGTTTGACGGCCAAAGGAAAAAAAGGGTAGTAATAAAAGTAATCGGAGAATGAAACAAAGGGACGTTCCTTTTGTCTCATTCGGGCCCGGCGGGGAATGCACGCCTGCGGGCCGCCCCTGACACATATATCTATTTCAGCGCGGAGCAGGTGGAACGGGGACGGCATTACAGCAGGGCTGTGCGCCTGGCTTATGTTTTTTCCATTTTCGTGCAGGTTGCCTTCCTGGTCTGGTTTATTTTTAGCGGCCGGGCTGGGGCGCTGTCCCACTGGTTGGAGCAAATCACGGGTGGTGGTTTTTGGACCGCCCTTCCGCTATTTTTTTTAGTGCTCTGGTTTGCCCTGCAACTGCTCAACCTGCCTTTTACACTTTTTAACAGCTATTTCTGGCAGCACTGGTGGGGTTTTTCTACCCAGACTATGGGAGCCTGGTGGATGGACTATCTCAAGGAAAGCGTGTTAAGTTTGGCCCTGTCAGCCGCGGGTGTTCTTATTCTCTTCGGGCTGATGAACCGCCTGCCAAACGCCTGGTGGCTGGCCGCCGCCGCTCTACTTTCAGTCTGGATTGTTATTCAAGCCTTTATTTGGTTCAGCTACAGCCACCCGCCCGCCCTGGAAAGAATCAAAACAGTTAAACAGGCTGCTGAATCATTATAAATACTCATCTCACAAAAAATTACACTCCCTATAGGAAATTTAGTACAAAGGGCAGAAGTAAACAAACATGCCCTTGTTTTGTCATATATTATGAAGTGA
The DNA here is from genome assembly GCA_964390855.1 of uncultured Eubacteriales bacterium. Taxonomy (GTDB): domain Bacteria; phylum Bacillota; class Desulfotomaculia; order Desulfotomaculales; family Pelotomaculaceae; genus Syntrophopropionicum. Next base: position 22,725 of record CAYMJG010000014.1, on the reverse strand, counting down.
AAAAAGTCCGCTGCCTATCACGGAGGTGGGAAAATTTGAATGTCTTGATTTTTGGCGGGACAGGTTTTGTCGGAAAAAATCTGACGGATGAATTGCTGGCTGACGGGTATCAGATATTCGTTGTAACGAGGAATCGCCAAAAAACTGCCAAAACCTTGAATAGAGAGGTTAAGTTAATAGAATGGGACAATATTTCCCCCCTGTCTTCAGTTTATGAACTGCCGCAGGTTGACGCGGTGATTAACCTGGCGGGAGAGTCAATCGGCAACCGCCGCTGGACCGCTTCAGTAAAACAGGAGATTTTAGCCAGCAGGGTCAGGACCACCGGGGCGATTGTTGCTGCCATAAACAGCCGTAAAATGCAGCCAAAGGTTTTAATCAGCGCTTCTGCAGCCGGCTATTATGGATCCAATAGGGATGATCAGTTAACGGAGTCCGCTGCAAACGGCCATGATTTTCTGGCATATGTATGCCGGGAATGGGAAAATGAAGCCTACAAGGTGCAAAGCGGCTTGTCAAGAGTGGCCACTATCCGGATTGGCGTGGTGTTGGGAAATGAAGGCGCGCTTAAGAGAATGGCAATGCCCTTTAAATATTACATAGGCGGACCGCTGGGTACTGGAGAGCAGTGGCTTTCCTGGATACACATCCGGGATTTAACGGGTATAATCAGGTTCATAATCGAACGTCCGGAGTTGATTGGCCCGGTAAATGCGACTGCTCCGGGGGCCGTCAGGATGCGGGATTTCTGCCGGGTATTGGGTGAAGTTATGAAAAAGCCCTGCTGGCTGCCGGTTCCCGAGGCGCTATTAAAAATAGCGTTGGGACAAATGGCGGAAATGTTGCTGCACGGCCAAAGAGCTATTCCGGAGAAAATTATCAAGGCTGGTTACCGTTTTAAATTTCCTGAATTGCGGGACGCCTTGCGGGATGCTATGGGTAACCGGAATTGATTGCAGCCTGGAAACCACGTCTAGTTGCCGGGCAGACAAAAGGGCGGCCCGACTAACATTATCTCTTTTCCAATGAGACAAAAGGAACGTCCCCTTGTTTCACTGGCGTGGCAGAATGAGACAAAAGGAACGTCCCTTTGTTTCACCAGGGGGGTGGGAGTTGTGTTGAAGGTAGTTGTGGTGATCGCCGCTGTTCTTGCTGCTGTGGCGGTTCTGGTTTTTGTGGCGTCTGCTGTGGCCGGCGGCATGTTCGAAAAACAGGCGGGTAAAGAGGCCCTGGAGCTTTTTAGCGGCGGCCCGCGGGATAAAGGGCAGCTCATCACGGAAGCGGATTTAACGGGGCTGCCCTCATGTGTGCAAAAATGGCTGGCTTATTCCCAGGTGGTGGGCAAGGAAAAAATCAGCACTGTGCGGCTAAAACAAAGCGGCATAATGAGGCTTAAAGAGGACCGGCCCTGGATGCCTTTTGAGGCCGAACAATACTTTAATGTGGATGAGCCGGGTTTTGTGTGGAAAGCAAGGGTCAAAATGAACCCCCTTCTTTATTTCTCCGGCAGGGACAGGTATTTCCAGGGCAGGGGGGAAATGAACATTAAGGCGTTTTCCCTTTTAACCGTGGCAAACGCCGGTTCCGGCAGTGAAATGGACCAGAGCGCGCTGCTCAGATACCTGGCCGAAATGCTCTGGTTTCCCACGGCGGCGCTTAACGGCTACATCAGGTGGGAGGAAATTGACGCAAATTCAGCCAGGGCGATCATGGACTACCGGGGCGTTACAGGTTCCGGGGTTTACACATTTGACGACGAGGGCGCCCCCCTTAGCTTTTCTGCCAAACGATACCGGGAGATGAACGGGCAGTTTACCCTGGAACCGTGGGGCGGTGTTGTAAAAGGATATGCTGAGTTTGACGGCGTCCGGATTCCTTCCCAATTGGATGTGGTCTGGCAACCGGATACGGGATATTTTAATTGGTTTCAATGCGAGATCACTGAAATTGAATATAATAGGCCGCTATCGTATCGGCCGTAATCAATTGTTAAAGACGAATCCGCTTATGTCCTTTACCTATTATAAAATACACCGGAACTATAGCCCACCCAGGACATTCCGTTATGGGTGCTGTATTCCCCGGTACCCCAGAAGTTTGAGCCCGCGGTTATTTCGACGCCGGGATGCTCCTGGGGAGTTGACGAAGTATTTGAATAAATGATTGGGTAGCATACATCATTTTCTTCTTTAACACTTATATCACAGTAATAATCCAAACCCGGCTCCACGCCGGTAATATAAAAACTGTCCCAAAAAGGTTTTATGTCAAATGTGCGGTATACTCCCCGGTTAGCAACATTCAATCTTAGCAGCAGTTTTTTTTTATTGGCCAGGGCGGCTCTTTGGTTGGGTGAAAGGTCCCAGTATACATAGAGCGTACGTGGCGTTTGCACCATCAGAACCAGCGTGTTGTCATTATAGTTGGCAGGTAAGGGAATTGACGTCATCTTCATCACCTCAACCTTTCTATAAAAATTAACACGGCAAAAACCGGCAACCTCATTAAATTATAAAAGATTGCCAACACATTTAATATAATCCATATTTATTAAAATTATCTTTCCTAATTATTAAACATTTATTATTTTCAGAATATATTTAACTTTGTTTGACACAATGTTGCTTAATAAAAAGGAGATGCTATTTTTTTAAAGAATTTTATATAAACCTTATTAAATATTTACAGTATATGCAGGAACCTAGTTTAACAGAAATTGCATCTGGAGGAATAATTAATGAACCAGGATCCGGCAACAAAAAAATATGCTTTAATCACTGTGATGGCGGCTTCATTTACAACACCTTTTATGGGCAGCGCCATTAACCTGTCTATTCCGACAATCGGACAAGAATTTAACAGCAGCGCGCTCTTGCTCAGCTGGGTAGTCAGCAGCTATATTCTGGCATCAGCCGCGTTCCTGCTGCCGTTCGGCAGGCTTGCCGATATGGTTGGCAGGAAAAAAATCTTCACCCTGGGAGTGGTATTATTCACAATTTCCTCATTGCTTTGCGGATTGGCCTGGTCTGTTGAGTCTCTGATCGGATTCAGGGCCTTGCAGGGTGTGGGCTCGGCCATGACCTTCGGCACCGGCATGGCCATATTGACTTCGATCTTTCCTCCCCGGGAAAGAGGCCGGGTACTGGGGATCAACGTGGCCACCGTTTATACCGGACTATCGCTGGGTCCCGTGGTCGGCGGCGCGATGAACCAGCACCTGGGCTGGGAGTCCATATTTTTTTTCAACGCGGCGGTCGGTCTTGTCGTCCTGGTTTTCGCTTCCAGGATCAAAGGGGAGTGGGCCGGGGCCAGGGGCGAGAGCTTTGATACGGCCGGGACAGCCCTTTATATGGGCGGGCTGGTCGCCTTCCTGTATGCGTTCTCAACAATCGCCACCTCGGATATATCCAAATATATCCTGTTTGCCGGGTTGCTCCTATTAATCCTGTTTGTAAGAAATGAGATGCTGTCGGAACAGCCGTTGATTGATATAAAACTTCTGAGCCGCAATGTTACCTTCGCCATGTCCAACCTGGCGGCGCTAATCAACTACAGCGCTACCGCCGGCACGACTTTTCTGCTGTCTTTATTTTTGCAGGTGGTTAAAGGGTACAGCTCGTCTGCGGCGGGCATGATCCTGCTGGCTCAGCCTGTAATGATGGCCTTGCTGTCCCCCTTTGCGGGCTCGCTGTCCGACCGGGTGGAGCCCAGGATCGTCGCTTCCATAGGTATGGGCTTTTCCGCCCTGGGGTTGTTCCTGTTAGGTTTTGTGGTTAAAGAAACCCCGGTATGGATGTTCATCGGGATCCTGATCCTGCTGGGGATCGGTTTCGGCCTGTTCTCTTCGCCGAATACAAACGCGATCATGAGCTCGGTGGATAAAAAGTTTTACGGCGTGGCTTCCTCCACCAGCGGCACCATGAGGCTGGTCGGCCAGGCGGTCAGTATCGCCGCCGCCACCCTGATCATTGACCTCTATGTGGGCAGCGCCCAGCTGGGTCCCGCTGTCGCGGGGCAGTTGCAGAAAAGCGCCAAACTGGCGTTTATCATATTCGCTGTTATCTGCGTCGGCGGTGTGTTCGCCTCCCTGGCCAGGGGTAAATTAGAGAGGGAGGTAGAACAGGCGGCAGAATGAAGCCTCCGGTTATCCCCGGCAGAGGTTAAGGAAATGGCGGGCCAGTCCGGGGTAGCCCCAGAAGTCGATGTGGGCGCAATTTCTTACAATAAAATAAACTGCGGGGAGGGAAAGCGGTTTGGAACAGAAAAAATTAATGCTGTATCAGAACATGCTGTTTATCAGGCGCTTTGAAGAAAAACTTACCGAACTGTGCAGGATGGAAGGGAAACTGCCGGGTATGATCATCCTCTGTACCGGGCAGGAGGCGGTGGCCGCCGGTGTGTGCGGCGCGCTGGAGAAGGATGACGTGATCATCGGCAACCACCGCAGTCACGGGCACCTGCTGGCCAAAGGCGCCGACCCCGGCGCGCTGATGGCGGAAATTTTCGGCAAGGTAACAGGCTGCAACAAGGGCAAAAGCGGCACTCTGCACCTCGCGGTACCGGAAGTAAACGCCCTGTGTACTACCACTGTAGTGGGCGGCGGCATCCCCATCGCCGTGGGGACGGCCTTTGCCCAGCAGTATAAGAAGAGCGAAGCGGTGACGGTCTGCTTTTTTGGAGACGGATCAGCGGACGAGGGGAGCTTTCACGAATCTTTAAATATGGCCGCGCTGTGGGATCTGCCGGTAATCTTTGTTTGTGAGAATAACGTTTACTCAGGCGCCCAGCGCATGGAGGAGCACACCAGGGTAAAGGACATCGCGCTGCGGGCCCAGGGGTACGGGATGCCGGGAGTGATAGTGGACGGCAATGACGCGGAAGCCGTGCTCAACGTTACCGCCGAGGCCAGGAAGCGCTGCCTGGCCGGTGAGGGCCCGACCCTGATTGAATGCAAGACCTACCGCTGGCGCGGCCACGGTGAGCTCGACCATCAGGCCTATCAGCCGAAAGATGAAATAGCCGGATGGATGGAACGCTGCCCGATTAAAAAAATAGAAAACGAATTGCTTGCCGCAGGCGTTGTTTCAAAAGAGGACATCACCGCCCTTGAGGATTCGATAGCCATGTTTGTGGAAGACGCCGTTCGCTTTGCGGAGGAAAGCCCCTTGCCGGCCCCCGAAGAAGCGCTGGAAGACGTCTATGTTTAGGAAAGGAGAAATCGCCATGCAGCAGATTACCATGGGCCAGGCCATACAACAGGCGCTGGCTGAAGAAATGCGCAGGGATGACAGCGTTTTCCTGGCCGGCGAAGGCATCGGGGTGGGTATCCACGAGTCCCCGGTAATGCCTACCTTCGGACTCTTGCGGGAATTTGGCCCGGGCCGGGTGAAAGACACGCCGGTTTCCGAGGCGGCTATAGCCGGTTTGGCTGTCGGCGCCTCAGTAATGGGCCTGCGCCCGGTTGTGGAAGTAATGTTCAACCCGTTTTTCACTCTTGCCTCCGATCAGATTGTCAACCACGCCGCCAAACTGCGCTATCTTTCCGGCGGCAAGAGCTCCTTTCCCCTGGTGGTCAGGATCAAGACCGGGGCCGGCGGCGGCGCCGGGTGCCAGCACGCGCACAATCTGGAAGCATGGGTGGCGCACTGTCCGGGGCTGAAAGTGGTCATGCCCGGTACCGCCGCGGACGCCAAGGGCCTTTTAAAATCCGCCATCCGTGACGACAACCCGGTTGTTTTCATTGAAGATATGGGGCTTTTCTTTTTCCCTTCGCCTGTGCCTGAAGGCGATTACACAATTCCCATCGGTGTCGCGGACATCAAGAAACCGGGGCGCGACGTGACCGTGGTGACCTGGTCGAAGATGCTCGGCGTCGCTTTTAAAGCCGCCGCCGTTCTTAGCCGGGAAGGCATAGATGTGGAGATTTTGGACCTGCGCACACTGCTGCCGCTGGATAAGGAAGCTGTAATCAAGTCCGTGCAGAAGACGGGCAGGCTGGTTGTCCTGCATGAGGCCACGCGGACCGGCGGCTTTGGCGGTGAAATAGCAGCGCTGGTTGCCGAGGAGGCTTTCAGTTGCCTTAAAGCCCCGATCAAGAGGGTAACCGCGCCGGATATACCGGTGCCGTTCAGCCCGCCTCTGGAAAAGTTCTACATGCCGGATGAAAACCAGCTGATCAAGGCTGTTAAATCTATTGTTGTTTAACCGATACTGGCTTAAGGGCAAATAACATGTTGATAAATTATGTAAAAACATATATCCTGTAGACAGGCAACCAGGGACAATAGAATACGCCCAGGGGAGCTGAAGAAATTCGGCTGAGAAAGAACTTGTTCTGACCCATAGACCTGATCCGGGTAATGCCGGCGTAGGGACTAGAGAATGCGAAAATTCGCGCATCAAGGCCTCCATCCCCGCGGGTGGAGGCCTTTTAAGTACGTCAGGCTTAATTTTAGGCAATTAAAAAATCTGTATTCCTGTAAATTCCAGCATTCCTGTAAATCCGTTCAATTTATTTTATTACTGCAGATTGGGGGTGAGAGTATGGTTTGTAATGTCAGCCTGCAGGTGGTTCCAAACGTGCCGGAGGAAAATCTGTACCCGGTTGTGGACAGGGTGATCGATATGATCAGGGAGTCCGGGGTCAAATACATAGTTGGCCCGATGGAGACAACTATGGAGGGGGAACTGCGGACGCTGCTGGATGTCGTTGCCAGGGCGCAGGAAATATGCGTGGCCAACGGGGCTTCACGGATAATTTCGGTAGTGAAGATTGATTACAAGGCCGGTGGTGTCAGTATCGATGAAAAGATCAAAAATTACAGCTGATATTTTTATCCCGCCGGCTTTTATCGTCCTGGTACTGGCGGGATGGGAGTACGCCGTCAGATTGTGGTCCATACCGGCCTGGCTCCTGCCGGGGCCGGCGCAAATTGCACGCACCTTTGTAGACAACGCGCCGCTGATCGTCAAACACACCCGGTTTACCCTGATCGAGTGCCTGGCCGGCTTTGCCGTAGCCATACTGTTTTCTTTCACCATAGCTTTCCTGATGGATGAGATAGTATTGCTGAAAAAGGCGCTGTATCCTTTGATAGTCGCCTCGCAGACGATACCGATTGTCTCCGTCGCTCCGCTGTTTATCATCTGGTTCGGCTATGGGATGCTGCCTAAAATTATCGTAGTGGTGCTGGTATGTTTTTTCCCAATAGCGATCAGCTTGCTGAGCGGTCTGGCGGCGGTAGACAATGACTACCTTGAACTGTTCCGCTCCATGCAGGCCGGCCGGCTTAAAATATTCCGCATGGTCAAACTGCCTTTGTCCATGCCGTCCTTTTTCGCCGGGCTGAGGATATCCGCAGCCTACAGCGTCATGGGCGCGGTTATCGGCGAATGGTTGGGGGCGAAACAGGGGCTGGGGACCTATATGACCCTGGCTCAGCGATCCTTTCAGATTGACCGCGTCTTTGCGGCCATCCTGGCGGTTACTTTGTTAAGCGCCGTGCTTTTTTTACTAGTCAGCCTTATTGAACGGCTTGTTATTCCCTGGAACAGGTTCGGCGAAAAATAACGCCGTGCCCGCCTAAAATACCGGGTAAGCAAAGATATCCCGGCTCCATGGGGGTCGGGGTGTTTTGGAGAGATATTGCAATGTAAAAATCTTGTTTTATGGGGGGACTATATTTATGAAAAGAATTTTATTTGTCGCTGTCCTATTGTCATCCCTGCTGTTGCTTTTGCCGGGGTGCGACAGTACCAAAGAGACCGGGCCGGACAAGGGCCTAAAGAAGGTCACGGTCCTATTGGACTGGACGCCGAACACCAACCATACCGGGGTTTATGTGGCGCAAAAGCGTGGCTATTACAAAGAGCAGGGGCTTGATGTGGAAATTGCCCAGCCCAGCGAGGGGGGCGCCGCCCAGCTGATCGCCGCCGGGCAGGCTGAATTCGGTTTCAGCTACCAGGAGGAGGTTACCATCGCCCGCACCATGGGTGTGCCTGTAAAGGCGCTGGCCGGGGTGATCCAGCATAATACCTCCGGCTTCGCTTCTCCGCTGGAAAAGGGCATCAAGACGCCGCGGGATTTTGCAGGCAAAAAATACGGGGGCTGGGGTTCACCTGCCGAGGAAGCGATGATCAAGGCGCTGATGAGCAGGGAAAACGCCGACTTTGCCGGGGTGGAAATGATTAACATCGGCACGGCCGACTTTTTTACCAGCATCAGTAAAGACGTTGATTTTGCCTGGATTTTCTGGGGCTGGACCGGCATTGAGTCGGAGCAAAAAGGGATCCCTCTCAATTTTATTCGCCTGATAGATTATAATGACGCCCTCGACTTTTATACGCCGGTGTTAATTGCCGGCGACGATACGGTGAAAGATAACCCGGCGCTGGTTACGGCTTTTATGAAAGCCACAGCCAAAGGGTATGCCGACTGCATTAAAGAGCCCCGGGCGGCCGGGCAGATCCTGCTCGACAGTGTGCCCGAGTTGAGCAAAGATCTGGTTATGGCCAGCCAGGAGTACCTGGCCGGGGAATACAAGGGCGACGCGCCTGTATGGGGCTGGATGGAAGAGCTGCGCTGGCGGAAGTATGCCGACTGGATGTACAGCCAGGGGCTTATTGAAAAACCACTGGACTACCGGCAGGCTTTTACCAACGAATTTTTGCCCAAGGAGTAAATAAAAGTGCCGGAGATAGCTGTTGAAGGAATCAGCAAGACCCTGGGCGGCCTGCTGACCCTGGGGGAGGTTAATTTAAAAGCTGCCGGCGGGGATTTTATCGGCATCCTCGGTCCCAGCGGCTGCGGTAAGAGCACGCTTTTCAACATCATATCCGGCCTGATGCGGCCGGACCGGGGGCGTGTATTAATCGACGGCGGGGACGTTACGGGCCGGACCGGGCGGGTGAGCTACATGCGCCAAAAGGACCTGCTGCTGCCCTCCCTGAACATCGTGGAAAACGTCAGTATCCCGCTGGTTTTAAAAGGCATGTCTAAAAAACAGGCCGGAGCGGAGGCGGCGGCTCATTTTAAACAATTCGGTCTGGAGGGATTTGAAAAATACTACCCCAGACAGTTGTCCGGCGGTATGAGGCAGAGGGCCGCCATGCTCAGGACCTATCTTTTCTCCAGCGATATCCTGTTGCTGGATGAACCCTTCGCGGCCCTTGACGCCATAACTAAAAGGAAGATGCAGACCTGGCTGATCGATGTTTTCAATATGATAAACCCTACTGTCATGTATATAACCCATGATGTAGACGAAGCGCTGTACCTGTGCGACAGGATTTATGTTCTTTCGGAATGCCCCACGGTTGTCAGGCTGGAAATACCCGTTCCCTTCCGCCGGCCGCCGCGCGGCCGCACCATTGTCAACCCGGACTATGGCGCGGTGCGGGACAAGGTCATGGAGGCGCTGGAAATTTGAACAGGGCTCACTACTTTTGATGCGGGGGTGAACCGGAGTCGTGATCTATTTCTGTAGTTCGGCCGCAGGACTGATTGTAGCTAAATCAGGTTCCCTGCCGGTGAAGGTTTAAACTTTACTGCAGATAGATGAAAGGGCAATTTTGCTATCAAAGAAAGGAACGGTTTGTTGGTGATGAAGTACCTGGTGATTACCAACGGGACATATGGCGATCTGGATTGGTACAGAAATAGGATTGGGCAATTTATGAAAACAATTTGCGTGGACGGCGGCGCCCGGCGCGCCCGTGAATTGGATATTATACCGGATTGGATAGTGGGCGACATGGACTCCATCAGCCAGCAAGACCGCTATTTTATGGAGGAGGCCGGTGTTAGCTTTGAGTTGCATCCCACGGAAAAAGACTTTACCGACACGCAAATCGCCCTGAAACTGGTGGAAAGGGAGGGCGGCCGGAAGATAGAGATATGGGGCGGCACGGGTTCCCGGCTGGACCATAACCTTTCCAATATTTTAAGTGCGCTTTCCTTCCACGAGCGGGGTATTGACATTGTATTTGAATCGCCTGATCTTACCGTTTATTTTGTTGGTAAACAGCTGATTGTCCCCGGCGCGCCCGGGGACACGGTTTCCCTTATTGCATTGGGCAACAAGGTTTCTGGGGTGAATCTGCGCGGCTTCAAGTACCCGCTGAACCAAGCCACCCTGGAATTGAACTGGCAGTGGGCCGTTTCCAACGTGATCACCGGTAAAAACCCGGTTGTCCGCCTGGACTCGGGTATCCTGGCCGTTTTTCATTACAAGAAACCCGTTTCATGAAAATGCTGATTAAATAAATGGGGCAACGCAAATGAAAATTGAAGCTGTCATTGATGTGGCCAGGGGGCTGGCCCCGGCGGATATGCTTTTTAGGGGAGCCCGGGTGCTAAACGTTTTTACAGGGGAGATCCTGAAACAGAGCGTGGCTGTAAAAGACGGCATAATCGCCGGTGTGGGTGATTATGAGCTGGCGGGGGAAATATTTGACCTGACCGGCAAATACCTGATCCCCGGCTTAATTGACGCCCACATCCATATTGAAAGCACCATGCTTACTCCGCCCGCTTTCGCCGCCGCCGTCGTCCCCCGCGGGGTGACGGCCGTTGTCGCCGACCCGCACGAAATAGCCAATGTCGCGGGGCTCGGCGGCCTTCAATACATGATGGACTCCTCCCGCGGGTTGCCGCTGGATATATATTACATGATCCCTTCCTGTGTGCCGGCGACCGCCCTGGAAACAGCAGGCGCGGTTATGGGGCCGGAAGAAGTCAGGGAAGGTTTTAGAAGGAATCCCGGGGCCCCCGGGCTGGCGGAAATGATGAACTTCCCCGGCGTCTGTTTTAAGGAGCCCCAGGTAATGAAAAAGATCGCCTTAGCCCGGAGAACGGGATGTTTACTGGACGGCCACGCCCCGCTTCTGGCAGGCAGGGACTTGAACGCCTATATCGGCGCTGGTATAACGACTGATCACGAGTGCACGGCGCTGGAAGAAGCCCTGGAAAAACTGCGCCTGGGCATGAAGGTAATTATTCGCGAGGGCTCGGCGGCCAGGAACCTTTCTGCGCTGCTTCCCGTTATAACAGAAAAAAATTACCCCAGTATTATGTTTTGCTGTGACGACCGTAGCCCGGCGGATTTGCTCGCGGCAGGGGAAATCGACCATGTCCTGCGCCGGGCTGTCTCCCTGGGCCTCGACCCGGTAACGGCTGTGCGGCTGGCCACGATAAATCCGGCCCGCCACTATAACCTGCGGGGAATGGGGGCGGTTGCGCCCGGTTACCGGGCGGACCTGGCGGTTATGGATGACCTGCGTGACTTTAGAGCTGATTTGGTTTTTAAGGGGGGCAGGCTGGTTGCCCGCGACGGCAAGCTTATAAGCGCGCTGCCCCGGGATGTTGAGAAAGAAGCGCCCGGTTCCGTTATCCTGCCGGATTTGCATGGCAGGCTGGATTGGCAAGCGCCCGCCGGTAATTCCCGGGCCAGGGTGATTGAAGTGATACCGGGTCAAATTATCACCAGTCAGGCCCTGGCGCCGGCAAGCCGCCTTACTGTGGCAAATGATATCCTTCGCCTGGCGGTGGTGGAGCGCCATGGCCAAAACGGCAATGTGGCGACGGGTTTTGTCCGGGGATTCGGGCTTAAGAGCGGGGCGCTGGCGTCTACCGTGGCCCACGACAGCCATAATTTAATCCTGGTTGGCACAAATCCGCCAGACATGGAACTGGCGGCGAAAGCGACGGCGGCAATGGGCGGCGGGCTGGCCGTGGTATCCCGCGGCAAGGTGCTGGCAACCCTGCCGCTGCCGGTGGCGGGACTGATGTCCGATCTGGACGCTGTAACAGTGGCCGGGCAGCACGAAAAAGTAGAGCAGGCTGCCGCGCAAATCGGCTGCACCCTGCCCGCGCCTTTCATGACCATGTCCTTTCTGGCCCTGCCCGTTATTCCGGAGCTGAAAATCACCGACAGGGGACTGGTGGACGTAAATAAATTTGCCTTTGTGGATTTATGGGATACCTAAGGTGTTTGGTCGCTTTTTGGAAATTCATTCGGGATTGCGAAATGCCGCTGTCTTAATTTTGTGGGTGCGGATTTAGCCGCACAACACGGCGTGCTGTAGCCTGCCCTACAGACATGGGATAATCCACGGGGAAAAATGTAGGTGCGGCTTTAGCCGCACAAGACTAAAACAGGGGCCATCTACATGTGCCCAACCACGCTTGACATATGTCCGCACCATTCCGCTGTTTCCCGGATCACATCCTCCAGCAGGAAACGATAGACGGCGCCGGCCGCTGCCTTTAGTTGCTCTTCCCTGGTTATTTCACCCTGGTCGCTATACAAGTTCCAGTCGGGAACGGCAACCTCGCCTTCGAGCCTGCTGCAGATAGCAAAGCAAGTATCCCTGCCGGCAAAAGACTGCAGGCTGTATATTTCAGATAATTTTTGAGAAACGATAATTTGTTCATCCGGGTCGCTGATTATTACTACCAGCCTGGGGAGCAGCGACAGGATCGTTGCAACCGGCAGTTCTTTTTCTTTGCGCCAGTGCCAGAGGAAGAGGTCCGGCCACTGCCCGGGCTCATCCCAGGCGCCTTCTTCCACCAGTTTAAAGCTGGTATTCTGCCACGCGCTGATATCTTCTTCCCCACAACCGGGCGCGATAAAGGTAAAGAGCCTCATGCAGACACCTCCACAATCGAGCTTTTTAAATTATTCAATTAGTGGTGTTAGAAGCACTCACCTGGTGATATTTACCGGGGATCAGGCCATGCATCCGGGCGGGATACAGGCGGTCAATTTTTCGATCCGGGGATCCGGCCCGCGCTCTTAGCGCTCTCTTAAAGCTCCATCAATGCCGCGCAGCGCCTCCAACCCACCGCACTGTATGGATAGATGCGGAAACTGTATTTGCGGCTCGCGCACGTTGATCCGCACCACGGTGGCATTGCGCCGGCCGCCAATGTGTTCACTCATCCGCCTGATCGTCGGCACACCGGTACCGGCGCCAATTTCCACAACAACCAGATTTTCGTGGCGATGTTCGTATAAAAAATGGTTGAAGCGGTAACTTTGTTGGTCCGAGCGCTCACTGATCCAGGAGAAATCACCGAACATCAGGATATTGGGCCTGGCTGCCGCGGCGCAGCGGGGGCATTGTGGAATACGCAGCGCCCGCATGGTGTCCGGGTCGACGGGGACGGTTTCATCGCTTTCCCATATTTCATCGCAGCACGGGGTCAAGCATTGCCTGTATAGTATTGAGCCGTGGACTTCATATACCCTGTCTTCAGCAAAGCCGGCCCGCTGGAAATGCCCGTCGACGTTGGAGGTGGCGACAAAATAGTCCAGGTTGTAACGCCCGATCCAATCCAATATGATTTGGAAACCGGCATGGGGGGCGGCGTCACTGTAAAGGTTGGCGCGATGGCCGTAAAATCCCCAGCCGAAGTCGGGATCCATGGCAAAATGGATCGGGTTTGCCGCTTCAATAAAATTGATCCCCAAACGCTCGTACATGGGGTAGGCGTTCCAGAAACCCTTATTGCCGCGAAAGTCCGGCAATCCCGAGTCAACACCCATACCGGCCCCGGCTGTGACCACGATCGCCCCGGCGTTCCCGATCACCCCGGCGGCCTCATTGTATTTTTTTTGCAGGTCCATTTTAATCCCCTTACAAAATGGTGTATTGCTCTACTATAGATAATTCAAGATATAATGGTAATTCCTTTTTATTATTTTAAAAAATTCGCCATATTGGTGAATTTATGTATGCTGAGGCTAAAAAATAAATCCTTTTTGAAGGAACTATTTGTATAAAACAGAATATAGTCCTTATTCTGCGCCGGGTAAGCGGGAACAATAGCAAAAATGCGCAATGCAAGGAGTGAACAAAGCAATGAGAAAAATCAGGATTACTGCCCTGCTGATAGCAGCCATGAGCCTTTTTGCCGCCGGGTGCGGTGCGGGAGGCAGTCCAAAACAGCAGGCAGGCCAGGCCGTGCCGGAAAAAATCATCATCCAGGCGCCCGTGGCCCCCCCCACAACACCACTTTTTAAAATGATCCAGGGCGGGTCACTTGACGGGGTAAAACTTGAACTAATCATCTACAAGTCTGTAGAAGAGGCCACGACAAGAATAGCCAAGGGTGAGGCGGATTTTACCGTCTTGCCGCTGAACGTGGCCGCCAAGCTCTACAACAAGCAGGTGGACATATCCCTGGCCAACGTAAGCACCTGGGGCATCCTTTACCTTTTATCCACGGAGAGCCAGGTGTCCGAGTGGCAGGACCTTAAGGGGAAAGAACTGTTTGTCGGCGCCCAGGGTTCCAGTCCCGATGTCCTGACCCAGTATTTTATATGGCACAACAGTGAAAACGGGATGAAAGCGGGTGATATCAAGCTTGCTTATCTGAGTTCGCCGGAAATTGCCCAGCTGATGATCAACGGGCTGGCGAAAAACGTCGTACTGCCTGAACCGCAGGCGACGCAGGTGTTAATGAACAACAGCCGGGCCCGCGTTGTCAGGGATTTTTATGAAGACTGGCAGCTCTTCGAAGGGCAGGACGCCAGACTGCCCCAGGCCGGCATGGTCGTCCGCAATGAATTTGCCGCCGCCTACCCCAAGGTGGTGGCCGGATTCCAAAACGCTTACAAGGACGCCATAGAATGGACCGTGGCCAATCCGGCGGCAGCAGCCCCGCTGGCGGTAGCCAACATGAATATAGCGGAGAAGGTTTTTGTCGGGAGCATGGAGAGAACCCGCATGTTTTTTAACACTGGTTCCCAGGCCAGGGAGGATGTGAAAAAGTACCTGTCCAGGTTGCTTGATATTTCACCGGAGATGGTGGGGGGAAAACTTCCCGATGAAAAATTCTATCTTGCTGACTAGGGGCCTGGCGCCCCTTTTCGGTTTAACGCTTTTTGTTCTGCTATGGCAGGCCGGATCGGGCCATTATCACCATGTCATCCTGCCTTCCCCCGCGGAGGTGGCCGGATCAGCCGTGAAACTGGCCACCGGGGGACAACTCTGGGAGCAGGGCGGGCAAACATTGGCCCGCGGCCTGGCTGGTTTCGGCCTGGCTGTCCTGGTCGGCCTGCCCTTGGGCCTGTTTATCGGCTTGAGCTCGTTTTTTTCAAGCCTCTTGAGGCCGCTCATAACAGGCTTGCAGGTAACGCCGCTGGTGTCCTGGCTGCTGCTGGCGATGATCTGGCTTGGCTTTAGCAGGGTCCCGTCTTTCGTCGTTTTTGTAACCACCCTGCCCCTGATCATCATCAACACTATTCAGGGAGTAAAAAACATAGACGATCAACTGCTGCAGATGGCCGCGGTGTTTCAGATCAACCGTTCACGCCTTTTCCGGGAGATTTATCTGCCCCAGGTCCTGCCCTACCTGCTGGCCGGTGTAATCACCGCCCTGGGCACCACCTGGAAGGCGGTGGCGATGGCCGAGTTTCTCAGTGTTTCCACAGGTATTGGCGCCAGGATGGCGGTGGCGCGGATTAACCTGGAGACGGCGGACCTTTTTGCCTGGACCTTTGTCCTGATAGCCCTGGGCTTGCTTACGGACAGGCTTTTGCACTACCTTGTCGACAGAAGACTGCGCCATTGGATGTGATAAAACCTTGATTGCCTTTGAGCATGTGCATAAAACACTTGGACGGACAAGGGTTTTGCATAACTTTTCCCTGCATGCTGAAAAAAATGAGATTACCTGTGTTATCGGCCCTTCGGGTTGCGGCAAAACAACAATGCTGCAGTTGCTGGCCGGTTTGGAAAGGCCCGATGCGGGGCGGATTAGCGGGATTAAAGGCAGGCGGGTAAGCTATGTCTTTCAAGACCCCAGGCTCTTGCCCTGGAAAACGGCGGCCCAGAATATTGCCTTTGTTTTGCGGGATCTCGTGCCTCCCGAACGGCAACAGGAATTGATCAAAAAATACCTGACCATGATGGGCCTCTATGAATACCGTGACAGTTACCCCAAAGCTTTAAGCGGGGGAATGAAACAGCGGTTGGCCCTGTGCCGCGCCTTTGCCTACCCGCACGATCTTTTGTTGATGGACGAGCCTTTCAAGTCCCTGGATACCCCTCTGCGCCTGGGGCTGGTGCGGCAGGTGGCCGGGATGTGGCAGGAAAAACCGCGCACGGTTATTTTTGTTACTCACGACATCATGGACGCCCTGCTTCTCGGGCACAGGGTGATCGTCCTGTCAGCCCGCCCGGCCACCGTGCTGGACGATATAAAAATCGATGTGCCGCTGGCGCAAAGAAACGTGCTGCAGGAACCGCTTCCCAGCAACCACGCCCGGCTGATCACCTTGCTGGAAGGTGAAAACAAAAAATATTTCCCTGATTTTTAAGACAGGCGGGACAAGGGCACAGGGCTCTTGTCCCACCCGCGCCCCAGTATTTTTCGAAAGGAGACTGAATATGGAATTTGTCAGGATGTCGGAGATCCCGGTATTTACCACGCCATTGGGTTTGTCAGCCAGAAAACTGCTGGATCAGCCTTCTTTTTTAATCATGAATTTGCTGCTCAAGCCGGGTGAAGTTGTGGAAAAACACGCTATGCCGGATGACGCCTTTTTTTACGTGGTTAAAGGCCGCGGAATAATTGAAATAGGCGAGGAGCAAACGAGCGCTGGTGAAACGGACATAGTGTTCAGCCCGAAGAACACGCCGCGCGGCTTAAAAGCCTCGCCGCAGCAGGAATTCCACGTACTGGTGATTAGAAGCCCTATTTCCGCCCGGGGATAGGTCGCCGGCCCCCGGCCCGCCTTTATTGACACCATGTTCTGTTTCAGGCGGTTTTATTCTATTTAAACACCTTGGGCAGAGCGGGTGATACAGCAAGGTGTTTTTTTTATGCTTATTGATCCGTTAAAGATACTAAAGATGTTATAGAAAATCTCGATAATTATAGCAGTGTTACCTGGAGAAGAAAAATTGAAGATAAATAGGCTTTAAAATGGGGTGGAGACTATACTATACGGTGATTTTGAAGAAAAGCTGGAGATGGTCAAATGTTTTTTAAACGACAGCAGGGAGATGCTGGACGCCGTTGAGCCGCAAATCATAGCCATGGAAGAGACGGCGCTCACAGTGGGAAAAATCGACGGGGCCATACTAAACGCCATATTCAGGCTGTTCCACTCA
Source organism: uncultured Eubacteriales bacterium (assembly GCA_964390855.1). Taxonomy (GTDB): domain Bacteria; phylum Bacillota; class Desulfotomaculia; order Desulfotomaculales; family Pelotomaculaceae; genus Syntrophopropionicum. The sequence continues at coordinate 5,604 of CAYMJG010000014.1, read as the reverse complement.
CTTAAAGGATCTGCTTCGTTTTTAGACCTGCAGACGATCATCAGTGTAACCCATGAAGCGGAGACCCTGCTGGACATATTCAGGGGTGGCCGGGCTGTGATAAAACCTGCCCACGTGGACCTTTTGATCAGGACCAGCGACTATATCCGCAACATTCTGGATGTTGTAGAGCAGCAGATGAGCGATGAAGGGTATGAAGAAAGCGCTGCGGGGATTATATCAGACCTGAGGAAGACGATTGTAGACGTACTGGAAGAACAGGGACAGGCAACTACTGCAGAGCCTGTCCGGCACCCGTTGCCGGAAGAAACGGCGGAGCAGGCGGCGGCGCCCGCAATAGAGGAGCAACAGCCGCCCGCAAACAGCGCTAATCCGGGTCTGGACATGACACAAGAGATTCTGAAAAACTTCGCTGAAGAAAGCAACGAGCTGTTGGACGAGGCGGAGGTTTCTCTTTTGGCCCTGGAGAAGGCGCCCGGCGACCAAAACAGTGCCATAGCCGCTTACCGGGCTTTCCACAACCTCAAAGGAAACGCAGGCTTTCTGGGTTATTCCGACATCGAGGAAATAGGCAGGTGCGGCGAAAGCCTGCTTGGGCAGATAAAAGACCGGAAAAAGGACTGCGACCCTGTAGACGTGTCATTTCTGTTAATCGCCATAGACATTATCAGAGAAGGGGCGCGCCAGGTTGAAGCTGGAAACATGCCCGAGTTGGCCGGCAAACAAGAGGTATGCAGCTACCTGGAAAAGCTTGCCGCCGAAGCCGTTGCGGCTTACCCTGAGAGAGAAGACAGCGCTGCGGGGAATAACAGTATATCTGTCAAGGAAACAGCAGCAATAAAAAACCCGGAAAAAACAGCGGTAGCAAGCGAGGCGGAATATGAAACAAGAGAAAAACAAACAAGCGCAGGCGGCCAACAGGCCATCCGCGTTGATCTGGACAAGCTCGATAAACTCTTGGATTTAGTCGGCGAGCTGGTAATCTCCGAAGCCATAGTAGCCAACAACCCCGATCTGCAGGGGCTGCAGCTCGACCGTTTTGAGAAGGCCGTGCTGCAACTGGACAAAATAACCAGGGATATCCAGGAGGTAGCCATGTCCATGCGGATGATTCCGCTTTCGGGCACATTCCGCAAGATGAAGAGGCTCGTACGTGATTTGGCCAACAAAGCTGACAAAAAGGTAAGCCTGGAAATAATCGGCGAAGAAACGGAAGTGGATAAAACAATAATAGAACAAATCTCAGACCCGCTTGTGCACCTGATCAGAAACGCCGTGGACCACGGCCTGGAAAGCGCCGCTGAACGGCTCAACGCAGGCAAGCCCGAGACCGGTCATGTCACTATAGAGGCCAGGCACTCCGCCGGTGAGGTATGGATCATTGTGGAAGACGACGGACGTGGTCTTGAACGGGAAAAAATTATCAAAAAAGGCCTGGAAAAAGGCCTGATCAGCAGCGAGGATCCCGAAATGAAGGACGAGGAGATCTGGAAAATGATCTTTGAACCCGGGTTTTCCACCAGCGAGCAAATTTCCAGCATATCCGGCCGGGGTGTCGGCATGGATGTTGTAAAAAGGAACATAGAAAAACTAAGGGGCAAAATAGACGTGCGCAGCAGGCCGGGCGCAGGCGCCATGTTTGCCGTGCGCATACCGCTGACCCTGGCGATCATCGAAGGGATGGTAGTGAAGGTCGGCGCCAACCGTTACACCATTCCGATCAACTCGATTAAAGAATCCCTGCAGCCTGGAACCGGCCAGATCACCAGTACTCCCGGAGGGTTGGAAATAGTAAGCATCAGAGGTGAACTTTTGCCGGTGATCCGGTTGCACAACCTTTACCAGGTCGATACCGGCTGCCTCGACTTGCTCGAAGGCATACTGATTGTCGTTGAAAACGACGAAAAGAAATGCTGTCTATTTGTAGATGAGGTAATCGGCCAGCAGCAGATTGTGATCAAGGGCCTGTCCAATTATCTGGGTCACGTCCAGGGCATATCCGGGTGCGCCATCCTGGGGGACGGGGACATCAGCATGATCCTGGATATAAACGATCTGATTCTCAGCGCCGAGGGAGTTAAGCAGTAGCGGGCATAAGGGATGCAGGTGCGGTATATTCAATAACAAATGGAGGTGGGACTATTTGAGTGTCAAAGAAAGACTGAACAATGACCTGTTGGAAGATGAGTATGAGGAGGATGAGGATACCCAGGAGGACAAGTTTCTAACCTTTGTCCTCAATAAAGAGGAGTATGGCATTGAGATCAGGCATGTGACTGAAATCATCGGTATCCAGAACATCACCGAGGTGCCGGACATGCCCCATTACATCAAGGGCGTAATCAACCTGCGCGGCAAGGTTATCCCGGTAATGGACGTGCGCCTGCGGTTCGGTGTGGCGGAGCGCGAATACGACGATCGCACCTGCATCATCGTAATCAACATCGAGGAGCAGTCGGTGGGTATGATTGTTGATCGGGTATCAGAGGTGCTGGACATACCCAAAAGCGAGGTGGAGCCGCCGCCCAAGGTCAAAAAGAGTGAGAGCAGCCGCTTTATCAAGGGCATGGGCAAGGTAGGCGAGCGAGTCAAAATACTCTTGAACGAGTACCAGCTGCTGTTTGATTTTGACAAGGGGGAGGAGCAGTAGCGGCCGGCAGAAAATACAAAAAATAAACCGGGGTTAGAGTGCAAAATTATTTATTCTTTATTGAAGAGGGGGGATAGCGGTGATAGCTGAAAAAGAAAGAGGGATGGCGCGTTTTGGCAACATGTCCATGAAATTTAAATTCGGGCTGATATTCGCTGTTACTTTGATTGTTGCGCTTGGGGCAATAATTCTTTCAGTTGACTATGTTGTTAAAAAGGAAGCCGAAGCAGTAGCGGTAGACAAAGCTAAAACAGATCTCGCCGCGGGATATGAAATACTGGATAAAGAACACCCGGGTGAATGGCGGCGCGAGGGGGATAAACTTTATAAAGGCGATACATTAATGAATGATAACTACGGGATTGTGGATAAGGTGGGCCAATTGACAGGCGATACGGTGACCATCTTTTGCGGCAACGTGCGTGTCAGCACCAACGTGATGAACGAGGGGAAAAGGGCTGTCGGCACACCAGTTGCGGAAAACGTGGCGGATATCGTTTTAAAACAGGGTAAGGACTATCACGGTGAAGCGGACGTTGTGGGCAATAAATATCAGACTGCCTATACTCCCATAAAAAATGTAAATGGTGAAACAATCGGTATCTGGTACGTAGGCGCCCCTAAAAAGCTTGCCGACAATATTGTTTCCGGCACCCTGACCACAATCATCCTGGTTTCGCTTGTGATCCTGTTTTTGGTAATCATTGTTTTCCGGTTGATCATCGCCAGGATACTGACCAACCCCTTGGACTACCTTGTGGCATTATCCGATAAGGTGGCCGGCGGTGATTTGTCCGAAGCTGTGGAGGTTAAAACAAACGATGAAATAGGGCGGTTGACGGGCTCATTCAAAAAAATGATGGAAACGGTCAACTCCCTGGTGGAAGAGACAAACAACCTGACCGGGGCCGTGCGGGAAGGCAACCTGAGCGCCCGCGCCAACGCGGCTGCTTTCGCGGGCAGTTGGGGTGAAATGCTTACCGGTACGAACAACCTGATCAACGCCTTTGTGGAGCCAATCAACCTTACAGCCCAGTATATTGACCGCATCAGCAAAGGCGACACGCCGCCGAAGATCACAGAAGAATACAAAGGCGATTTCAACCAGATTAAGAACAATTTTAATGAATGCATCGATACCATCGGCATCCTGGTGGATGAGGTAGGCGTGGTCATCGGCGCCGGTGTCGAAGGCAAACTGGAACAGCGCTCCAATGCCGACCGGACGGCCGGCGTCTGGCGCAAGATCCTCAGAGGCGTCAACAACGCCATGGATGGTGTAATCGGCCCGTTGAACATGGCGGCGGAATACATCGACAGGATCGCCAGGGGAGAGATTCCGGCGAAAATAACTGAAGCCTACAAAGGGGACTTTAACGAGATTAAAAACAACCTGAACACCCTTATCGATGTGACTGCCGAGAATAAAGAACGCGCGGAGGAAATGCTGCGCATCAAAGGGGCGGTGGAAGCGTCAGGCGCGCCGATTATCATTACCGACAGGAAAGGGGTCAGGATTCTTTCCCAAAACAAGGCCTTCACCGAGTTGTTCGGGTACAGCATGGAGGCGATTAACGCCGCCGGCGGACTGCCCGTTATCTTCGTTGACGCCGCGGACGGGCGCGACTGCTGGAAGAGCAGCATGGCCGGCCAGGGCTGGTGCAACGAACTGCAGCTGCGTACCCGCGACAACCGGATCGTGCCGTCGATATTGAACAGCGACGCCGTAAAGAACGAAGAGGGAGAAGTTATCGGTTTATTTGGCATCATCAATGATATCAGTGAACAAAAGACTGTATTGAACGCCGTGCAGGAGCTGGTGGAAAAAGCGAGGGAGGGCGATCTTTCGGCGCGCGCTGTTGTAGAAGCGGGCGGTGATTACAGAAAACTGGTAGACGGCATCAACCAAATGCTGGACGCGATTATCGATCCGCTGAATATGGCGGCGGAATATATCGACCGGTTCGCCAAAGGCGACACGCCGCCGGTGATTACGGACGAATATAAAGGCGACTTTAATATAATCAAGAGCAACCTGAACTCGCTCATTGATAATATCCACGTACTTGTTGACGAAGTAGGCGTGGTAATCGGCGCCGGCAGCGAGGGCAAACTTGCCCAGCGGGCCGACGCCGACCGTACGGGCGGTGTGTGGCGCAAGATTTTAAGAGGCGTGAACAACGCCATGGACGGTGTAATATCCCCGCTGAATATGGCTGCTGAATATGTTGACCGGATTGCCAAAGGTGATATCCCGCCGAAAATTACTGATGAATATAAAGGCGACTTCAACGAGATTAAGAACAACCTGAATACCTGCATCGATGTGGTCAATGGCCTGGTCAAAGAAACCGACAGCTTGATCCTGGCCGTGCGGGAAGGCCGGCTGAACGAACGGGGCGACGCGGCTTCCTTTTCCGGTGACTGGGGCAGGCTGGTAGGTGGTATGAACGGCCTGATGGAGGCAGTAACAGAGCCGATTGATGAATTGATGGCAGTCCTGGCCCGGGTGGCGGTAAATGATATCAGTCAGGAAATGGTCGGAGAGTATAGCGGCGTTTGGAGCGACCTGAAAAATGCCACCAACACAGTTATTGCCCGGCTGGCGAACATCTGCAGAATATTAATTAACGTCAGCAACGGCGACCTTACCGATTTAGAAGACTTGGAGAAAATGGGGCGGCAGAGCAAAAACGACGAGATCATGCCGGCCTTCACCAAGATGATCGGCGCTGTCCAAAACCTGGTGGAAGACGCCGCGCTGCTCGCCGCGGCGGCGGTGGAGGGCAAACTTGACACCAGGGCCGACGCGGACAAGCACGACGGTGATTTTCGCAAGGTGGTCGAGGGCGTCAACAGCACCCTGGACGCCGTCATCGGCCCGCTCAACGTGGCCGCGGAATACGTGGACAGGATCTCCAAAGGCGACATCCCGCCCAAAATAACCGATAGCT
>CAYMJG010000013.1:0-38577 GCA_964390855.1 uncultured Eubacteriales bacterium | reverse complement strand
GGTATATATAGAAGACGACAACTCCCGCGACTGCACGGCTGAAATTCTTTTTCGCTTGGGCCGGATATACCCTTTGCGGACACTAGCCGCGGGTGGGGAGCGGCTGGAAAATGACGGGCCTGCCCCAGCGCCCCGGATTAGCGCCGGACTGCAATTTGATGTGAGGAGTCTGGCAGGCAAGGGGCTATTAAATGCACCCTTATTTGGCTGCCTCCCCCACTTAAACGCAGGTAAAGCAAAAACTATGTCGAATTAAATCTTACCTGTTATTTTGAGGTGGGGTTGTCTTGCGGGCTAAACAGGGAGCATTTTTTACTATCTTTACCTGGCTAGTCGTTGGACTGGCTGTCTGGCGATTGGCCTTTTTGCTGCCCGCCCTGGAGCTTGACAGCGTGCGGGAGTTGCTGCTGCTCGTTTTCCTGGGCGTGCTGGCTGAGTGTCTGTCCGTCCCTTTTGCTTACGGCAGGCTTTCGGGTGCTTTTGTGCTGGTCTTGTCTACCTTCTTAATCTACGGGCCGGCTGCCGCTGTTTGGGTAAGCGGATTGTCCGCCCTGTTCGGACAGGGAATCGCCAACCGGGGCAATCCAATTCGCACAGTGTTTTTCAACGCCGGTCAATATGTGCTGGCGGTGGCGGCGGCCGGCGAGCTGTTCCTCCTGGCCGGCGGCGCGCCCGGGCTGCTTCTTTCCGCGAATTTGCTCCCCTTGCTGGTTTTCACAATATCCTATATTACGGTTAATCATATCCTGGTACAGCTATACATGGCGCCTGTCAGGCATGGCCTGGCCGGGCATGTTTCCTGGCCGGAGAGTATCAAGTGGGATATGCTGACCTATTTTTTTACTGTCCCCCTCGGTATCCTCATTGCCATGATGTACGGCCATATCGGCATTTCAGGGACGTTCCTTCTGTTTTTTTCCATCCTGGTAGTCCAGCTGATACTCCGTTTTTACGTGCGCCTTCAGGTAACCAATATGGAATTGACCGCTTTTTACAGGGTGGCCAAAACCATCGAAAGCAAGCCGGACACGACAGAAATTATGGAGCAAATATTGGCTAACGCGAAAAGGGCTGTCCCTTTTCGCACGGGGGTGGCTTATCTCCGCCCGGAAGAAGGCGCGCCATACCTGCCTGTGGCGGTGACCGGGCTGTATGCCGGTCAGCTGATGTCAACGGCGGTTTATCAGGGGGAGGGCGTCATCGGTCTGGCAGTGGAAAACAGGGAACCGGAAATTATATATGATACCAGGACACACCCGCTGGCAAAAAAAGAGCCGGGTCTATGCCGGACCATGCGCTCGCTGATCATTGTGCCGCTTTTTTCGGGAAATGATTCACTGGGGGTAATCGTGCTGGGCGAAAAAAGGCCCCAGGTCTTTGATGACACGAGCCTGCATATTATGACTGTCCTGGCCGGGCAGGCGGCTGTAGCCCTGGAAAATTATCTCCTCCACCGCAGGCTGGGGGAGGTGCTGTCAAGGGATACCCTGACGGGCCTATTGAGTTTCGACAGCCTGTGGGGAATTGTTTCCGGGCACTGTGAGGGTTCCCAGGCGGCGGACTTTACGATAGGTCTCATTTTGCTGGATATAGATCGTTTTAAAATATTCAACAGGCATTATGGCCGGGAAGCCGGGGAGATGTTGCTGGCCCAGCTGGCGACCCTGCTTAACAGCAGTTTGCGCAAGGACGATGTGGCGTCCCGTTACGGGGGAGATGAGTTTGCAGTGTTGCTGCCCTGGGCCGGAGGCGCCCAGTTGGTTGACCTGGCGGAAACCTTGTCGAAAAGAATTCGCTCCTATCCTTTTTTGCGGGATGAGGGCCGTTCGGCGAAAATTACAGTTAGTATCGGAATTGCCGAATTTCCGCGGGACGCCGGTGATCCGGCGGGCCTGTTCAACGCTGCCCAGCGGGCGTTGGACAAAGCTAAAGACAGTGGCGGGGACAGGGTTGTGCCCGCGGCGGCGCAACTGGTAGGGTAAGTGAAACGGGGAAAAGACACCCCGGCCGGCGGGTATTCCATTGGGCCCGGTGGGGGCCAAGGCCCCACCGAACACCGGGTTGAAAGATGTTTTTCCCGATTGGGGTACCGGGGATAAATCGCAGCTTAAAAAGGCCGGGGTATTTTCCAGGTTAGGAGATTGGCGGGCCCCCGCCCTATAAGGCTGTGTGTCAATAACAAAGGTAGAGAGGTGTCGACAACCTGACCCTTTGACACTTAGAAAAGGTGTCAACAACCCCGTCCCCTTGACACCTTCAGGGAGGCTTGCCATGTTTTCGCTTTGGAAGGAACTGCTGAATCTGCTCTACCCCTCCCCCGTCGATTGCCCCTTTTGCGGTGGGAAAAGGCAGGGAAAAGATTTTTGTGAAAATTGCTGTTCCATTATCAGCAGTTATAAACATGAACTATATTGCGGCAGGTGTGGGAGCTTTACCGGAAAAGGCGCGCTAATTCCCTGCGTGTCCAGCCACTTTTGTTATACCTGCCGGAAGCGGCGGTGGCCTTTCGAGCTGGTCCGGGCGGCAGGCCCCTATGAAGGTATATTGAAAGAAGCGATCCACCGTTTCAAGTACCTGGGCCGCAGGAGTCTCGCTTGCAGCCTGGCCGGCCTGATGGTGGATGTTGCCCGCACGGAGCCTCTATTAATGTCGGTTGACCTGGTGCTGCCGGTGCCGCTTTCAGATGAAAAGCTGCGCCAGCGGGGTTTTAACCAGGCTGCCCTGCTGGCGGAAGAAGTCGGTTACAGGCTGCAGATACCTGTTAACACCAGGCTGCTCGTTAAAGGCTTTGAGACACTCCCCCAGGCCGGTTTAAACAGGCCGGCCAGGGAGCAAAACCTGAGCGGCGCCTTCCGGGTGACAAACGCTGAGGTAATTCACGGCAAGAAAATCATGGTTATCGATGATGTTTTTACAACAGGCAGCACTATGTCGGCAGTAGCTACTGTTATTCGCTCCGCAGGTGCAAAACATGTGTTTGGCCTGACCGCCGCCGCCGGGCGATATTTTTAAAATTCTACAAAATCCATGCCAGTGTTTTACATAAAATGACACCATTTTTTAGGCGGCAATTTTTTACCCACATTAGAAAGGCCGATTTTATAAGTTATTAACAATGTTATCCACATTATCCACAGGTTTTTCTGCGGGCCCATCTTTCCGCAAGGAATTTTTCGACATTTGTGGCTTTCATAAAGACCTTTTATCGAGTTGTTTGATCAAACAACCAAAACATGGAATAATCTGTACGGGGCAAAAATATGGAAGGCTTGACAATCTTATCCCCTCTATGTTACTATTTTAATGGAGGATCTGTATCCATAGATCAAGTTTTTAGGAGGTATGTTTGTGGTCGGCACGGTGAAATGGTTCAACCAGGAAAAGGGTTATGGTTTTATCGAGAGGGAGGATGGTGGAGACGTATTTGTCCACTTCTCGGCGATTCAGGAAGAAGGCTTTAAGACCCTGGCCGAGGGTCAGAAGGTTGAATTCGATATCGTCGAAGGCGCCCGGGGGCCTCAGGCGGCCAACGTGATGAAAATATAAAGAAGAAGTACCCCAGCCAAGCCTGGGGTATTTAAATCTAATGGAGATTAGAAAATTTTATTCCATTAGGGGAATAATATACATAGCACAAAAATATTACTATTGCGGAAGGAGTGTTCATATGGGAGTACAGATTCGCGGCAGAAACATTGAAGTAACCGATGCCTTGAAGGAGTATATAAACAAACGTCTGCGGAAACTGGAGAAATACATCGACAACTTGGGCGAAGCCCAGGTTACCTTATCAGTGGTCAGAGGATTTCACCGGATTGAGGTAACCACTCCCATAAACGGCATGATCCTGAGGGGGGAAGAAAGCACAGGCGACATGTATGCCTCCATCGATCTGGTCGTGGATAAGCTGGAAAAGCAAATCGAAAAATATAAAGGCAAGCTGCATAAGAGGGGAGCCAGGTTCGCCAACAACCTTAAAACGACTGCCCCGGTTAACATTGAAGAAGACGGGCCGCGCCTGGTGCGGACAAAACGTTTCGCCATTAAACCAATGGCTGTCGACGAAGCGGTACTGCAGATGAACCTTCTGGGGCACAATTTCTTTGTGTTTTCCAATGCCGAAACAGAACAGGTGAATGTTGTTTACAAGCGCAAGGACGGCAACTACGGTCTGATCGAACCAAGGTTCTAGAGCACAATAAAAATGGGCGCCGCTTCTAGAGGGCGCCTTTTTTATTGCTCAGGAAGGTTATTTTGTGGAATTGACAAATAGTGCCATAATTGACTGCTTTATCGAATATCAAGTATAATATAAAATGATCTTTAGATGTCTGATATTTGAGGTGTTATGAAATGCTTGGGTTCATTAAAAACTGGCTGGACGACAACGCCCGCGAGGTAAAGAAGCTGCAGCGCACCGTAGATGAGATTAATAGCCTGGAGCAGAAGATGAAGGCCATGTCCGAGGCTGAGCTCAAGGGTATCACTGCCGTTTTCAAAGGACGCCTGGACAAGGGCGAAGAACTTGACGATATCCTGCCGGAAGCCTTTGCGGTGGTGCGGGAAGCGTCCCGCCGGATCCTGGGCATGAGGCATTTTGACGTCCAGTTGATGGGCGGAATCATCCTGCACCAGGGCCGCATTGCGGAGATGAAAACGGGTGAAGGCAAGACGCTGGTGGCCACACTGCCCGTTTACCTGAACGCGCTTACCGGCAAGGGAGTGCATGTGGTTACTGTAAACGATTATCTGGCGCACCGGGACAGCGAGTGGATGGGCCGGATATATGGATATCTTGGTTTAAGTGTCGGGCTGGTTGTCCACGGCCTGGACTGGGCCGAGAAAAAACAGGCTTACGGCTCTGATGTGACATACGGCACCAACAACGAGTTTGGTTTTGACTACCTGCGGGACAACATGGCCCACCACCCCAGCCAGCTGGTGCAGCGTCAATTGAATTATGCCATAGTTGACGAGGTGGACAGTATCCTCATCGACGAGGCCAGGACGCCGCTGATTATCTCCGGCCAGGCCGATAAGTCCAACGAACTATATAATATATTTGCCCGGGTGGTGCCCCGCCTTACTCCGGAAACAGACTATACCGTCGACGAAAAAGCGCATACCGTGGCTATCACTGAGGTAGGCGTGGCCAAGGTGGAAAAAGCGATTGGTGTGTCCAACCTTTATGATGACAAGAATATTGAGCTTACCCACCACCTGAACCAGGCCCTGAAGGCGAACGCCCTGATGAAAAGGGACCGCGACTATGTGGTCAAAGACGGCCAGGTGATCATCGTGGATGAATTTACCGGCCGGCTGATGTTTGGCAGGCGGTACAGCGAGGGGTTGCACCAGGCTATCGAGGCCAAAGAAAATGTTAAGATTGAAAGGGAGTCCCAGACCCTGGCCACGATCACATTCCAGAATTATTTTAGGATGTACGAAAAACTGGCCGGTATGACCGGGACAGCTGAAACTGAGGAACAGGAATTCAAAAAAATCTATAACCTGGACGTGGTGGTCATACCGACCAATAAACCGCTGATCCGTTCCGACACACCGGACGTGATTTACAAGACTGAGCAGGCCAAGTTCCGGGCCGCGGTGAATGAGATTGCGACCAGGCACGCCAAGGGTCAGCCGGTACTGGTAGGCACGATCTCCATTGAAAAATCCGAGTTGCTGAGCAACCTGCTCAGGAAGAAAGGCGTGCCCCACCAGGTGCTTAACGCCAAGCACCATGACAAAGAGGCGGAAATAGTGGCCCAGGCCGGGCGTTTTGGCGCGGTGACCATAGCCACCAACATGGCCGGGCGCGGCACCGACATCCTCCTGGGGGGCAACCCGGAATTTCTTGCCCGCCTGGAAATGAGGCGGGAAGTCCAGCAGCATGAGACGGCCGGCGACAATAACGGGACTGCCGCAGAGGACGAAAACAAGGCCCTGCAGCCGCTGATGCAAAAATACCGCCGCCAGACGGGGGATGAACATGCCCGGGTGGTGGAGTTGGGCGGGTTGCACATCATCGGCACGGAACGCCACGAGAGCCGCCGCATCGACAACCAGCTGCGCGGCCGTTGCGGACGCCAGGGCGACCCCGGCTCCAGCCAGTTTTACAGCTCACTGGAGGACGACCTGATGCGCCTGTTCGGCTCCGATAATATAGCCGGGATTATGGAACGGTTGGGTATAGAAGAGGACATGCCCATCGAGCACCAAATGATCTCCAAGTCCATTGAGACCGCCCAGAAACGGGTGGAAAACCGTAACTTTGATATCCGCAAGCACGTGCTGCAGTACGACGATGTGATGAACCAGCAGCGGGAACTGATTTACAAACAGCGCCGCCAGGTGCTCACCGGGGAAAACCTGAAGGAAAACGTGCTGGAGATGATCGACGCCTGCGTGGAACGGGCGGTCGCCACTTACGCGCCGGAGGGCGTCCATCCCGAAGAATGGGATTTCGGCAGCCTCCTGGAGCAAGCGGAACAGTTGTATTTGCCGGGCCACAAGCTGAAGCCGGCGGATCTGGAGGATATGGGCCGTGTTGGGCTAACTGAGTTTCTCGCTGAAAAAGCCCGGGAGGCATATGAGGCCAGGGAGCAGGACCTGGGCCCCGAGACCATGCGGCAGGTGGAACGGGCGGTAATGCTGCGCATTGTTGACGAAAAATGGATGGATCACCTGGACGCCATGGATCAGTTGCGGGAGGGCATCGGCCTGCGCGCATACGGACAGAAGGACCCCTTGATTGAATACAAGTTTGAGGGGTACGAGATGTTCCAAAACATGATCAACTCTATTCAGGACGATGTGGTGCGCTATATTTTCAGGGTAGACATTGTCCAACCCCAAGAGGAAAAGCGCAAGTTAGTGGAAAACCGTTATGCCGGCGAAGGAGCCAAAAAACCCGTGCGCAAGGCAAATAAAGTAGGCCGCAACGACCCCTGCCCTTGCAACAGCGGCAAAAAATATAAAAAATGCTGCGGCCGGTCGGAGGCGGTTTAAGAACCTTTTACAAAAAATGAGTAAAGACCCTCAAAAAGAAATCACATTAACAGGGTAATTAATTCAGTCTATTAATATTGAATATCGTTTAAAGGAATGGTTGAAAGAATGTTCACAGAATTAAAAAAGGATCTCGAACCGCTTGGCCAGAGAATAGAAGATTTGAGGGTTTCCCTTTGACATAGCAGGCAAAGAGGAAGAGATTGGCAAACTGGATGCCCAAATGCTCAAGAACGGTTTTTGGGATGACCAGGCGGTGGCTCAGAAGACTACACAGCGGGTGGCAAACCTGCGTGACAAGGTCTCTGCTTTCCAGGAGCTAGTAAAAGAATATGAGGAACTGGAGGTCCTAATCGAGCTGGGCCAGGAGGAGGAGGATCAATCGCTGGCCGGGGAAGCCAGGGAAAGCCTCCATTCGGTTTCCAGGCTGCTGGGAGAGATGGAATTGGCGGTACTGCTTACAGGGCCTTACGACCGGGGCAACGCTATTGTCGCCCTGCACGCGGGCGCCGGCGGCACGGAAGCCCAGGACTGGGTGGAAATGCTGTTGCGCATGTACGGGCGCTGGGCGGAGCGGCGCCGCTTCAAAATTGAAATTTTAGACATGCTGCCGGGTGACGAGGCCGGTATCAAAAGCGCCACCATCGAGGTTGCCGGCGCCAACGCGTACGGCTATTTGCTGGCGGAAAAAGGGGTGCACCGGTTGGTGCGCATTTCCCCTTTTGACACAGCGGGTCGGCGGCATACCTCCTTCGCTTCCGTGGACGTCCTCCCGGAGGTGGAAGACAGCGTGAGTGTGCAAATTGATCCGGATGACCTGAGAATTGACACCTTTCGCTCCGGCGGCGCCGGCGGACAGCACGTCAATAAAACAGACTCGGCGGTGCGGATGACCCACCTGCCCACCGGGATCGTGGTATCCTGCCAGAATGAGCGCTCCCAGATGGCCAACCGGCTGGCGGCGACGAAAATGCTCAAGGCCAGGCTGATCGACCTGGAAATTCGCAAAAAAGAAGCCGAACTTCTGGCGCTGCGCAGCGACCAGCAGGAAATAGCCTGGGGCAGCCAGATCCGTTCCTATGTGTTTCACCCCTACAGCATGGTCAAAGACCACCGCACCGGCTGGGAGACCGGGAATATAAACGCCGTAATGGACGGGGAAATCGACCCCCTGATCGCCTCCTACCTGAAGGAAAAGGCCCGAAAACAAACGTAACCGTGCTACGGGGAAGGTTCTTGTGACACGAACGCAACGCGCAAGAACTGAATTGAAGAGCTGAATTGTAGGTCGGGCTTCAGCCCGACAAAAGCGTGCGGCTAAAGCCGCACCTACAGGGTTTTTGACAGGTTGGTAAAAGAAGCGCGCTAGGCGCTTCTTTTTTATGCCTATTTAGGAAGGAATATGCCCTTCCATGTCGAAGATAAAATGGATTTGTCATTAACACACGAGATATGGGGTGCCCTGTTTGATTCGACTGCAGAATGTTTCCAAGACATATAGCAATGGGGCGAGAGCCCTGATAGATGTTACCCTGAAGATCAAAAAAGGTGAGTTTGTTTTTCTTGTCGGGCCAAGCGGCGCCGGCAAGTCTACCCTGACCAAGCTATTGTACCGGGAGGAAATCCCCAACCGCGGTCAGGTTATCCTCGGGGGGAAAAATGTCGTCCGCATGCGTCCCCGGGATGTTCCTTACTTGCGTCGCAAAATCGGCATGGTCTTTCAAGATTTCCGGCTCCTTACTAAAAAAACAGTTGCAGAAAATGTTTCCTTCGCTCTGGACGTTATCGGCGCCCCAAATAGAGAAATTAAGCGGGCAGTGCCCGCTGTGCTGGGCCTGGTGGGGCTCTCCAAAAAAGCGGATGCGTTCCCGGAACACCTGTCGGGGGGCGAACAGCAGCGGGTTTGCGTGGCGCGGGCCATTGTAAACAATCCTGTTTTGCTGATCGCCGATGAACCCACAGGCAACCTGGATCCGCAGACCTCCTGGGAATTGATGAAGCTGTTTACGGCTATTAACAGGCGCGGTACTTCTATTATCATGGCCACCCACGCCTGGGACATCGTTGATCAGATGAAGAAGCGCGTGATTGAGATGTCCGGCGGCAGGATTGTGCGGGACGAGGAAGAGGGAGCGTACCGCAATGAAGCTTAAAACTATCCGGTATTACTTCCGGGAGGCATTCCTGTCGCTGATTAGGAACAGCTGGATTTCGGTGGCGTCAATCGGTGTTGTGGCAGTTTCGTTGCTGATTCTTGGCGGTTCCCTTCTGTTGGTGATGAACGCCAACAATATCGCCGCCAACCTGGAGTCAAGCCTGGAAATCAGTGCCTTCTTTAAAGATGAGGCAACGCCGGATGATATACAATACCTGGAAAATAAACTAGCGGGCAGGCCTGAAGTAACATCAGTCGTTTTTGTATCCAAAGGTCAGGCGCTGCAGGAGATGAGGGAAAACCTCAACGCTCAGGAGGATATTCTGGCCGGTCTGGAGGAGAAAAACCCGCTGCCCGATGCCTTGAGGATTAAAACGGGCACAGCTGAACAGGTAGCGCCGCTGGCCATGGAACTGAAAAATTACGATCAGCTTGATGACGTGCGCTACGGCCAGGGTATTGTAGAAAAAATGATGGCCCTGTCCGGTTGGGTGCGTACTGCGGGGGTGGTAACCATGGCTCTTTTAGGGATCGCGGCTGTTTTCCTTATTGCCACAACTATCCGCCTATCAGTTTACTCCCGGCGCAAGGAGATTGGCATCATGAAATTCCTGGGAGCGACCAATTTGTTTGTACAACTTCCCTTTGTTCTGGAAGGGATGATGCTGGGGCTGACAGGCTCGCTGCTGGCGGTCGCAATCGTCTACTTTGGGTACATAGCGGTCATAGACAACATTCAGCTTTCACTTCCCTTTGTACAGCTGCTTACCGACAGGGCCATGATCTTCCCCCTGATGGAACTGCTCCTGTTAACAGGCCTGGTCATCGGGGCGGCCGGCAGTTTGATCAGCATGCGCAGATTTTTAAAGACGTAACGGCACGGTATATTACCTTCTAATGTTTCAGGGAAAATAACCGGTTTGCGGGGGTGTGTTTGTTGAAGCCTGGTTTTATCAAAAAGAACGCTATTGCCTTAGTTGTACTGGCCTTGTTCTTGCTTGGCGCCCTGGGGGCCGCCTACGGGGATGAATTGGAGGAACGGCTTACGGAAACCAGGGAAATGCTTGGCTCTGTGAGAGGCGAAGCCGATCAGGTCCGGGGCGTGGTAAGGGATTATACCAGCGAGGTTGTATATTATAACGGGTTAATCAGTGAAAAGGCTGTTCAGCTGGAGGAACTGCAGGGAAGCCTGGACATTACCAGGGAGAAATTGCACCAGACTGAGGCTGAGTTGGAAGAAGCCAGGATCCAACTGGAAAAAAGCATTGAAATATTGAATAAACGGGTGCGTAGTATTTACCAGGTAGGCAACGTCAGTTACCTGGAGGTCCTTTTTGAAGCCAGCGACTTCAATGATTTTGTCAACCGGTTCGAGCTGCTGAGGCGGGTGGTGCAGCAGGATTCGGAGACAATTGACCAGATTAGGGCCGACCGCCTGCGGCTCGATCAAAAAATGGCGGAAATTGAGGAGCAACAGCAGGCCCTGACGGATTTGATTAACCGGCAGGAAGCCGCCCGGAGTGAACTTAATCGCAAAAAAGAGGAAAGAAACGCCTTGCTCCAGGATGCCGAGAACAACCTGTGGGATATTGAAGCCGAAGAGGCCCGCCTGGAAGCCCTTGAACAGCAGATCCTGCGTGAAATCGCCCGCCAGCGTTCCAGTGCGGACCGTCCTGCGGCAACCGGTGGTTTTGTCTGGCCGGTACCCGGCTATTATGATATTTCTTCCGTATTCGGCTGGCGCATACACCCCGTCTATGGGACAGGCCGCATGCACAATGGGATTGACATACCTGCGGACTACGGGGCGACGGTAGTGGCGGCCCAGGACGGCACGGTAATCGATATCAGCTACATGGATGGTTACGGCAATGTGGTGATGATTGACCACGGCGGCGGTTTGACCACGCTGTATTCCCACTTGAACTCCCGCAATGTTTACGCCGGGCAGGAGGTCTACAAAGGCGATCCGATTGCAGCGGTCGGCAGCACAGGCGTTGCCACCGGCCCGCACCTTGATTTTTCGGTAAGGATAAACGGTGATCCGGTAGACCCGATGGGTTATCTCTAGGGGACAATTTGAAAAGCCTCCAGGAACTATTAGTTCTTGGAGGCCTCTATTTCAAAAAAGAATAGACGTAGCCAAACGTTACCGGTTTAAGACTTGTATGATTCGAGTATAGACGCTACATTGCCGGGATCTACATGGGGGTGGATCTCATTGTCCACCATCACGGAGGGGCCAAAGTCACAGGCGCCCAGGCAACGGACTACCTCCAGGTAAAAGAGGCCGTCTGTGGTAGTTTCCCCGGGGGATATTCCCAGTTCCCCGCAAAAGGCCTTGAGCACTCGCTGGGCGCCCTTCAAATAGCATGTAGTGCCCATGCACACGCTAATCCTGTGCAAACCCGGGCTGGCATGCCGGAGCAGGTTGCAGGAATACAGCAGGTCCTCAATTTCCGTTTCTTCCCTGTCGAAAGCCCTCGCCGCTCTTTTAATAATTTCGCCGGGCAGGCTGCCGTATGTTTCCGCATATTCTCTAAAAAATTTCAATACACCCCCGGGCTGATTCCTGTACCGATTAATTAGCTCGTTAACCCCGGTGTTTTCACTGTCGCGGCAACAGTTGCTGTCATTACACATCCAAATACTCCCCCGCAAAATCGATTTTTTTAATTATATTGTATCATAAAAGACATCATATATCATTACAGCTGTGTTTTTCATCTGTCAACCACCGGCGTAAACATGTTATAATTAGAAAAGCGCATTTGGGAAAGCCCCAAAGTACCTTTAACGGGAGGTGGGCTGCAAGTGGGTTTGGGCGCCCGGGTTAAAAGGGTCAGGATAAATAGCGGCATGACTGTCCGGCAACTGGCCGAAAAGGTCGGACTGTCGGCCAGCTTCCTCTATCAACTGGAGCAGGAAAAAACCTCCCCTTCTTTTTCCACCCTGAAGAGTATCGCTACTGCCCTCAATACTAATATCACACTTCTAATTGAGGATAATCTACCCGAGGATTGGCTAATAGTCAGAAGCAACAATTACAAGCGCATTATCACCGGCAACCCGGATATGAAGCTGAACCTGCTCACTTTTTTGGGACACAGGGAAAAAAAGATGCAGCCCATGGTTTTTGAACTGGCGCCAGGCGCTACAAGTCCGGAGATAGCGGGTTACCAGGACAAAGAGCATTTTCTATACATCCTGGAGGGGGAGATCGGGGTTACTTTGGGAGAAATGAAGTATGTATTGGGCAAAGGGGACGCCGCCTACTTTATTTTCGATGCCCCCGGGGAATTAAAAAATGAAGGTAAAGACCGGGCTGTGGGACTTTGGGTATACAGTCCCCCGGGTACGGCCTAAACGGGATATTTTATTTTCGCCATGGAGGTGTGGGGTATGGATTTGATATCTACAAACGAGGCCAGGTGCAGGGACTGCTACAAATGCGTCCGTGAATGTCCGGTCAAGGCGATCAGAATTAGAGATGTGTCAGGATCCGAGGCCCAAAGGGCGGAAGTAATGGAAGATCGTTGCGTTCATGATGGCAGGTGCGTTTTGGTCTGCCCCCAGCAGGCTAAAAAGGTGCGCAACGATGTGGACAAGGTTAAGGAACTTATTTCTAAGGGGCGGTTGGTTGCCGCCAGCCTGGCGCCTTCTTTTGCGGCGGGCTTTCCTTTAAGGCCCGGCCGGGTGGTCGCGGCCCTGAGAAAACTAGGGTTCGCCAGCGTGCAGGAGACATCCTATGGCGCGGAATTGGTGGCGGTGGAGCATCAAAAACTACCCGCCCAGCGGACCTACCTTTCCAGCGCCTGCCCGGCGGTAGTCAGCCTGGTTGAAAAGCACTATCCGGATCTGATTCCAAATCTATCCCCAATCGTATCCCCGATGATTGCCCACGCCAGGATAATAAAGTTAATGATGCCGGAAGCCGCGGTAGTTTTTATCGGCCCCTGCATAGCCAAGAAGGTTGAGGCGGGGGAAGAACAGTACCAGGGCGTGGTTGACGCGGTGCTTGGTTTTGGGGAAGTTTGGGAATGGATGCAGGAGGAAATAACAGACTTTAAATACCTGTCCTGCGATGAGGAACTTGACGGCCCGCAGGCGGACATAGGCAAATTGTTTCCGCTGGAGGGCGGCATGCTGCGTACCGCGGGCATGAGTATGGATAGACTGGACGACAAGGTGATGGTTATTTCCGGGCTTGAAAATTGTATGGAACTCCTGAAGCATCTTCAGCTGGGCAGAGCCTGCAAGGTGGGCCTGATCGAGCTGCTGGCCTGCGCCGGTGGATGCGCCAGCGGGCCGATGACCGTCAATGAAGAAGATATTTTTATTAAAACACAGAGGATCTTCGACTATTTTAACAAAAACCACCCCCGGCAAAATGATCAGGCCCCTCCTGACTTAGCCGGTATCGAGCTTTACCGCAATTATTCCAACCGGCAGACACCTCTGCCGATGCCCAGTGAAGAGGAATTAAACGAGATATTTGCCCGTACCGGGAAGACCAAACCGGAAGACAGGCTAAACTGCGGCTCCTGCGGGTATCCCACCTGCAGGGACAAAGCCATTGCCGTCTACCAGGGTTTTGCCGAGGTGAAGATGTGCATCCCCTACATGCGGGAAAAAGCTGAATCAGTTTCCAACCGGGTCTTTGCTTCTATGCCGAACGGCATTATTATAGTCAGCCGGGAGCTGAAAATCCTGGAAACAAATGATGTAGCCAGGAGGATGCTGGGTATACAGGATAAAAACCCACGGGGTGAGGACCTGTCGCTTTACATGGATCCGGTTAATTATCAACAGGTGGCGCAAAACGGTTCAGTATTAAACCTGACTATGAATTATGAACACAAAGACCTGATCGCCAGGGAGATCATATTCCCGCTGGGGCCGGGGGAGATTGCCGGGATTTTTATTGATATCACCGAGGACAAAAAACGGGAGGAACAGCAGGACCTGTTGAACAACGAAACAATCAAGAGGGCGGAAGAAGTAATCTCCAAACAGATGCAAGTGGCCCAGGAAATAGCCGGCCTGCTCGGGGAGACCACGGCGGATACCAAGGTGCAGCTGACAAAATTGATTAAACTTGTGAAGAATAAATGATTTTAAACTAACTAACTGGCAGGCAGAGGAAGATTGATGAAAATAGCGGTAGATGTGGGCATATCCCAACTAAACAAACATGGGGAAGAACTCTGTGGCGACAGTATTGAACTGGCCGTAAACAACGGCGCCACTACCATAATGTTGTCCGATGGACTGGGAAGCGGCGTTAAAGCCAATATTCTTTCCAGGCTGACTACTAAAACAGCGGTAAGAATGATCACTCAGGGAGCGGCTCTTGAGGAGGTTATCGAGACCCTGGCCAAAACGCTGCCAAAAGTAAGGGGTCACGCTTATAGTACCTTCGGCATTCTGGAGATATTCACCGGCGAGGGAACCGCCCGCCTGGTGGAATATGATACCCCGGAAACCTTCTTGGGCAATGCGGGGAAACTCAAGCAAATAAAAAGAGTCAAAAGAGATATAGCGGGTAAGGTTATTCGCCAGTCGACATTTCCGCTGGAATGGGGCGACTGGATTGTCCTTGTTTCAGACGGTGTGCTCCATGCCGGGGCAAACGGCGTCTGGAACATGGATTGGGATTGGCAGGGCTTTTCGAATTTTTTCTGCAGTAAAGTGCCGGCAGTTGAGGAGGCGCCTGCCTGCGCCCGGATTATTGCCGAACACTGCAACAATCTGTATGGCTCATACCCGGCTGATGACGCCAGTGTTGCAGTCGTCAAGGTTAGAAAGCCCCGTTTTTTGAACATCTTGATTGGCCCTCCGGACTCCAGGGACCATGACCTAAGAGCGGTCAACTGTTTGATGGGCAGGGACGGCGTGCGGGTTGTCTGCGGCGGATCCACCGCCAACATGGTCGGGCGCATCCTGGAACGGCAGGTCAGGGTCGATATGAAGTCCGCCAGTGAGCGGGTTCCCCCGACAGGAATTATTGAGGGTGTCGACCTGGTTACAGAAGGGGTCCTGACCATGGCCTATAGTCTGGAGCTTTTAAGGACCGGCGTGCCCGTCAATCAACTGCGCGCCAACCGGGACGGATCCAGCCGTCTGGCGGTTCTTTTGCTTGAGGCGGATCGGCTGAATTTTCTGGTGGGCACCTCTGTTAACAATACCCAGCAGATAAACGAGGGGTCCTCCAGGGTTTTATTAAAAAAACAAATCATCAACGACCTGATTAATTTTCTCAAGGAGAAGGGAAAAAAGGTAACCATGGAATACTTCTAGTGTTGACCTTCCTGATACCGGCCAACCATCAGCGGGGACATACCTCAACCCCAATGGGATACCCCGAAAAGGGGTATGTCCTCATTCCGCGATCGGGGCCATCCCTCGACCCCCAAGGAATACCCTGAGGAGAAGCTTGTCCCCACTCCGGATCTGGCGCCATACGCATCGTTGTAAAATAAAATCCACCGTTTTACCTGCCATTTCTCCTACCCAAAATAGTAACCATTCTTGATCCAGATGTTCTAAAATTTAACTATCCCGTCGAACGCGGAACCGTCTCCTGTCTGTCCAATCCGGTTCGATCTATTTTAATTTTTAAAATTTTGCTTATATTTTTACAATAGTAGTTGACATATGTGAACCCATGTCATATATTTAAATAGTCAGATAATAACCCCGGGGGTGAAGGACGCCTATGGATAGGAAATTTGAAAGGTTGCAGGAGATTATTGAAAACCATGAGGGAAGGGTTTCCCACCTGATTGCCATTTTGCAGGAGGTACAGGAGGAATACCGTTACCTGCCCGAAGAGGTGCTCACCTATGTGGCCACAGCGATGAACCTGGCGCCGGCTACGGTATATGGGGTAGCCACCTTCTATACACAGTTTTCGTTAATACCCAAGGGCAAGCATGTGATCAGGGTCTGCGACGGTACGGCCTGCCATGTCAGGGGAGCGGAACCCATTCACTCCGCCCTGCGGGAGGAACTGCTGCTGGCCAAAGGCGAGTCAACCACCGCGGATATGCAGTTCACAGTGGAGACAGTATCCTGTCTCGGCGCCTGTGGATTGGCTCCCGTGGTTGTAATTAACGGTGATCAGGTGCACGGCCAGACAACGCCGGAAGCAATATTGGGCGCAGTAAAGAAAATTGTATCCGAGGAGCAGCTGAAAGAAGACAAAAACTCCTGCGAAACGGGGTGTTGCCAAAATGCTTAATTCCAAGGTAGAACTGGATGCCTTAAAGAGGAAAGCCCTGGCCGATATCGGCAGTAAGGAAAAAAGAATCCTGGTCTGCGCGGGTACCGGATGTGTCGCCAACGGTTCTTTAAAGGTATTCGATTTGTTCAAACAGCTGCTGGGCGAAAGGCCCGAACTGGCGGTCAGCCTGGCGTTGGAAAAAGAACATTCCCACGAGGGAGTAAGCGCCCACACCAGCGGTTGCCACGGCTTTTGCCAGATGGGCCCCCTGGTCAGGATCGAACCGCGGGGGACGCTTTATTGCAAGGTCCAGCCGCAGGATGTCGCCGAAATTTTTGAAGAACACATTATCAACAATAGACTGGTTTCCAGACTTCTCTATCATGATGATAAAACCGGGGAGCCCATAGAAACCCAGGATGAAATCCCCTTTTACAAGAACCAGTTCAGGGTTGCCCTGGCCAACTGCGGCAGGATTGACCCGGACAACATTGAGGACTATATTGCCCATGACGGGTACCAGCCACTAGCCAAAGCATTAATTGAAATGACCCCCGACGAGGTGATCAAGGAAATACTTGATTCGGGCCTGCGGGGCAGGGGCGGCGGCGGCTTCCCCACGGGCAGAAAATGGCTTTTCGCCCGGGAAGCAGGCGGGGAAAAGAAATACATAGTGTGCAACGGTGACGAGGGAGACCCGGGCGCCTTTATGGACCGCAGCGTCATGGAAGGCGACCCGCACCGGATCATCGAAGGCATGATGCTGGCCGGCTATGCGATTGGCGCCGACGAGGGTTATATATATGTTAGGGCTGAATACCCGCTGGCTGTAAAGCGGCTGCGCAACGCTGTGAAAACAGCGACCACATATGGAATGCTCGGTAAGAATATACTGGGCAGCGGCTTTAGTTTCAAGGTTAATATCAAGGAAGGGGCAGGCGCCTTTGTTTGCGGGGAAGAGACTGCTTTGATCGCCTCCATAGAAGGAGAGCGCGGCATGCCCAGGCCCAGACCCCCTTTCCCGGCCGTCAGCGGCCTGTGGGGTTGTCCTACAGTGATCAATAACGTGGAAACCCTGGCCAACCTGCCGACCATAATATTAAAGGGCGCAGGATGGTTCAGCAACATCGGTGTCCCCACCAGCACCGGCACCAAGACTTTTGCTCTGGCCGGCCAGGTGGCCCACACCGGTCTGGTGGAGGTCCCCATGGGCCTGACCTTAAAGGAAATAGTATTCGGTATCGGCGGCGGGCTGCGGGACAAAAAAGTTTTCAAAGCAGTGCAGATCGGCGGTCCCTCCGGGGGTTGCCTGACCAGGGAGCACCTGGATCTGCCTCTTGATTACGATTCCCTGCAGAAGGCCGGGGCGATGGTCGGTTCCGGCGGTCTGGTGGTCATGGGTGAAGACACCTGCATGGTCGAGGTGGCGAAATTTTTCATGGGATTTGTCCAAAACGAATCCTGCGGCAAGTGTGTACCCTGCCGGGAAGGCACCAGGGGCATGCTGGAGCTGCTCAACCGCATAGCCAACGGCAGCGGCACGGTGGAGGATCTGGCGCTGTTGGAAGAACTGGCATTGGTAGTTAAAGATGGTTCTCTTTGCGGGCTGGGCAAAACCTCGCCCAACCCCGTACTGACCACGCTCAGGTATTTTAGATCTGAATATGAGGCCCATGTGATAGACAAGAAGTGCCCGGCCGGGGTGTGCAAGGACCTGCTCGAATACAGGATTGACCCCTCCCTGTGCAAGGGATGCGGGGTGTGCAAGAAGTTCTGCCCGGCCGGCGCCATATCGGGGGAAAGAAAAGAGCCCCACAGGATAGACCCGGAAAAATGCACTAAATGCGGGACCTGCGTCATCAAGTGCAAATTCGGCTCGATAGTCACTAACTAGGGAGGGGGCAATAATTATGAGTAGCAACGGTAAACTGACCATAGACGGCCAGGAAATAGAAATCCGGCAAGAGAAAAACCTGCTGGAGCTGATCCGCCGGGCGGGAATTAATCTACCCACCTTCTGCTACCACTCTGAGTTAAGCGTTTACGGGGCGTGCCGCCTCTGTCTGGTGGAGACTGATAAAATGGGCCTGGTGGCTGCCTGTTCAACCCCTCCCCAGGACGGGATGGTGATCAGGACCAATACCCTGCGCACCCGCAGGCTGCGTAAAATGGTAATCGAGCTCCTGCTGTCCAACCACGAGCGGGAGTGCACCACCTGTTCCAGGAGCGGCAAGTGCAAACTGCAGCTGCTGGCCCAGCAGTTGGGAGTAAAAGAAGTAAGGTTCGGCAAGAGGGATAAAAAGCTGCCTTTGGACCTGACCAGCCCCGCGATAGTAAAGGATCCCAACAAATGCATACTTTGCGGCGACTGTGTGCGCATGTGCAAAGAAGTGCAGGGAATAGGCATCTGGGATTTTGCCCATCGCGGTTCAAAAACGGTGGTTACCACGGCCTTTAACAAGGAGCTTTCAGATGTGGCCTGCGTTAACTGCGGCCAGTGTGTATCCGTGTGCCCCACCGGAGCGCTTACTGTAAAAAGTGAAATCAACAAGGTCTGGAACGCCATAGATAACCCCGATATAACTGTTGTGGCGCAAATCGCCCCGGCGGTGCGGGTCGCCCTGGGTGAGGAATTCGGCCTGGGCGCGGGGGAAGAGGTCACCGGAAAAATTGTTGCCGGCCTTAAGCTGATCGGGGTTGACAGAGTGTTCGACACCCTGTTTGCCGCCGATATGACGACCATAGAGGAATCGAACGAGTTCCTGGAGCGTCTGGAGAAAAATGAGAAACTGCCTATTTTCACCTCCTGCTGCCCGGCCTGGATAAAATACTGCGAGCAATTTCACGCTGAACTGCTGAACAATGTCTCAAGCTGCCGTTCGCCGCAGCAAATGTTCGGCTCGGTGGTTAAGAAATACTATGCCAAAAAGCTGGACAAGCGTCCGGAAGAAATATTTGTGGTTTCAATAATGCCCTGTGTGGCTAAAAAATTTGAAGCCCAAAGGCCGGAATTTAGCACCGGCGGGGTTCCCGACGTTGACGCCGTACTGTCCACAGTGGAAATGGCCCGGATGTTTAAAGAAGCATCCATAGATTTCGCTGCTCTGGCCAACGAGTCTTTTGATAACCCGCTGGGTGTGGGCTCCGGGGCCGCCCTGATCTTCGGCGCGTCTGGTGGCGTAATGGAGTCGGTGGTGCGCTATGTGGCGGGACTGACCGGCGGTGACGAAGTGGGCCGCATCGATTTCCTGCCCGTGCGGGGCATGGAGGGGATTAAAACTGCCTCAGTTGAAGTCAACGGCAGAGTTTTGCGGCTGGCTGTGGCAAACGGCCTGGGCAATACAGAAAAACTAATATCAATGATTAAAAGCGGGGAAGCCGCCTTTGACGCTGTAGAAGTAATGTCCTGCCCCGGCGGTTGCGTCGGCGGCGGCGGACAGCCTGACATCAATGACACGGCGGCGCGGGCCAGGCGCGCCGGTGAAATATATGAAATGGACAGGGTGCAGCAGCTTCATAAACCCCAGGACAACTATTTTGTAGGCAAAGCCTTTGAAGAATGGTTCGGCGGGGTCAATAATCAGGAAACACACCACGCCCTGCATACGACATATGTGCCGCGCCGGCGTATAAACGGCAAACCCTTTGTGGTGAACGATTCCCGGTTGCAGCCATTGCGGGTGTCGGTCTGTCTTGGAACGGGGTGTTACCTCAGGGGCGCCTATGATGTTATTAAAGAATTCAATGATCTGGCGGAAAATGAGGGAATTGCCGACCGTCTGGAATTAAACGGCACGTTTTGCCTGGAAAAATGCGATAATGGAGTTTCAGTAAATATAGATAATCAGATTATTACCGGAGTAAGCCCGGAAAATGCCGGGGAGGTATTCAGGAATAAAATATCTCCGTTGATTGTTAAAAATATCGATTAATTATTAACCCCCCAAATACTCCTTTCTAAACCCGGACGCTATGTAAATTAGCGCCGGGATTTTTTTTGAAAAGGCTGGGCGGGTTTTTTAAAAAAACAATTGCCCTGTAAAATTGACTGTGTTAAAATGTAACCGAAAAAGGGTAGTATCCGCGCGGAACTACACCTGTGTTTGCAGTTTTTGGCGATTTTTTTAACCGCTTGGAGCCGGGCTGGACCGAGACGGAGGTTAGACGCTTACGCCTTTCGGGCCTTCCGGAAGGCTTTTTATTATTTTTAGTAAATTGCGATTTTTTTAAAATTACGGTAGGCGTCCTGTGGGCGAATTTGTTTTATCCCTAACATCAGACAAGGGGGATAATGTCTATGTCCAAACCCAGAATTGCGGTTGTGGGAGCCGGCAAGGTAGGTTCCGCGCTGGCGCTTCTTTTAAACAGGCAGGGCTACCCGGTGGCCGGCGTGGCCAGTAAAAGCATGGATTCGGCCAGGCGTGTGGCTGAGGAATTAGGGGTTCCCGCCACCGTTAAGCCGGAAGAGGTAACCGGCGGTGCTGATGTGATCTTTATCACCACCCCGGACCGCGTGATTGCGGATGTTGCGGCGGGGATCACCGCGCGGGGCGGTTTTAGGACCGGCCAGGTGGTATTTCATACCAGCGGGGCCCATGCGGCGGACGAGGCCGGGGCTGTGCGCCGCTCGGGCGCGCTGGCCGCCTCTTTGCACCCCTTGCAGTCTTTTGCCGACGTCAAGATGGCCATGGAAAACCTGCCCGGTTCTTATTTTGCCCTTGAAGGAGATCCCGGGGCGCTGCCCCTGGCCGAACAGATTGTCAGGGACCTGGGCGGTAAAAGCTTTTCCATAGCTGCCGCAGACAAGCCCCTGTATCACGCAGCCGCCTGTGTCGCTTCCAACTATCTTGTTTCCCTGATGCATTTGGCGACGGGTCTTTATGGCCGTTTCGGCCTCACCCGGACGGAGTCCTTTGAGGCGTTATTACCCCTGATTCGGGGCACAATTAAAAATATCAGCCGGGTGGGACCGGCGCAAGCCCTAACCGGCCCCGTAGCCAGGGCTGACGGCCCGACCCTGACAGGGCACCTGCAGGTTTTAAAAGGCGTGGGCGAGCAGGAACTTGACTTATACAGCAGGCTGGGACTATATACCATCAAGATAGCCCTGGAAAAGGACGGCATTAACGCCGAAGAGGCGAAAAAACTAAACGACATATTCAGGGAGGGTATTTTATGAGCAGCAAGGTTACCACAGCCACCGTCAGGCAGATGAAAAGTGAGGGGAACCCAATCACCATGCTCACTGCGTACGACTACTCAATGGCCAAGCTGGTAGATGACGCGGGTATCGACATGATTCTGGTGGGTGATTCGCTGGCTAACGTGATGCTGGGTTACGATTCCACCCTGCCGGTGACCATGGACGAGATGGTCCACCATGTCAAGGCGGTCTGCCGGGGCGTCGAACGGGCTATGGTAGTGGCGGATCTGCCGTTTATGTCCTACCAGGTTTCCAAGAAGGAGGCCCTGCGCAATTCGGGGCGGCTTCTGAAAGAAACCACCGCATCCGCGGTTAAGCTGGAAGGCGGGGTGGAAATCGCCGACAGCGTCCGTGCTATCGTGCACGCGGGGATACCGGTGGTCGGGCACCTGGGGCTTACTCCCCAATCAGTCCACCAGATGGGCGGCTACAAGGTGCAGGGCAAAGATGAAGCTGCGGCGAAAAAGCTTATATCCGACGCCAAGGCTATAGAGGAGGCCGGCGCCTTTTGTCTGGTGCTGGAGTGTGTGCCCACACCGCTGGCCAAACTAATCACTGAATCCCTGGGCATTCCGACCATCGGCATCGGGGCCGGCCCGCACTGCGACGGCCAGGTACTGGTAATCCATGATATGCTGGGGTTATACCCCCGTTCCTCGCCGAAATTTGTGAAAAAATACGTCAACCTGCACGAACATATGGGCGCCGCACTGAAGCAGTATAAAGATGAAGTAACGGCAAGGACTTTCCCCGGGCCCGAGCACAGCTTCGGGATGTCCGATGAGGTACTCAAGAAACTCTACTAAAACAGATCGGCAACTTCTGCTGTAGGTGCGGTTTTAGCCGCCCGTTTTGGCGGGATAAATCCCGCCCTACAGCGGAAGGTCAATGTCCCCGGTGGGGCGGGCGTGCTTTCAATCAAGATGCGGGAGGTTTTAGATGCGTATTTTTCATACGGTTGCGGAGATTCGGGAGTTTGTGTGGCAAGCCAGGGCTGAGGGGCGCAGTGTTGGCCTTGTGCCGACCATGGGCTACTTGCATGAGGGGCATCTTACATTGATGCGTCAGGCCGGAAAACAATGCGATACGGTTATTATCAGCATTTTTGTTAACCCCACTCAGTTCGGGCCGGGAGAAGACCTGGCCGGCTACCCGCGGGACCTGGCCCGGGACGCTGCAATGGCCGAAGGGGCTGGGGTAGACGCTATTTTTAATCCGTCTGCGGAGGAGATGTACCCGTCCGGGTATAACACCTACATCAATGTTGAAGGTATCACGGAAAAATTATGCGGGGCCTCCCGGCCGGGCCATTTCCGGGGTGTGGCTACGGTGGTGGCCAAGCTGTTTAACATAGTGAAACCGGACTGCGCCTTTTTTGGGCAGAAAGACGCCCAGCAAGCGCTGGTTATAAAACGGATGGTTGCCGACTTGAACATAGACGTGGAGGTTGTTGCCGTGCCTACCGTACGGGAGCATGACGGTCTGGCTATGAGTTCGCGCAACATTTATCTGGATCCGGAGCAGCGGCGGGCTGCCTTGAGCCTTTCCAGCAGTTTGAACAGGGCGGCGGCGGAGGTTGGGGCGGGTCAGCGGGACGCCTCGAAAATACGGCAATTGGTTATAAACATGATTAAAGCAGAACCACTCGCGGAGATAGATTATGTGGAAATCTACAGTTATCCGGACCTTGAGCCGGTGGAGATTATTAAGGGACCGGCGCTGCTGGCTCTGGCGGTCAGGTTCGGCCGGGCGCGGCTAATTGACAACATAATACTCCAACTTTCGTGATAATTAGTGTGTGGGGGAGAGAACTATGTTTCTAACTATGTTTAAGTCAAAAATTCACCGGGCCACGGTGACGGAGGCCAACCTGAACTATATGGGCAGTATCACTATAGACGAGGCTTTGATAGAGGCTGCCGGCATTATGCCCAATGAAAAGGTGCAGGTTGTCAACAATAACAACGGCGCCCGATTTGAAACATATGTGATCAAAGGCCCGCGCGATTCGGGTGTAATCTGCCTGAATGGGGCCGCCGCCCGCCTGGTACACCCCGGGGACGTGGTAATCATCATTTCCTACGCCATTATGGACAGTAATGAAGCAAGGTCATACAGCCCGATAGTCGTTATGGTTGATGGCGGGAATAAAATAACCGGGGTTAAGCAGGGGGAAGTCCACGGCGAGATCAGCTAGCCCGGCGCCCCGCCTTTTTATTAGGTGCAGTACCCCTTGGGGCGGGATTTATTCCGCTAAAAAAATAAACCGCATGTTGCTGGATAGTGCTATAATTTTTATGAATATTTAATTGCGCCAACATAAAGGGGGATTTTATTTGCCGGATAATTACATGGTGAACTTTGACACACGGGAGCTGCCCCAGATTGAAGAGGAATATATCATCCTGGGCAGTGGCATAGCGGGGTTATACACAGCCCTCTCGGCTTCCCAGGCGGGGAGTTCGGTTACAGTCCTGACCAAGCAGACCATGATGGACACCGGCACGGATAAGGCCCAGGGCGGTATTGCAGCCGCGCTCGGAGACGCTGATTCGCCGGCGCTGCACAGGGAAGATACCCTGGTGGCCGGGGCCGGCCTGTGCGATTCGGAGGCTGTGGCGGCGCTGGTCAGCGAGGGTCCTGACCGGGTCAGGGAGCTAATCGGCCTCGGGGCTATTTTTGACCGGGACAGCCAGGGACTGGCTCTTACCAGGGAGGGGGCGCACAGCCAGAGGCGTATTCTTCATGCCAGTGGCGACGCCACCGGGGCGGAGATCCAGCGGGTCCTAACCCAGCGTGTGCGGGAAGATGAAAGGATCAATGTGCTGGAAAACCACTATGTTGTGGACCTTTTGGTGCGGGAGAATATTTGTTATGGCGTGTTGGCTTATGACAGGGAAAACAAAGAATACAAGGTGTTCCGGGGAAAGGTGGTTGTCCTTGCCACAGGCGGCCTGGGCCGCATTTTTGAGCACAACACCAACCCGGAGATAGCTACCGGCGACGGCATAGCCATTGCCTTCAGAGCAGGAGCCGAGGTTATGGATATGGAATTTATCCAATTTCACCCGACAGTATTAAATCTGCCGGGGGCGCCGCGCTTTCTCATCTCGGAGGCGGTGCGCGGCGAGGGGGCTTACCTGCGCAACATCCAGGGCCAGCGTTTTATGCCCCGTTATCACGACTTGGCGGAACTTGCCCCCAGAGATATCGTGGTACGCGCTATCTTAAAGGAAATGGCGGCGACCGGCGCCAACAAGGTTTTCTTAGATCTGACTCACCTTGAACCTGATCTTGTAAGGTTGCGCTTCCCCAATATCATGAAGACCTGCGCAGAGTACCAGCTGGATATTACCGTCGATCGCATTCCGGTGGCCCCGGCAGCTCACTATATGATGGGCGGGGTTAAAATTAACCTGGTAGGGGAAACAAGCATCAGGGGGCTGTATGCCTGCGGCGAGGTTTCCTGCCCCGGCGTGCACGGCGCCAACCGCCTGGCCAGCAATTCCCTGCTGGATGGGTTGGTGTTCGGCGGTAGGATAGTAGAGGAAACCAGACATTTTTTGAAGGATTACCACCCCCGTCAACTGGAATTTGCCTGTGACTGGCTGCTGGAGCCGGCAAAAACAGACTATGCGGGCCTGCGCAAAAAGCTGGAGGTGCTGATGGGCGAAAAGGTGGGCCCGGTGCGCAGTAGTGAAGGGATGAGGGAAGCCCTGGTCAATTTCGATGAATGGAGCTATCTCAAGCGGCACAGGGCGGACAATGCCGAGCAGATGGAGGTAAAAAATATGCTGCAGGTTGGGGAATTGGTGGCTGAAGCGGCCCTGGCCCGCAGGGAAAGCCGCGGCGGGCATTACCGGGTTGATTGCCCGGATACGTACCAGCGCTGGCAGAAGCATATTATATTCAGGCGTTAGGCATTAAGACGGATAATGATAGAATATACAATGGCCATTGAGGGCATGTAATAAATATCAAGACGGGTTTTTTGAGCCCGTCATTTTATTAATACAACTATTAATAAGTAATGAGATTGGGGCCGGACATGAGTAAAATAACATTGATTGCCACTGCAACCTTTGGCCTTGAGGCTGTCGTAGCGAGAGAAGTGAAAGAGCTGGGCTACGAAGACTTAATGGTGGAAGACGCCAGGGTTACCTTTGCGGCAGACGAAGCGGCGATATGCAAGGCGAACCTGTGGCTGCGCACGGCGGACCGTGTTCTATTGAAAATGGGTGAATTTGAGGCGCTTACATTCGATCAGCTTTTTGAGAAAACCCGGGCCCTGCCCTGGACGGATTGGATTCCGGAGAACGCTGCCTTTCCGGTCAACGGCAAATCAGTCAAATCCCAGCTTCACAGTGTATCTGACTGCCAGGCCATAGTTAAAAAAGCTATTGTGGAAAAGATGAAACAGAGGTATAAAAAAGATTGGTTCGCCGAAACAGGGCCCCGGTATGCCGTTGAAGTGGCCCTGCTCAAAGACACAGCCACCCTGACTATTGATACCAGTGGCGCCGGGCTGCATAAACGGGGCTACCGCAAGCTCGGCAGCCAGGCGCCCCTTAAGGAAACGCTGGCCGCCGCCATGGTCCTGCTCAGTCGCTGGCGCCCGGAACGGGCCCTGCTCGACCCCTTTTGCGGATCGGGCACAATTCCCATTGAAGCGGCGTTGATTGGCATGAACAGGGCACCCGGTTTAAGCAGATCTTTTGCCGCGGAAAAATGGCCTTCTATCCCGGCAGCCCTCTGGCATGAAGCCAGAGAGGAAGCCGTGGGGCTCGCCGACTGCGCCCAGCCGCTCCATATTATCGGTTCAGACATAGACGGCGCAGTGCTGAACTTGGCTCGCTATCACGCCGGGCAGGCCGGGGTTGCGGAGAAGGTGTTTTTTCAGAAACTACCCGTGGCCGGGGTTCGTTCCAGGCACAGGTATGGCCATCTTATCTGCAACCCTCCCTACGGAGAACGCCTCGGTGATCTGAAACAGGCTGAAGAACTTTACCGGGAGATGGGAAAGACCTTCAAGTCCCTGGATACCTGGTCGTTTTATATACTTGCCGCCCACCCCAGATTTGAACGTCTATTCGGTGGAAAACCGGATCGTAAAAGAAAGTTATATAATGGGCGGATCCAGTGCAACTACTACCAGTACTATGGCCCCCGGCCGCCCCGCAGAACGGAATCAACCCTGCGGTAGCTATTCCCGGCCGGAGAGTATGCCGCCGGCCTTGGTCAGGTCCGACTGCCTGACCATCAGCCTCAACCCCCCCAGGGCATAGGGCGTATATACCACAACTGCTGCACGCTCATCAAACAAGAAGGCCTCTATGCCCTCGTTTTCCAACAGCCCTTTGGCCAGATAAGCTTCATTGATATCGAGAAAGGTTGCCACCTTTACCAGTTTTTCCACTTTCCCTGCCCCTTTCATGTTATTCCTTATGTGTCTAGTGTAATTGAAAATCTAATTTTTACTATTGATCAATGATGTTTAAACTGTGAAAAATTGAATTATTTATTTTACTTTTTACTGTATTAAGGTTACAATAAAATATAGGCTCAATAAACAGGTTTAGTTCATTTATCCTTCTCAGCCGCTAAAATGGTGATGGAGATCAACGATAAGTGAATCACCATTTGAGCAAATAATTTTTAGGAGGATGCCTTCGTGTATCAAGACAAAACCCTGAACTGCCGTGACTGTGGCGAGGATTTTGTATTCACGGCTTCAGAGCAGGAATTCTATGCTGAAAAGGGCTTTACCAACGAACCGGGTCGCTGTCCTCAGTGCAGGGCTGCACGCAAGCAGAGAAACAGCAGGGAAGGCGGCTTTGGCGCCCGGGGATCCCGTCCCCCGCGTGAAATGCACCCTGCAGTTTGTGCTAGTTGCGGTGCAGATACGGAAGTGCCTTTTAAGCCCAGTGGGGATCGTCCGGTATACTGCTTCGACTGTTTTAATAAAAACAGAAGCTATTAGGGTGCCGCTTATTAAAATTATGGGTGTGGAAACTGTAACATTGGCGTTACAGTTTTTTTTCGGCTAAAAATGAAATACAGGCCTTGCAATATGTGGTGTTATCCGGCATATGTACATCTTTTTCATACCTCAAGCAGGAGATTAATCAACTTGGTTTAATTTTATTGTTATCGTTTTGTTTTAGGCGGGCGTACCTTAAGCTATGTTATAAGCCTGCCGGTGGCCATGAAAGGGTTTGTTCAGATATCCTTATTTTGGACATAAATTAGGTAGGCGATCTTTTGCTTACTACCGTTCAGGGGGGTGAATGGCGGGTGGAGAAAATTTTTATAAAAATTTCCGGATCAATCCTGCTTGTGGGGGTTTGTGTTTTTCTGCTTGCCGGCTGTAACCCGTTGGATTTTAACAAAACAGGGACGGGCTCCCCTTCCCTGACCATAAAAATTGAGGATTTCAGCGTGTTTCTTTTTGAGTCCTCAGAGGAAATTTACCGGGCGAATATAAAAAGTGTGGCAATGTGGGCCGGCTTGAGGGAACAAGCAGATTCGGATCCGCTTTATGCGGCGCATTATCAATGGCTGTATGACACCTACAACAGCTGGGATGAAAATCGCCGGAACCAGCTGCAGGAAATAATGCTCAAGTATCACCCCCAGCCTATGGCTGAGAGACTAATCCAAGAAGGCAGACAGGGCGCCGGGCTGGATGAAATTATTGAATTTATGAAAACTGACCGCTCCTACGCGAAAGGCAGAAGCACCCTAATTGATTTTTATACCTGGTACGGAACCAATTACGCCCTGCCGCACTATTTGCAAATTATACCGGGCCTGCAGCAGAGGGTTGAATTTGTCGGCGGCAAAGTGGGGAGTGACTTTGACATAGTCGCGTATATGGAGAAAGAGACCGGGATAAAGCTCAAAAAAAAACCTGACGCACTCGAACTGCTGCTTAATATGCGGGTGATCGGCGCCTCCGGTTTCAGCCGGGAGGGGGATTCACTCTACGGGATCCGCTGGAGTGACAGGCCGGAAAAAATTTGGTCGATCGCCTGCAGCGAGCTGAGCCAACCTTTTTTCCGTACCTTCACAGGCGGCTGGTCATTTAAAAAACTGGCGGGCAAATTGAAGAAGGACGAACAGTTAATGAACAAGTATAATGAGGATGTGCCATATACATGGGAGGGCTGGATTGAAGCCAATTTGACCGAGGGATTTTCCCGTTACCTGACTGTGCGCATGGGTATTGCGGAGGATGTGGGAGAAGAGGTGTTTATTTTTGATCGGGAATATGCCCAGGCCCTGCTGGACGGTTTTGATCCGCAAAAAATTTCACTGGAGGATTTCACTGTGCAGTTTCTTAAACAAAAATACGAGATATAATAGCATTAAGGCATAGACGGGGATGTGCCCCGAAACATTTAAAATAAATTACATGTTGCAGGAAGGTAGATTTTGTGGATCTTGACCTATTTGCCCTTAGGAAAATAATAGAAAATTATTTATTTGAAGACGTCGGGTCTGGGGATATAACCACCAACAGTATTGTCCGGGCGGATGCCATGACGCACGGATATATTATGTCAAGGGAAAATGGTCTGGTTGCGGGACTGCTGCCGGCGGAAGCGGCATTTCAAATACTCGATCCGGAAATTGTCTTCCGGGCGCTGGTGCGGGACGGTCAAAAAATCGAACGTGGCATGGTGCTGGCGGAAATAAGTGGTAAGGCGCGGGCAATCCTCACCGGGGAAAGGCTTGCTCTCAACCTGCTCCAGCACCTCTCCGGAATCGCCACCAGGACGGCCCGCCTGGTAGAGTTAGTGGCGGGGAAAAAGTCCCACATTGTCGATACCAGAAAGACCACCCCCGGCCTGAGAATGCTGGAAAAATACGCTGTGCGGGTAGGGGGCGGATACAACCACCGTTTCGGTCTTTTTGACGCTGTGCTGATCAAAGACAACCATATAAAAATAGCCGGGGGAATTGGGCCGGCTGTGGAAGCGGCCAGGCGCCTCTGTCCCCATACAGCCAGAATCGAGGTTGAGGTAGAGGACCTAACCGGGGTAAGGGAAGCCCTGGCAGCGGGAGCGGACATAATTATGCTTGACAATATGACGCCGGGCAGAATGCGTGAAGCAGTGGGCCTTATCGCTGGACGTGCCCTGGTTGAGGCCTCGGGGGGAATTTCCGAGGAAAACATCCGGGCCGTGGCTGAAGCCGGGGTCGACCTGATTTCCGTCGGGGCGCTGACCCACTCTGTCAAATCCCTTGACATCGGCCTGGACCTGCACGACATTAAACACCAATGAAACAAAGGGACGTTCCTTTTGTTTCATGTCTGTGTGTGAGACAAAAAGAACGTCCCTTTGTTTCGTTTTATCTCTCTGTCAACCTCGTTGCTGATAATGGTTGACGATAAGGTGTTTTTGGCATAAAATTGATCTTGGGGTGGATCCATTGAAAGAGACCATATTGCGCCTGCTCAAAGAAAGAAGTCCCGAGTATGTTTCCGGGGAAGAGATTTGCAAATGCCTTAATGTTACGCGGACGGCCATCTGGAAACACATCGAAGCCCTGCGGGATAGCGGATATGAAATAGAGGCCCGGCCTCGTGCGGGTTACACCCTCACCGGTATACCTGACAGGCTCTTCCCGCAGGAGATCCTGGACGGCTTGCAGGCCCGGATTTTGGGCAGGAAAATTTACTATTTCGACACAGTCGCTACCACCAACGATGAGGCCAAGGAACTAGCACAACGGGGCGTCCCTGAAGGTGCCCTGATTGTAGCTGAGGAGCAGGCCGGCGGCAAGGGTCGCCTGGGCAGGGCTTGGTATGCCCCCAAATATAAGGGGACCCTTTTTTCACTAGTATTATATCCGCCTGTCCCACCGCCCCAGGCCAACCAGGTGACCATGCTGGCCGCCGTGGCGGTGGCGTCGGCGATTGAGAAGGAAACCGGGATTAAGGCCGGCATTAAATGGCCCAACGATCTGTTGGTAGAAGGTAGGAAAATATGCGGAATCCTAACTGAACTAAGCGCGGAGATGGAGCGGATTAATTATCTGGTGGTGGGTATAGGAATTAATGTCAACCAGGAACAAACGGACTTCCCCGAAGAACTGCGGGAAAGCGCTACTTCGCTAAGAATCGAACTCCAAAGGAAAATAGACAGGGTGGGGCTAACCCAGGTCGCGCTGGAAGCGTTTGAACACTGGTACGGGGTTTGGCTAAAACAAGGTTTCGCCCCGATCCTGGCTGGATGGAGGGAGCTTTCCGTATCTTTGCGCTGTCCGGTACGAATAGTTACCCCAGGCGATTCCTGGCATGGATGGGCGGAAGATGTTGATGAGGATGGCGCCTTGCTTTTGCGCCTGCCGGACGGAGAAATCAAAAGGGTAATATCGGGCGAGGTATCCCTTCGTCTGGCGTAATCCGTAACAAATAGTCAGGGGAATAATTATATCGTTATTGTCAACCTCGATGCAATGCATGGTTGACAATAAGCAAATTTGAGGGGGGACTCCCTGCTTGCAGGCGGTGGCTTTTACAGCTGGAATTAACGGTATGCTGGTGGGGAATTACCTTACTACTGCCGGAAGGGAGGTGAAGGACGACATACAAATGCTCAAGGATCTAAAGCTTAAGATCACACGATCTTAATAACCCAAGAATCTTTAAGGGGTGAAAAGATTGAACAAATATTCTACGCGTGATATTACCATGACCGCTGTTTTTGCCGCCCTGGCGGTAGTGGCGGCAATGCTGGTGCGCTACGGCGGAAGTATCGTGCCCTTTAGCCTGCTGCCCTTTGTGGCGATGCTGGCCGGGGGTGTACTGGGCGCCCGCCTGGGCTCTTTAAGCATGATTGTTTACATTCTGCTTGGTTTGGTGGGCGTGCCGGTGTTCGCGACACCTCCTTTTGGCGGCCCGGCCTATGTGCTGAAGCCCACCTTTGGTATGCTGCTTGGCTTTGTCGCAAGCTCTTACGTTATCGGGACGCTTTTGAAAAACAGGGAGGACAGCGGCTTTACCCGTTATTTTCTCTCTATGGCGGCAGGGATAGTGGTTTATTATCTGATTGGCCTTCCTTATCTATACGTCATTTTAAAATTTTACCTGGGCCAGGCTGTTTCAGTGGTCAAGGTGTTATATATCGGCTTCATCCCCTTTATCGCCCTTGACCTGGTTAAGGCTGCCGCCGCCGCTGCTATGGCCAGGGCGCTTTACCGCCGGCTAAGCGGTATAATTCGGTCAATTGCCTCCCCGGGCAAATAGTTTTTCCTATTGAAAGGGAAATAGCATTTTTATGAAGAATAATGTGCCAATAAACCTGGCAAAGGGGGCCGGCGCCCAATGTACCGTCTGATCAACGTGATGGAGCTAATGGTTAATGAGACTCTTGATGAAATACTCCGGGCCAAAAAGGATATCTGCGGCTGCCCCAGGTGCAGGTTGGACCTGGCCGCGGTTGCTCTAAATGACCTGCCCGCCAATTACGTGGTAACAGATGAAGGGGAAGTAATTAAAAGGGCGCATGCTTTAAAGCAACAATTCAAGGTGGATATCATCCGTGCCCTCACAAAAGCCCTCAAGGTTGTCGGTGAGCACCCTCATCATGCCTGAAACCTTTCGGGGGAAAAGCGTAACCCACTGATATGCGGCAATGCTGGGCAGTCTTCAGCCCGCCAATCCAATTAGGAAATACCTTACACGCAATGGAGTACCCCAAACAGGAGCATAACCCCATTCGCTGATTGTAGTTGTTGCGCTGCACCGGCCATCTTTGGTAGAATGGTTTAAAGTTAGAGATGGAAGGCAGTGGTGGTTGTGATCCTGGTCCTGGATGTGGGCAATACAAATATTGTTTCTGGTGTTTTTGACGACAGCGAACTGGTGGCAAATTGGCGTATTTCCACAAACCGCAACCGCACCGCGGATGAATACGGCATAATGCTCAGGGAGCTTTTTTCCTTATCGGGCAACGATATGGGCCAGATTAAAGCCATAGTAATTTCCACTGTGGTGCCGCCCCTGACGTTTACGCTGCAACGGGCCTGTCAGAGGTATTTCAAACTGACGCCGCTAATAGTCAGTCCCGGCATTAAAACAGGCCTGCCAATAAAATATGAGAACCCCAGAGAAGTGGGCGCAGACAGGATCGTCAATGCGGTGGCCGGTATTGATCAGTACGGGTACCCTCTTATTATAGTGGATTTTGGCACCGCGACGACGTTTTGCGCTATTAGCGACAGGGGTGAATATATAGGCGGGGCGATAGCCCCGGGCATCAGCATTTCGACGGAGGCCCTTTTTCAGCGGGCTGCTAAACTGCCCCGGGTGGAATTGACCAAGCCGGCGTCTATAATCGGAAAAAATACTGTCAATGCCATGCACGCGGGGATTTTTTACGGGTTTGTGGGCCAGGTTGATGAAATCTCCAGAAGAATGAAAAAAGAACTGGGCGCAAACACTAAGGTCGTCGCCACAGGCGGCCTGGCAAACCTGATTGCCCAGGAGAGCTCCTTTATCGAAATAGTTGATCCCTATTTAACCCTGAATGGACTAAGGCTTATTTACGAGAGGAACATGCCGCGGTGAAAATCGGTGACATAATATTGGGCAATCCGGTGGTATCCGCGCCAATGGCCGGTATTACGGATAAATCATTTAGGATTCTGGCGAAAGAAGCAGGTTGTGGCCTGGTCTGCACCGAAATGGTCAGCGACCAGGCTCTTTTGTATGGAAATCCAAAAACATGCAGCCTGCTTGATATTTCCGGAGATGACGGACCGGTAAGCATCCAAATATTTGGCTCCGACGCCGGGTATATGGCCGCTGCCGCTGAAATAGTGGAAAGCCGCGGCGCCCGGCTGATTGACGTGAACATGGGCTGCCCCACACCGAAAATAGTCAAAAATGGCGAGGGCGCGGCTTTGATGAAAGATCCTGATAAAGCGGCTGGGATAATCAGGGCTATAGCCGGGCGGGTAAAGGTCCCGGTTACCGTCAAGCTGCGCCGGGGCTGGGACGAATCTTCTGTTAACGCGGTGGAAACGGCCTGCCTGATGGAAAGCGCCGGGGCTGCGGCGGTGACGGTACACGGTCGCACCCGTTCCCAGTTTTATGCCGGGCAGGCCGACTGGGGGATAATTGCCGCTGTTAAAAGGGCTGTGGATATTCCGGTGATTGGCAACGGGGATATTTGGACGCCCCGGGACGCCCTGCGCATGCTTGAGCAAACAGGTTGTGACGGGGTTATGATTGGCCGGGCGTCACTGGGCAACCCCTGGATTTTCAAACAGACTGTGCACTTTCTGAAAACGGGCGAAATGCTGCCGGAACCGGCCCCGGAGGAAAGAGCCGCCATGGCGTTGAGGCATTTTGATTTGTTGGTTGCAAACAAGGGGGAGGACGTGGCTGTGCGGGAAATGCGCAAGCATGCCGCCTGGTACATGAAAGGCCAGCGCGGAGCTGCCCGCCTGAGGGAAATGGTAAATAGGGCAAAATCCCGGGAGGAGATTAGAACTTTGTTAGGAAAATAGTTTAAAAAATACCTGCGGCCCCTTGAAAAAGGCCGCAATTTTTTATAGAATCTGTCTGTACACAGTTCTGTGCACATAAAACAATTCCACGTGGGGAAAACTAGTGTGGTTCCATCGTTCCACATGAATTCCCCTGGAGGAGATGCTATGGAGTTAATTCGCCTGGGGGATAAAATCGTCAGCCGGCGTAAGATTGACCAGGCTGTAAATAAAATCCTCGACCTGAGGATGAAAGGGCTCTCCCAGACAGAAGTTGCATTGCGTTTGGGCGTCGACCGGACCTTGGTCTGCCGGCTAGAAAATCTCGGGGAAATTAGGAAGGGGCGCAGCCTTGCGGTGATCGGCTTCCCGATTCTGAACAAAAAAGAGGTTGAAGAAGCATTGGAACGTGAGGGTGTGGACCTGGTCCTGATCATGTCTGAGAAGGAACGCTGGCAATTTGTGAAACAAAAGAGCGGGGTCGATCTGTTTGACTCGATTATGGAGCAGATCGCCAAGGTCCATTCCTGCGACCAGGTGATCGTAATCGGTTCCAATCAGCGCATAAGGGTTTTTGGAGCTGTGCTGGACAAGGAGGTAGTCGGTTTTGAAATTGGCGAGTCACCTATACAGGAAGACAAAAATGTAGAAATAAATGATTTAATTAGACTAGTTAGGGCAGTCAAAGAATAGGGGGAACCTTCATGCAAAATTTTGCCTTCATGATCCATCCGATGGACGCGGGGGACGTCGCCAGAAAATTTAAACTTGCCCGTTATCTGCCGCAGCAGGCAATTGAAAGGGCCTTCGCCTTGCTCCCTTCCATGAAGGTAGCCCATATCACCGGCATTCACTCGCCACATGAAAAGGCGGAGGGTTGGTTTATCGCTTGTCCCCTGACTACCAGGCTGATTATGGGGATGTCCCCCGGTTATGTAATCAAAAAGATTATCCAGGGAGGCCGCGTCGCTGAAAAACTGGGCGCTAAAATATTCGGGTTGGGCGCGTTTACCAAGGTAATCGGCGATGCCGGCATTACCGTCGCTAAAAACCTGAATATACCGGTGACAACAGGGAACAGCTATACAGTAGCGACTGCTGTTGAAGCGACCAAGGAAGCGGCCCTAATGATGGGGCACGATCTAAAAAAATCTTCGGTGGTAATAATGGGCGCGACGGGGGCTATCGGTCGTGTCTGCGCCATGATTTTGGCCCGGGAAGCGCAGGACTTGACGCTGGTAGCGCGCAATAAGCGCAAGCTTGATGATCTTGCCGCCAAAATTCTTTACGACACGGGGCTTGCCGTTAAGATCACCGCGGATAGTAAGAAAGCCCTGCGCGGCGGGGATGTTGTTATCACTGTTACCAGCGCGGTTGACACGGTAATCGAACCCGGGGACATCAAAACAGGCGCTGTAATATGCGATGTGGCCCGCCCGCGGGATGTATCGAAACGGGTTGCCGAGGCGCGCAAAGACGTGCTGGTTATTGAAGGTGGTGTGGTTGAGGTGCCCGGGGACGTCGAGTTTAACCTTAACTTTGGTTTCCCGCCGGGAACCGCCTATGCCTGTATGGCCGAAACGATCATCCTTGCTCTGGAAAAACGTTACGAAAGCTTTACACTGGGCCGGGATTTAACTATTGGGCAGGTTGAGGAAATTTCCAGCCTGGCGAAAAAACATGGTTTTAAACTGGCTGGTTTTCGCAGTTTTGGCAAGGCGATCACGGCCGGCGAAATAGAAAAGATAAAACTGTGCGCTAAGGGCCGTCCACTGGTTCCAGCCATGGCAAAATAAAAGGTGAATAAATCCAATTGCAAGATAGCCTTGACAAAGGGGAGCCATCTTTTTATAATATTTAGGAAAAGAAGGGGATTGCCGTTAACGGGCTTTCAGTCCCGGAATTTCCCGGGAGGCATATTAAGCGATGTGCTAAACAAGCACTGCAAAACGAACTTTTTGCAGTGCTTTAAGTGTAGTTTAGGGTCTTTTTTTACAAGCGCCGAATAATAAGAGGGCTGTCACATATATTGTTGGTAGCGTTATTTCCAGGGATAAGGAGATTATATTGATGAATCATAAAGATGTAATGCTGACACTGAACGGCCTTAAAAAACTTGAAGATGAGCTGATATATCTCAAGTCTGTTAAAAGGAGAGAGGTTGCCGAACGAATTAAACAGGCTATCGAATTTGGTGACATCAGCGAGAATTCGGAATATGAGGATGCTAAAAATGAACAGGCTTTTACAGAAGGACGCATTTTGACTCTGGAAAAAATGTTGCGCAATGCCAAAATCATTGATGAGGAAAACCTGGATACAGGGCTTGTCTG
The DNA here is from genome assembly GCA_964390855.1 of uncultured Eubacteriales bacterium. Taxonomy (GTDB): domain Bacteria; phylum Bacillota; class Desulfotomaculia; order Desulfotomaculales; family Pelotomaculaceae; genus Syntrophopropionicum. The sequence continues at coordinate 2,149 of CAYMJG010000013.1, read as the reverse complement.
CATCGGCTCCACCGTTTTACTGAAGGATCTTGAAAGCGGCGAGGAGGTTAAATATACAATTGTCGGATCGGTAGAGGCTGATCCCGACGGCAACAAGATATCGAATGTTTCACCTGTAGGCAAAGCTATTCTTGGGCAGCCCAAGGGCAGCATTGTTGCGGTTAATGTGCCGGCGGGGCAATTGAAATACCAAATTGTGGATATACTGGGATAAGAAACTTTTGGAGGGTTCGTTTTGGCTCAGAGAGATAAGGAAGAGGAGTTTTGCGGCGATTCTGCAAACGGTTTTAGGGAAGAAGACCTGAATGAATTAATGCAAATTCGCCGGGATAAGCTCATTGACATCAGGGACAAGGGTTTCGAGCCTTATGGGGGACGTTTTGAGAGGACCCATTTCGCACGCTATGTTCTGGATAATTATGATCAAATGGAAAACAAGCCCGTGGCTATGGCCGGCCGGATTATGTCCAAAAGGGGTATGGGCAAGGCATCTTTTGCCCACATTCAGGATTCATCCGGCCAAATCCAAATTTATTTAAGATTAAATGACATCGGCTCCGAACCGTACGAGTTTTTTGGCAAGCTGGATATCGGTGACATAATTGGTGTGGCGGGCAATGTGTTTAAAACCCGCATGGGTGAAATAACCGTTGCGGTTACCGGTTACAGCCTGCTGGCCAAGTCGCTCAGGCCGTTGCCTGAAAAATGGCACGGTCTAAAAGACGTTGAGCTGCGCTACCGGCAGAGATATGTTGATTTAATCGTCAACCCCGGGGTTAAAGATGTGTTTGTCACAAGAAGCAAAATTGTCCGGGCCCTGCGTGGTTTTCTTGACGGCAAAGGTTTTTTGGAAGTTGAGACTCCGATGATGCAGGTTGTGGCCGGTGGCGCCACTGCCAAACCTTTCATTACCCACCACAATGCTCTCGGCCTCAATTTGTTCATGAGAATAGCCCCGGAACTTTACCTGAAGAGGCTTCTGGTTGGCGGATTTGACAGGGTCTATGAGATTAACCGCAATTTCCGCAACGAAGGCATTTCCACCAAACACAACCCCGAGTTTACCATGCTGGAACTTTATCAGGCCTATGCCGATTATAATGATATGATGGACATCACCGAGGGGATGATTTCGACAGTGACAAAAGGGATGTTTGGCACAGCCGTGATCAATTATCAAGATACGGAAATCGATCTCTCTCCGCCATGGACAAGGATGCCGATGCTTGAAGCGGTCAAACTCCACTCGGGGCTTGATTTTACTGTGATTAGGACGACGGAGGAGGCCCGCATCGCGATACGGCAGGCTAAACTGGATATCGAACTGGGCGAGGCTGATTCATGGGGAGATATCCTGAACAAGGTTTTCGAGGAATACGTTGAACCCAGGCTGATTCAGCCCACATTTATTATGGATTATCCGGTGGAAATATCACCCCTGGCCAAGCGTAAAACAGATAATCCCAGCCTGACATACCGCTTTGAGCTGTTCATCTACGGTCGTGAGATAGCAAACGCGTTTTCCGAATTAAATGATCCAATTGACCAGAGGGATCGTTTTTTAAAGCAGGTCGAGAAGAGAAAAGCAGGGGACGATGAGGCCCATATGATGGATGAGGATTACTTAAACGCGCTTGAATACGGCATGCCTCCCGCAGGCGGATTGGGGATTGGAATTGACCGGCTGGTGATGTTGCTGACCAATACCTACTCCATCCGCGATGTGATTTTGTTCCCGCTGATGAAGCCCCGGGAATAGCCCGGCGATTACGACTCCCTTGCTGCCTGTAAATACCATGTTGACAGACAGAATGTGAAGTGTTAAGATAACATTCCTGGCGCAAAACGCCTGGAGGTAGTTTGGGAATTTATAGAATTGAATTTGGAATGAAAAACGCTCCTTAAATTACCAGTAAAAAAGCGTTGACAAGCCGAACCTAAAATGTTAAACTTAGTTTCTGTCCCAAGCGGGCAGGTTTAGCGGGGAACGGAAGCCGGGGAAACAGATTTAAGGGAAAAAACTGGCTTGACAACAGTAAACCTTTGTGATAACATAAATACCCGGGGCCGACGCACAAGCGGGCGGCCTGATGTATCAGCAGGTCTTTGAAAACTAAACAGTGGAAATGGATGGAAAAGAAACACATGA
>CAYMJG010000012.1:2776-40816 GCA_964390855.1 uncultured Eubacteriales bacterium | reverse complement strand
TACCGGTCCTGGTTGATTTTTGGGCGGATTGGTGCGGTCCCTGTAAAATGATTGCGCCTGTAATTGAGGAAATAGCCGAGCAATTCACCGGGAAAATACTGGTGGGGAAACTTAATGTTGACGCTAATCAGGCTATGCCGTCCGCTTATGGCGTTATAAGCATCCCTACAATAGTGTTATTTAAAAACGGCGAGGAGTTGGACAGATCAATCGGCTATAAAACAAAAGACGAACTGAGCAGTTTTGTTAATAATTACCTATAGCAGGGCAAAGGAAGAGCGCGTTTACACGTGCTTTTTTTTTGCTTGCCGCCCTTAAAAACAAATGGCATGCCCTAATGTAGGAGGGGGTGTTTGCCGGCTTTAAAACAGGAGGTGTGTCCCGGTGAATTTGTTTGAACAGGCCATGGAGAAAAAAATAATTAAGACGGCGCCTTTGGCTTTACGAATGAGACCGGTAACCCTGGATGAATTTGAAGAACAGGCCGGAATTGCAGGCAAGGGAACATTACTGCGAAAGTCAATTGAGGCAGACAACCTGAGGTCGGCTATCTTTTTCGGGCCACCTGGTACGGGTAAAACGACACTGGCCAGGATAATCGCCGGCATGACCAGCTCCCGTTTTGAAACGATAAACGCGGTAATGGCCGGCGTTGCTGATATCAGGAGGGTGGTGGAGGAGGCCAGGGGAAGCCGTTCCCTTTATGATGAAAAAACAATCCTCTTCATTGATGAAATTCACCGCTTTAACAAGGCCCAGCAAGATGCCCTGCTGCCTTTTGTAGAAAACGGACTGGTTACACTAATTGGTTCCACCACGGAAAACCCCATGTTTTCTGTAAACCGTCCGCTGCTTTCCCGCTCACAGCTGTACCGCTTCGAGCTCCTTTCCCGGGAGGCCTTGGGCAGAATACTCTTAAGAGCGCTTGCAGACGCGGAAAAGGGTTTGGGAAGCTACCAGGCGGAGGTTGCCCCGGAAGCGCTGGCGCACCTGGCCGGGGTAGCCAACGGAGACGCCAGGGCCGCCTTAAACGCCCTGGAACTGGCAGTGCTTACCACACCGCCGGATGATGCGGGAAAGAGACATATATCGCTGGCAGTCGCTGAAGAAGCTGTCCAGAAGAGGGTACTCAAATATGATCGGGCGGATGAACATTATGACGTGATATCCGCTTTTATAAAAAGCATGCGGGGTTCAGATCCGCACGCTACCCTTTACTGGTTGGCCAGGATGCTATATGCCGGGGAAGATCCGGCGTTTATCAGCAGGCGCATGATTATCCACGCGGCTGAAGACGTCGGACTGGCGGATCCCCAGGCGCTTGTGGTAGCTGTTGCCGCTGCCCAGGCGGTAGAAAGGATTGGCCTGCCTGAGGGCCGGATCATACTGGCCGAAGCCGCCCTCTATATCGCGACTGCACCAAAAAGCAATGCGGTAATCAAAGGCATAGAAGCAGCCATGTCAGCTGTTGAAAAAGAGAGGGCGCAACCGGTGCCGCCTCATTTAAGGGGAACCGGCTATAAGGGGGCGAAGCAGTTGGGCGCCGGCAGGGGTTACAAATACCCGCATGACTATCCGGATGCATTTGTCAAACAGGTTTACCTGCCGGATAATATGGCTGGAAGAGTATTTTATGATCCTTCCGGCAGAGGCCTTGAGGCGGAAATAAAAAAAGGAATTGATAAAAAAACTTTTTAAATTGTTGAATTAAATCTATCTCGCCGGGCACAATACAGTCACAAGGGTGCGTAATGGCCGAGCCAAGATTGTTACAGGGTCAAAAGGCTCTGTAATGGTCGGCCAAAGATTAATATCAGGTCGTAACGGCTTGATATTAGTCGGCGGGCAGACTGATAGGTGTTCCGGCAGGTTCTGCAACAGTCTTAAGGGATTGTTGCAGGGTCGTAAGGGATATCTATTGGTCGAGCTAAGACTATCATGGGTGTCGGATGCTAATTTTCTTAAGCCTGAGGTTTGTAACAGTCGAAAGATTGTTGCAGGCTTCCTAGATATCCATGATAGTCGAGCAAAGGTCATTATGGGTTCCGTAATGGTCTATGGCAGTCGAAAGATTGTCACAGGCTATGCAGGGATGCATAATGGCTGTAGCGCAGGTCATTACGGGCTCTTAACATAGAAACCTTCCTCCCTGGAGGAAGGTTTCTTGTTATTTTAGGAAGTATACTTTGTTGATAAGTGATTTGCAGGCTGACTTTAATGGCGATCAAATAATATGATATATAAAAATAGCCGGAGGGGACACTCTTTTGTCCCTTCAGGACGGCGAAGGGAATGCAATAAAAATGACTGGAAACAAATTTTGTCCGATGGTTAAGGCCGATTGTAGAAAGGAAGAATGCGCCTGGTGGGATATTTTTATTAATGAATGCGCCGTATTCTCAATGGCGGTGGCGTTATGGGCAGATGTGGATGAAGATGATGATCAGGAAGATGAAAGCGGCCAAGGAAAAGAGACCGGTTATAAAAAGGAGATTGTTGGAGATGAAAAATTTGCTGACAGCGATGTAACAGCATTTACTGTCAGAATAAAAAGGTTGGAATAAACTGCAGCATTGTTTACCGCGCTCCAGCCCTAGATAAAAAAACGGGGGCCGGCAAGGCAATGAGTCCTATTGGACGGGCGGGGCTTGTCCGCCCGCCCCTTTAAATTTTGAGCAGTTTCAATATATTTTTATAAAAGAGCTTGTCCTTTTGTTCCTTGGTAAAAATGTTCGTGTTTTCGAGTAAATCGACATATTTTTTTTGATCCTTCCAGGGGCTGTCGGTACCGAAGATAAAATAATCCTCATTTTCCCTGTATAGCTCAATGGCATTTTTGTCAGTCAATATTTTTTCCAGCACGAATGATGTGTCGTAATAACATTTTTTATCCCCAAACAGATCCAGTACCTTATCCCACTGATCGTATCCACCCCCGTGTGCCATAATTATTTTTGCGCCGGCAAAATCCCTTAATACCTTGGCAAACCGTTCAACTGTGGCATAATCGGAATCCGGCATACTGAGATCTATCCCCGAATGAAAATATATTATTAAATCATTTCTGGCGGCTTCTTCATAAATTTTATAAGCCTTTCCGGCATCAGCCGGGAAACCCTGATAATCGGGATGAAATTTAAGCCCTTGCAACCCCAATCCCGCCATTTCACGGATAACATTTTTACTGTTTGGATCATCCGGGTGGACTGATCCGAAATAGATTAGCCTTTGTGTATGGCTGATGATCTTTTTCAACCATTTGAGTATACCCCCTCCCTGCAAAGGTGAAGTGGCAATAGTCAGCACAATGGACAGGTCGACACCCGCCGTCTCCATCGAGGATAGTAAATTGACCAAGGTGCCGTCAGTGTGGGCCTGCACCTGTCCGTTGGTGTTTCCCAAAATCGTGCTTACTGCTTTTCCCGCTATGTGATCGGGATAAATGTGTGTGTGCGCGTCAATAATCATGTGCTTTTTCCTTTTCATAATATATTTGCTGCCTTAAAATACATATAACACAGCTATGGGCAAAATGGCAATGGAAGAATTAAAAGAAAGGGTGGACATTATGTGCGGGCGCTTTACCTTATATGCCGACAGTAAAAAGCATCGAATGCCTGTTTTATTTGACCGGGAGCAGCAGTTCCAGGCCTGGTTGGATCATGATAACGTCCCTATGTTGAAAGATATTTTAACTCCTTACGCCGGCCTATTGACGGTATATCCCGTTTCAACTGCCGTTAACGCCGCAAAACACGACTGCCCGCAGCTGATTAAGAAAATCGGCAATAAATAACCCGGCTTGGCCGGGTTATTTCCGCCTCGATCAGCGGCTGTGCTACGGGCAATTCATTACCCTGATCTATAATATGCGGGAAGTCGTAATTTTTGTTCATTATTGTCCCTTTGCCGGTTACCTTTGCATGTTGTAAAACATAACTTATACAAGAAGATTAAAAGAATTTACCATACATGGAAGGGGTGGTAAAAGGTGATACGCCTGCTTTATCCTTTGATATTCTCCATGGCCGTTATACCTGAAGCAAATAAGCATTTGGAAAATTTGCAATCTGTTGCCCATACGGCCCAGACAGCAGTAGAAAAAATTAAAGAAGGTCTGGATGGTTTCCTCAGCAACGTTATGGAGGAACACCAGGCCGTCAACGAGGAAGGCAAATAAGTTAGGTATAGCCCCATAACGATCCTGTCATGGCTGACAGCCGCATGCTGTCAGCTATTTTGGTTTAATGACTGGTATAAAAGAATGTAATCAGACCATAATAGATACAAAGGAGGTGAATATATGAACAGACACCTGACTGCACTAGTGATTAAATTTATTGTGATCGGCCTGGTTAGCGTTATTATCTTACCTATTTTTGGCCGGTTCACCAGTGGACAGGCAGTGCTAATCGCCCTTGTGCTGACACTAGTCGGTTATTTTTTGGGGGACCTGGCCATACTGTCCCGTCTGCCCCGAAACGCTGATATAACAGCAGTCGCTATAGACATTGTCACAACAGTCCTGATAATAGGCGTGGCGGATTGGGCTATAAACGGGGTTATTACTCTTCGAGCCGCCGGCTGGATCCTTTTCCTGGTTCTCCTGGTAGTTGAAGAATGGTTCTTTCACAAAAATCTTACGCCTACACCTGTCCCGGCAAGTACTGAACCCGGCAAACAGCAGGACCAACAGTAGTTTAGTCATGATATAGGCGGCACAAAAAGACCATCCCCCGATCCCAGCCGGGATCAAGGGATGGTCTTGTGCTTAGTAAGGGGCGCTGAAGAAAACACCGTACACGGACATGGCGAGGACAAAGGCAGCCAGGATGAAAATGCCCACGCCACCCCGTTTGTTTCCCTTTTCCAGCGCCCAGCGGCCATAAGTGTAGGTATAGTAAACAATTGCAAGTGAAAGAAGAAACATTAAAAATTTCATTTTCTCAAATCACTCCTTCGCAGGTGGGATTGTTTTTAATAACAAGCCGGTCCGCCTGATTTGTGAGTGCACGCTGATATTTACCTGCGCGTCCGGGTAACGCCCGGACCACCCATATTCCTCCCATGCCCGCATCGTTAAAAATTTGCGTTTCACCTTGTCGCCAAAACCAAAAATGTCCGCATTCATCTCGTCCTGGGTGAGCTTGATCAGATCCAGGCAGGCTTGCTCAGTTTGTTTTGAAAAGGCTTCTTCGAGAATCGCTTTAAGATCCGTCCGTTCAAAATCATTGGCGCTGGTTGAGGCAAGTATTTCAGGTTCTAAAAAAAGCCCTATATTTATCGTCACACCGCCGTTTTCGTCAATGCTTACCTTGTATTTTGGTTTTTGTCCCTGCTGGATCCGCATACTGATGATGCCTGATTGATCAAGAGGATCCTTTATGCCGATTACCCCGGCACTGGAATTGCCGGACAGCAGCATGAAATATTTTGTATCATGCCCGTCCAGAAATCCAACCAGTTTGTCTTCCCGGAGAACTGCGGCGCCGGTATATTGGACCTTGGTTTTGCCGGCCACGGGGACCTCCCCGGCCAGATATTGGTCTGCAATCCCTGGTTTGGCCGATTCAAACTCGCCCTCGTGGACGGCGGCAAGCGGCAGGACAGCCTCCTTTGAAAAAGATTTTGTATCCGCGTACAGGTCTATAAGCTGGATGGTTGGATAAAGCCCGTGTATTTCCGACATCTTTCTTATCAGCTCCAACTGTTTGGCCGGATTTAATTCCAAAAGCGGGCTGCTGTTTTGGATCAGATCCCTGGCTTTGCCCCGACAGATGAAAACCTGTGAGTTGCCCCGGGTTTCGCGAAAGCGCATTAACGGGGAGAGCCACTGGCTTAAACCCTCCCGGGCCAGATCCTCCGAAAATATGTAGGCCTTGGCTTGCTGCAGGTATATATGCCTGTCGATGGTCGTGTTTAATAAATCCAGCATTGCCGGCGAACCATAGTCCTCAACACTAACAATTTCCCTGCTTGTTTCTTCGCCTCCGCCTCCACCCTCGCCGCCGCCGATGGCGACCCTCGGATTGGCAATGCTTAAGGTCAACAATAGATTGTTTTTTTCTCCTTTATCAAACCCTACCACCATCACGTAAGCGATCTCGTCAGTCTCCCTCATACCCCAGCAACCGGCAAATAACAGGGAAAATATTAACAGCAATGAAAAAAAACATACCCTAGCTCCTCGCACGGCGATACCTCCCTTTTATCCAGTAAACGATCAGGAGAAACAATGGCAGCAGGTAGTTGGGGACATGGGTAAAGGGTCTTAAAAAATCTATGTCCAGTCTTATCGTTGCGGGCAGGTCCGGCGGCAAGAAGCTGAAAATAAAAATAAGCGTGCCCAGCGGCCAGATTAAAGGACGGTAATCGGGCAGCTTTAGCGTCCTGCCCAGCGAAACGGCAGCGCCATACAATGTCAGGGCTATTTTCAGCGCCCCTACAATGCTCCAGATTATAATGAAAATTGCCTCGATGCGCTGGAAAAAACGGCCAAGAAAAATATTCCTGGACAGCCTGTAAAACGGCAGCGTCGTTTCTATTGAAATATCCTGGCCGATTGTCAGAACTGAAACCGCCAGAAGCACGCTGAGGATAGTAAAAGCAATTAACGCCGCAAAAAAGTTGATCCTCATATACAGCCCTGCCCCGCCTATTGCCTGCACCAGGACGGCAGCCAGGATAATTTCGGTAACTGCTGCGCTGCTGAAGGTCCCCAGGCCAAAAACAGGGAAAATACCGTTGCCAAGTACTGGGAAGAGGTTGTCAAAGTTCCACTGTGGACTTAAGGTTAACAGCAAAAGGACAATACCGCCGAAAATATATATGTAGGTAAAGCGTGTTGCCCGCGCTATAGCCTCAATTCCCAGGTAGGCCCCGAGCAGCCCTATTGCCAGATAGGCCGTTGCCAAAACGCTGATAGGCGTCTCGGGCAAAGCGGCAATAATTAGCGCTTCGCTGAATTCTCTTATAAAAAGGAAGCATACTGAGATAAAGAAAGCGGTGATCAGCAAATTGAATGTTATCCCCAGGGCAGGCCCAAAAGCCTCCTCCGTAATTTCGATGATAGTGTTGTCCGGGTTTTTCTTTAGGATTAGCGACATCATATAAACCCCAACCATGGCAATTGCGAAGCCGCCGATGGGGGACATCCAGGCGGCGGGCCCGCCCAGCTCGATCAGGTGCCTGGGGTAGGGCAGGAACACCCTGGCTACGTCGGATACAGCCAATAGGATTATAGCTTCCGCCGGGCCAAATTTACCCTCTTTAATCATTTTTTACTACCCCCATCCCTGATCCACCCCCTGGATACTTGCGACTGGCGCATCATATCCTGCGGGTTGAGATAGTCGGGCCGTCTTTCGTGGAAAAATGCAGGCGCCACGGAGATGATGTCGGTCCAGTCGGCAGTCTTGGGACCCGTTGGCGCAAGAAAAGGCACACCAAAGGATTTTAAATTGGCGGCGAGAAAGAGTTGGGCGATTAGTCCCATGGAAATGCCAAAGAAACCCAGCATCGCCCCCAGGGCGATATAAATGAAACGGTATATGCGCAGGGTAAAAGCCAGGCTGAAGTAAGGGATGGCAAATGAGGCCAGGCCGGTTACCGCCACGAGGATTACCAGGATTGGGCTGACGATGTTTGCCTGTACAGCGGCCTGACCGAGAATCAGGGCGCCCACTATACCGATGGTGGAGCCCATGACGCCCGGTATACGCAGGCCGGCTTCCCGAATTAGTTCAAAAGACAGTTCCATCAGCAGTACCTCTACTATAGAAGGGAAAGGTACTTTTTCCCTATTCCCGGCGATGGCCAGGATTAATTCGGTGGGAATCATTTCCTGATGATACAATACAACAGCCAGGTACAGGCCGGGCAGCAATAAAGAGAGAAAAAAGGCCAGAATTCTCATCCAGCGGATAAACGTGCCGAACTGCCAGCGGATACTAAGCTCTTCCCCCGTATGCAGCTGTTCGTATATTGTGGACGGCACAGTAAGGACAAAGGGACTGCCGTCCACGATGATCACTACCCTGCCTTCCAGGATTTTTGAGGCGGCCCGATCCGGCCGCTCGGTGGCCAGAGTTGTTGGATGCAGGTTATACGGGTGGTCTTCAATAAATTGTTCCAGTACACCGCTGTCAAATATATAATCCGTTTTTATGCTTTTAATCCGCCTCTTAACCTCATCAACCAGGGTGGGGTTGGCTAAATTGCGTAGATACATGACGGCAACAGGTGTCTGGCTCCTCTGTCCAACTATAAAAAACTCAGTGGTTAGATTTTCATTTTTTATAATTTTTCTTAGCAGGGCAGTATTAGTCCGCAACGTTTCATTGAAGGCTTCCTGGGGTCCCCTGATAACCTGCTCTGTAATTGGGTTTTCAACACTCCGGTGCTCCCACCCCTTGGTTTCCACCTCAATCACTTCAGCGCACCCGTCAAAAAATAGGACGGTATCCCCCATATTAACCGCGGCCAGGATATCTTTGAAGCTGGAAATTACCTTAACCTGGTTGCCGGGTAGCAATTCCTCGAGCACTATTGCGGCAAGCTTTCCCTTGTCGCCTTCCGGCGGTACGGCAAAGAGCAAAAGGGCCTGAAAGAGCAGGTCCTGTATAGTATTGTTGGTCATTCCGTCAATAAAAACTGCCATACCTTTATAAGCGGGGTTCCTTCCCAGAAAAAAATCCCTGGTGATAATGTCCTTGTTGTCCGGCAATCCATACAGTTTGCTGATCGCCTGACGGTTTTCCTCAAGGTAAGGACTGGCCGAATCAGTTTTTTGGGAAAGTTCGCTATGGTGTATTTCAGCAGGGCGCCGGGGTTTTATAAAATTTCTTTTTTTCAAGTGTGGTTTGTCGGATGTTTCTTTATTCTCTTCCTTGCCTTCGCGATCGTGATCCTTAATTTGCTCATCTTTGAACTCTTGAAGGATAAAACCTTCACGGTCCAGGTTTTCCCTAAAGGAGATCATTTCCAGGAATGTCTTAAGGGTTTTCATGGCACACCTTCCAAAAATGCATTGCTAGCGCATATTGTATCCTTTTGAGATGGATCTATGCACACTGAAGAAGTTCAGTATACTTGATAGCAATGCTTAAATATATTTTAAGAGGAGTAAAAGGAATTGTGTCGAAAACCGTAATAAACCGCGGTTTAAGGGATAATAATTGTGAATGGGGGTTTTATGCATGGAGCAAATTTGGGCGCCCTGGCGCATGGTTTACATTGGTGGTGACCACGGTGGGGACGAGTGCGTTTTTTGCGAGAAAATCAGATCAGCCGAAGATGAGAAAAATCTAATACTCTTGCGGGGAGATAAGACATTTGTCATACTAAACCTATATCCTTATAACAATGGACACCTTTTAGTAATACCGAAGCGGCATGTTGGTGATATAGAGGACCTTACAGATGATGAGATGGCAGAGTTATTCCAAATGACCAGGAAAATGGTTAAGGTCCTCCGTTCATACAACCCGCAAGGGTTTAACGTCGGGATAAACATAGGCCGGGCAGCCGGGGCAGGCATACCGGGTCATTTTCATATCCATGTGGTCCCTCGATGGGTAGGGGACACCAATTTTATGCCTGTATTCGGCGACGCCCGGGTAATATCCGAGTCGCTTCAGGGTACCTATAAAAAGCTTAGGGAATCCCTGGACGCTTTGCAGTCGCAAAAATTCTAGAAAGCCACTATCAAACCACCGTTGCCGGCGTAAGTACCCATAGTGCTGCCTACCTTGCTAATGATTATATTCTGGGGATGATATTTTTCCTCCAGTTCCTTCTTTATTTGTAGTGCCTCTTGCAGGCAGTTGACATGGCTGACGCCCACGATTTTTTCCTGCAGCCTGCCGCCCATTTCTCCCACCAGTTGCACTATCCGTTGCAGCGATTTAGCACGTCCCCGCACCTTTTCCAGGACATCTATCTGTCCCACGTCCCCGGCCCTGCCAATTGGCCTGATACTTAACATGGCGCCGATAAAACCGGGCAGCCTGCCCACTCGTCCGCCTTTAATCAGGTTCTCCAGAGAATCCATAGTAAAAAGGGTGTTCATGCCGTCCCTGTAATCAATAACCTTATTAACAACAGACTGCACGCTGATACCGGAATGAATGAAATCTAAAGCCTTGACTGCGAGGATACCGAGGCCCAGGGAACCAGTGAGCGAGTCAACCAGGTGGATGTCCCCGGAAACAGACTTTGCGGCCAACTGGGCGCTTTCAAAGGTGCCGCTAAGGGCCGATGACAAGCCTAAATAAATAACGGATCGGTAGCCGGCCAGGGCTGCGCGGAAGGCTTCAGCAAATGCCTCCGGGGCTGGGCGGGAGGTTTTGGGAAGTTCCTTTGATTCCGCCATGCGTTTCCAAAAATGCTCCGGGCTGATGGTAACCCTTTCAGTAAAAGTTTCATTGTTATCGAATGTGACATGCAGGGAAACTATACCGATGTTGTGTTTCTCAACAAGATCCTGCGGCAGGTCACAGGAACTGTCGGTGATTATTTTTATGCCCATTTTAAACAGTCCTTTCCAGTGCTATCGAGGAAATTCTACATTATAAACGAAAAAAGCGCAATACGAATGATCCTGCTGCCGGATTCCTGCCGACGGTGCCGTTCTTGACAATACAGGCCCGAAATGCTAGAATTATTTTGCGTTAAAATCAAATTAATTGCCCGAGTGGCGGAACTGGCAGACGCACAGGACTTAAAATCCTGCGAGCCTCAAAGCTCGTACCGGTTCGATTCCGGTCTCGGGCACCATAAATAAAGGGCTGCAGCATTTTGGCTGTGCCTTTTTTTATACCTGTTTTAAATTTGACGTGTAATTTGACGGCTAAACATTCTTTTGTTTTCGATAGACATCATTTAGTTCATAGGGCGTTGACTCGATCCATATCGCCTACAATATGCTGATATTTTTCGACAATTACACATCGGGATGCCCGGTTTTATATTTGCTTTGTTTGATATAAATGAGGTCACCAACCACTTAATCTGTGATAAAATGTGTGAGGGAGACTGCTGTCTATTTATCGTTGCCATAATTAAAATGTCCCCTCAATTGCAGGAGGTGATCATAAATGTCCCCTGATTTAATTATTTGGCTGGCCTACCTTGCGCTTTTACTGGGAGCAATAGCCCTGGTGCTGGAGGCGCTTGTTTTTCCCGGTTTTGGTGTGGCCGGTATCACCGGAATTGTCCTGGTAGGGTGGGGGGTGCTGCTGCTCGCTGTTGATGTCACGCAGGTTACAGCGGCCCTTGTTCTGGCCATTATTGCTACTATTGTGATTATACTGTTGGGGTTGCAGTTGATGTCCCGCTACAAATTGTGGTACAGGTTTACCCTGCAAAACAAACAGGACAGTAAGGAAGGATATGTTGCCCCCGCACCGGGTCTGAGCCTTCTTGCGGGGAAAGAGGGCGTCGCCTTGACACCCCTCAGACCGGCCGGCACGGCGGAGGTGGAGGGGCAGCGGGTAGACGTGGTAACAGAAGGGGAATTCATCAACACAGGTATGCGGATCAGGGTAATCAAGGTCGAGGGTACGCGAATTGTGGTTAAAGAAACAGCAGCTACTGAATAATCTTCCGAAAATATTTTTAGAGGAGTGATCATTATGGCTCCCGGAGCTGTCGCAACCTTATTACTTATCTTTCTGATATTTATCGGTATCGTTATCATCTTTAGTTTTATTCCTGTTGGTTTATGGATATCGGCCCTGGCGGCCGGGGTCAGGGTGGGTATTATTACCCTAATCGGCATGCGGCTGCGGCGGGTGCCGCCGGCCAGAATTGTCAACCCGCTGATTAAAGCTGTCAAGGCCGGACTTAATATCAGTGTTAACGAGCTGGAGGCGCATTACCTGGCCGGCGGTAATGTAGACATGGTGGTCAACGCTTTAATCGCCGCGGAGCGGGCGGCTATACCGCTGCTTTTCGAGAGGGCGGCGGCTATCGACCTGGCCGGCAGGGAAGTTTTTCAGGCCGTGCAGATGAGCGTCAACCCCAAAGTGATCGAAACACCCCTGGTGTCGGCGGTGGCCAAAGACGGCATTGAGGTTAAGGTAATCGCCAGGGTTACTGTACGGGCCAATATCGACCGCCTTGTCGGCGGGGCAGGCGAAGAAACCATCCTGGCCCGGGTTGGTGAGGGCGTGGTCACAACAGTGGGCAGTTCAGCAAGCCATAAAAACGTGCTGGAAAACCCCGACTTGATTTCAAGGACTGTTCTCAGCAAGGGACTTGATGCCGGAACAGCTTTCGAGATCCTGTCAATTGATATTGCCGATGTGGATGTCGGCCGCAATATCGGCGCCCAGCTGCAGACTGATCAAGCCGAGGCTGATAAGAGGATTGCCCAGGCCAAGGCGGAGGAAAGAAGAGCTATGGCAGTGGCCAGGGAGCAGGAAATGAAAGCGGCAGTACAAGAAATGCGCGCCAAGGTTGTTGAAGCAGAGGCCCAGGTGCCCCTGGCTATGGCCGACGCCCTGCGTGAGGGCAAGCTTGGCGTGATGGATTATTACAACCTGCAAAACATTGCGGCGGACACCCAGATGCGCGGTTCTCTGGCCAAAATGGGTGACCAGGGCAGGGGTGAAGCCGGCCCGGCAAAGCCGGCCGGACAATAAAGCATGGTCAAGGGCGTGTTACAGTGGAATATTTATGGCTTGTGATTTTAGTGGCGATTATCCTAAAATTTATCGGGCGTCAGCCAGTGGGACGCCAGTCAAGGCGATACAGGCCCCGCGGCAAATTTGATTTGCCGCGACAAAATTTGCCTGATAATGAAGAAGATGTGGGGTACAACGAGGAAGAAATGCCCTACGCACAGAAGGAAATACCCTATGGCAGAAAGGAATCGCCGCCCGACAATTGGTCTTCCTGTGAACCTGCAGAAAGATGGCGGGAGGCGGACATACAGGTGGGGCAGGTTGGGCGTGACGACGGCTTAATCCATGCCGCCGCTGAATCCGGATTTGCCGGAAATCCTCAGGTTCCGGCCGCAATCGGCGGTCCCCGCAGCGGCAAACATGTTGAACCGGAAGAAAGCTGCAGCAATAATGAACTGTTTGCTGACGGTCTAAACGAACAGGAATTAATTAAAGGTGTAGTATGGTCCCAAATATTGGGCTCCCGCGCCGGGATTCAGGGTGCTAGACGACTTGGGCGGCATAACACGATGATGCAATAGGCGGCCGAAAGGGGATTGGATGCCCACAGAGTATGCCCTTTGCTGGAACGGCCTGATGGCCAATCGACATTTTTGCGCATGGTATGGTTAAGGCTCAACCTGATGGTTTTTACCAATGGTTGAGCCTTTCTGACGCTCAAAACCGGTGACTGAAAGCAAACATCAAGCTCTACAATGAAGTGCCTGGCACAAGGGAATGAATGACTGGGTGAAGGTGGAGGCTTAGATATCTTCACCCTGGCTGTCCCCGTGTGCCAGTCCCTTTTTAGGCAGGTATTTCATTTCGAGGTAAAAGATAGTAACAGTCAGCAGTACAGCCAGTCCGTCTGCTATTGGCGCTGATCTCCATACTCCGTCAATTCCCCAGTAGCGCGGCAGGATCAGCAATGCGGGAATGAATAGCAATACCTGCCGGGAGAGGCTGAGAATGGTGGACTGTACCGGTTTGCCCACCGCTTGAAAATAATTTGAAAATATTATTTGCAGACCAACAACAGGGAATAAGGCCAAAAACACCTTCATCGCCCCGGTGGTCAAGGTTGTAAGAGCCGTATCACCTTCACTGAACAGCCCGACAATCACTTCCGGCCAGATATGAATAGCCAGGTAGCCGGTTAAGGCAATAGCTGTACCCGCAATTGCCGCCATTTTCACTGTTTCCTTAACCCGGTCGTACTGCCGGGCGCCGTAATTAAAACCGATCAGCGGCTGTGCGCCCTGGCTCAGTCCCACTATCGGCATAAACATCAGCGTCAATACACTCATAATGATCCCTACTGCAGAAATAGCCAAATCACCACCATAGGACAGCAGGGTTTTATTAAGTATGGACTGCTGGACACTTGATGCCATTTGCATGGCAAAAGGGGCAAACCCGATGGCCATGATGCTGAGAAGGGTGGGCAGGTGGGGCATCAGGTTTTTTAACCTGATTTTCACCAGGCTCCTACCGGTAATAAAATAACCTGTTACCCAGAGCGCTGATACTAACTGGCCCAGTATTGTTCCCAGAGCGGAGCCCTTGATCCCCATCCCTAATTTAAAAATAAAATAATAGTTCAGAACAACGTTGGTTACGCCACCGATGATTTGTGTCATCATGGCCAGTCGGGGGTTGCCTTCAGCCCTGATAAAGTTGTTCAAACCAAAGCCGATGGCGCCCAGGGGCGCTCCCAGCATAATAATAGTAGTAAAATCACGGGCGTAAGGCAATGCATCCCCACTGGCGCCAAAAAAGATCAAAATGGGGTCCGGGAAAAGCAGGTATATCGCCGCTAATATTGAAGGCAGTACAATCAACGCCCCTGCGGCGTTGCCGGCCACCCTTTCCGCTTCTTCTTTTTTTTGCTGTCCCAAACGTATGGAGATTAATGCTGTGGCGCCAATACCAATTAGCATGGCCACGGCAAATATTATCAGCATGATCGGAAAGGCCACTGTTGTTGCTGTGATGGCTATAAAACCTATTCCACGCCCAACAAATATCCGGTCAATAATGTTGTAAAGCGCATTAATGATCATACCCACTATCGCGGGAAGAGAAAATTGCCACAGCAAGCTGCCGATACTCTGATCACGCATGGCAAAACTGCGATCCATTTTTTCACCTTTTATAATTATTTATTTAGTAAACTACCAGAATTGTTTGTCCCCAGGGATTAGACACTTCCTCAACACAATAGAATATTTTATATGATATCAGCGTTTTATGCAATAACCAAGGATCCCCAGGTGATGCCCCAACACTGTTGCCTGATAAACCGCCAGGTATGTTATTGCCTGTTTTGCGGCTTGACGGTACTTACATGCGGCTCAGCTAATTGATCTATTTCCGGGAAATTGGCGGCATGATAGATTTCCTCATTCGTATCCTTTGTTTTCTTGCCCGCCCTAAAAAGATTGGTTGATGCGAGGAATGCAAAAAGGCCCCTTTTATTTTTGTTTTTTTTAGATGCCATGTCCCAGATCAGCCCCTTTTTGTTGGCCTTCAGTTATCATACTAAATAAATTTTTTTTCATTCGACAAATGTTGATCTTTTATACGCAGGTAATTTGGTGTGGTATGTCAAAAGAGGGAATCCAATGTAGAAATAATTGCTATATTGAGCAATTCGAAGTCAGTGACGTTGATGTCCATGTTAAATCTAAAGGGGAATGCAATAAATATAAATGGCTTTACCCTGCTGGAATTTATCATTGTGTTTTCCTTGTTTGCCATTCTGATAAGTTGCACCCCAGTTTTTTTCAGGGCCTTTGAACGACATAAATTATACTCTGCCGCCAAAACTATTGCAGCCGATTTGCGCCTAGCCCAACAGCTGAGCATGAACCAGGACACCTTCTATACCATGCTTTTTGACTGTGAAAATGAAAGGTATTATATACAGCGGGAATCCAGCACCTATAAAAAGGTAAACCTGCCGGAAGGGATTAATTTAGTAGCAACTAATTTTGATTTTGACAACAAGCCGTCTAACGGTCTCGACCATAGATTGAGGTTCAATGCTAAAGGTGAGCCATATCGTGAAAAAGATTTTTTAGCGGGCGGGCATATCACCATCTGTAATAAAAACGATGATTTCTTATTCATAGTTGTCGCTTCCATAACAGGGCGGGTAAGGGTTGATACTAAACCGCCTCCATAGAATGGGGGGCTGGTGTTTAGATTGTTCTTAAACCAGAAAGGCATGAGCCTGATTGAGGTTAGCGTAGCCATTCTCATATTGGGGATTACAACCCTTCCCTTAATGCATATGTACCGGGAGGGCAGCATTCAAGCGGCTGCAGCGGGAGAAATAATTTCAGCCTTGAACCTGGCCCGGGCAGTGGTTGAGGAAATAAAAAGCATACCGGATAACCAGCTGGGGCTATCAAAAGGGGCGAGTGAAAATACAGTCACGTTGGAACAGGGAGCAAGCGATATCGATGGTTTTTACAATAATTTTAGTATTGCCATTTGTCACGGTACCGGTTCCGGACAGATAAAAAAGGTTACAGGCTATAACGGCGCCCCACGCAGGGCAGTGCTGGACTCGGACTGGTTTGTCATCCCCGACGCCACATCTTCTTATCTGCTGTACCGTTACTGCCCGGGGAATTACCGTTATGAGATAAGTATGAAAAATGGGCAAAGTGGCCTTAAAACGATTGGGGTAACAGTCTACTATACGGTAAAAGGGCAGGAGAGGCAGGTTTCTTTAACAACTGAAAAACTTGTGAGGTAATTATTGATGCGCGGCAACAAGGGATTCACGATCATCGAAGTTATGGTGGCTACTGTAATATTTCTCTTAATGCTTTCCACCGCATTATATGTCTATACGGGGTTGTACGTTTCCTATGCAAGGGACGGAGACAGAATTGAAGTACAGGAAAATTTGCGCTTTGCCTTAAAAAAGATCAGTTATGGTATCAGGCAGGCCGGGAATGTAACGGTACTTAATGATTCCCAGATTGTGTTAACACCTGTTTCCGGAAGCATCAAGGGTTACAGGTATGACCGCGCCGGGGGGGAGGCTGAGGTAAATGTGGGGGGTGTTTACCTGCCGCTGGCCAGCCACATACAGTGCATAAATTTTGTCTACGATCCGGAAAGCAGGGTGGCTACGGTCACCATCAGAGGTCAAAAAGGAAATAGCGGTATTATTGAAATGAGCACAAAAGCGCATGTGAGAAAGGGTTAGCCGGCAGGGTTGGCAGATGGTATATAGATATGATTCCGCGTGACATAAGGGGCCAGAGCATGCTGATAGTGATGGCGTTAGTCCTGGCCATGTTTTTACTGTGCAGCGCTGTTCTTGCTATGGGGACAAACACCGCAAAAATTGCCGCCTTTGAGGTAAATCAAGAAAAGGCGTATTATATTGCCGAGGCCGGTGTGGAAAAGGTCCTGGCGGAAGCGAAAAACGGTCCGCCCTGGTTGAAAAATTTAAAGGTCAGCGATAGAAATGATGAGATATATGATTTCCTCGCTAATAACTTAGGCGGGAAAAATTTTTATGGGGAGGGTACTTTTGAGGATATCAGGATAAAAAAAATATTTGAAGACGTCAGGCGCGTCACACTGGATATAGAATGCCGGGGCAAATGCGGCAACTGTATAAAGAGAATCAAAACGGAGGCGGAACTGGAGTATGTTTACCCGGAAAACCTGTTTGCCGGGCTTATGGTGACCGACGCTAGTTCTGCCGGCAGCAATGTTTTTAACCTTGCTGCAGACTCATATTTTTTCAGCGATGTGGTTATTCGGGATGGCTCACATATTGCAGGGGATGTGTTCTGCCGCGGACTTGTTTGTTTACAGTGTGAAGATGGCGGCGCCATAGAAATCAACGGGGATATCTATGCCCTTGGCGGTGTGGATTTTACCGGTGCGGGACTGCTCTCCATCAATGGATCCGTTTATGTTGATGATATCAGCAAGACGCCTGAGGAGCTTAAAGGGATTACTAAAATACTTCCTGCAAAGGATCTGATTGCAAAAATACCTGTCAAAGACGGTTTTCCCGCCCTCCTCAGCGCCGCCAAGCTGGCCTGGTACCAAAAAAACGCCGGCTATTTCCGGTTGCCGGAGGCTGACGGCGACGCCATGGTTTTTCAAAACGGCATATATTTTGTCAGCGGTAACCGCGAGCTGTCAGGCACGTATAGTGGCAATGCCCTTTTGATCATTGACGGCAGTGTCACTCTGGGTAATTTAATAAGGTCCGGCGATAGCGACAGCCTGGCGATACTGGCGACAGGCCCAATCTGCTCCGGTGCGGAAAATGGGGAAATAGACGCGCTGCTATATAGCGGAGGGCAGGTGAATTTCAATAGTGGCGCCACTGTAAAAGGCAGTGTGCTGGCGACTGCCCTGACCGGGCCTGACAGCAGTCTCAGCGCCTTATATGATCAGGACATATTTAATTCTTTCCGTGACAATAGCAGTTGGACTACTTGCTTTGTGAGGATTACCAGATGGAACGAGTAGGTCTAAAAAAATATCTTAGAAATATTCTGCCGGAAAAGAAACACTTTACCGGTGTGGACATTGGGGAAAAACACATCAAGGTAGCGGAAGTGATGGTAATAAACGGGACCCCGGAGGTTGTCGCGCTGCGGACGGCGCCCAGTCCGCCGGAGGTCTGGGGTGATAACCTGGACGAAGAAGCGCTGATTAAGGTCTTAAGGGAAATCTTAAATCCTAATTATCGGGAGGTCATTACCTGTATCAGCAGTGAAAAGGTAGTGTGCCGAATTGTCCAACTGCCGCAGATGACTGAAAAAGAGCTCTGGTCGGCGCTGAGAATTGAAATCCAGAAATATGTGCCTGTTCCAGTCAGTCAACTGGCAATCAGGTACGTTAAACTGGGAAAGACGGGGGAGAGCACCGGGATCAAATTGGGGGAGGGGTCCGGGTTTGCCGCCGTGGAACAAGACCTGCAGGATTTGCTGATCCTTGCCGTTCCCCTGACGATAATATACCAGTATCACGGCATATTTTCCCGATCCGGTTATACAGTGACGGCAATAGACCTGCAGGCATTTGCCTTGTGGCGTGTTTTTGCCGGAAACACGCAGGGTGGCACGGCCATGTTGGATATCGGCACAAAAACCTCACACTTTGTCCTGATTGAGGACAGAGTGATTAGATTTATTCGCCTGCTGCCCGCAGGAAGTGAGGATCCGGCGGGGATTTCAAGGGAACTCCAGCGGTCGCTGGATTATTACTCGGCATATGAGAAAATTTCAGTGGACAGGCTCCTCCTGAGCGGACAGATAAACAATCCGGAAAAGCTTAATAAATATTTGCGCCGGAACCTGGGGATTAACACCACAATCGGCAGCCCGCATATAGATTTCACAGGGGACGATATATATGATCCGGCATACGCGATCCCGATCGGGTTGGCTTTACGGGAGGTGAAAGGCCCGGGAAGTGTATAAAATAAACCTGCTGCCCCAACACCTGCAGCGCGAGGGGGCAATCGACATCCGCAGGCTGGCGGCAATACTGGCGGTGGCGTTGCCCCCGATAGTGATAGTTGTGTGTTATCTAATATTTCTAGTCAATTATGGTATTGTAAAAAGTGAACTTAGCGAAATAAAAACACAGTATGTTTCCTTGGCCCCCGTTGCTGAACAGGTGGCGGGTATCACCAATGAAAGAGGGGAACTGGAAGCAGCTGCTGAAGAATTTGATCGGATTTTAAAAAGGCGCAGGTCATGGTCCGGCCTGATGTATGACCTTGGTAACGTGGCGCCGGTGGATTTATGGTTGACCAGCCTGGAGATTGCCGACAGGCCTTTTCATACCTTGCCTGATAATAACCAGGAATCTGATCCATACGCCCTTCCAAGCCTGGTGTCTTTTAAAGGCCTGGCCAAGACACTACCATCGGTCGGTGTCTATATTAAGAACCTAAACGGCCTGCCTTACTTTGCAGAGGTAAAACTGGTTAAGGCAAAAGCTATCAGCGAGGGGTTGGAGTTTGAGATTGTTGCCAGAATAAAGGACGAGGGCTGATGAGGAAAAAATGTTCAGCAGGAATCGCCTGCTTAAATGCGGGCTTGTGGCCGGCGCTTTTTTATGCTGCTTTGTTTGTTTTATATTAGTTCCACAAATAAAATCCTATACCGTAGCCAAAAAAGAGCTGGTCGTTGAAAATGACAAATTGCTGAAAGCGCGTGCCGCGGTGGCGGCATTTAAACTGGAGAGTGAAAGGCTGGAACAAGCCAAGGAAGAATATGGAACACAAAGTGAGCCTTTTCGACAGGTTACTAGAGACGGCTCCGATACTATTTTCCTTGGGCTTATGGCGGCATCAAGCCATATTGCTGCAGCTGAAATTATGCCGGGGGAGGTTATTGAAAAAAAGCATACTTTAGAGTTGCCGGTAAGGCTGGTGCTGCAAGGTGACTACCGCAGCCTGATCGATTTTTGCAGGACGATAGAGAATAACAATAGTGCTAACTTATTAGAGATTAGAAGCCTCCAGATTGAAACAATAAACCGGATGTCCAGCGCCAAAGGCCGTTCTGCCGCAATAAAAGCGGGTACGGTTATAGCAGAAATAGGTATTGTTATATTTTCCGTAAAAGACCCTGAAGGAAATCTATATCCGGAAAAGATCTCCAAATGGCTGACCGGCCGGGGTGATGTCTTCAAACCGGCGGGTGCTTTAGTACCAGTGCCGGAATTGGACGGTTATCTGGAAACTCATGCAGAACAATTCCACAGCCCTGTGCTGGAGGCCCAAGGGGTTGAAAAGGGAATAACCGTGCAAAAAACAGAACCGGCCACCGCCCCCGGCGGTTAGTAGAAAAGAGTATCCCCGTCCGCTGTCAATGGACCTTTTCGCAACTGTATTAAAAATATCTTAATGGTGAACATTAAAACTAAAACTTACATAATGGGGTGAACTAACCTGATCGATAAGCAAATTCTTAAAGAGGTTATTGATACGGCCACCGGCAGGGGTGGTGACTTCGCCGATATTTTTGTGGAAGAAAAACGCAGTACCGGTATCAGCTGTGAGGCGGGTAGAATAGAACGGGTCCATACCGGTGTCGAAGCGGGCGCGGGAATAAGGGTACTGTCCGGTGACTCGACTGCCTATGCCTATACCAATGACCTTTCCCGGGAGGGACTGCTTACAGCGGCGAAAATTGTCAGCCATGCCGCTGTGAGCGGTAAAAAAGGGGTCAACCTGGACTTTGTCAAAATAAAGCCGCTGGTGGATTTTGTATTTGAAGAAAAACCGGGGGAGGTGTCCACTGATCGAAAAGCAGCAGTTGTGGAATCAGCCGATCGCGCTGCCCGGGCGGTTGATCAGGAGCGGATTAAGCAAGTGATTGTGGGTTACGGTGACTTGGCGCAAAAAGTTACCATCGCCAACAGCAGCGGAAATTATGTGGAAGACGAGCGGATCCGTACCAGGTTTATTGTTCAGGCGGTGGCGGCTAACGGACAGGTGATACAAACCGGCTATGAGGCTGTTGGAAGCCTGTGCGGTTTTGAACTGTTTAAAAATTTTTCAGCTGAGGAATTGGCCGCCTCGGCAGCCAAGCGGGCGTTGGAAATGCTGAAGGCCAGGCCCGCGCCCGCGGGCAGGATGCCGGTAGTGATGGCTGCAGAGGCTGGAGGCACAATGGTGCACGAAGCATGTGGGCATGGTCTTGAAGCCGACCTGGCGCAAAAAAACCTGTCGGTATACGCTGGTAAAAAGGGGCAGGTTGTCGCTTCCGGGGAGGTAAGCGTATATGACGACGCCACCATCGACAACAGATATGGTTCCTACCGCTTTGACGACGAAGGAACGCCGGCCCGCAAGGTGAACCTAATCGAAAAAGGGGTGCTGGTTGATTATCTGTACGACCGGCTTACCGCCTCCAAGGACGGCAGAGAATCCAACGGGCACGGTCGCAGGGAGTCCTACCAGCACAAGCCGATACCCAGAATGGGCAATACATGCATCGCCCCCGGGAGGACAGATCCGGAAAAAATAATCAAAGAAACGAAGAGCGGCCTGCTTGTGAAGAAAATGGGAGGCGGCCAGGTGAACACGACCACCGGTGATTTTGTCTTCGATGTGGCGGAAGGGTATTTAATCAGGGACGGGGAAATAGGCCCGATGGTACGGGGCGCCACCCTTACGGGAAATGGCCCCGAGGTGCTGCAAACCGTTGAGATGGTGGGAGATGACCTGGGCTTTACCATCGGCACGTGCGGCAAAGACGGACAGGGTGTGCCGGTAAGCGACGCCCAACCGACCCTTCTAATACGCACCCTCACTGTGGGGGGCACCGACGTTAGCCCCCCGATGGATAAACACCTCCGCCTGCCGGATCTTTAGTTGCAAATTATTCTACTATTGACCGGGAATAATCGTAGAACAAAAAAGCATTAAAACACCTGTTGCCCTTAAATAGATTAATTATAGGAAACAGACAGTATTTGGTCTGTTAAAACTGTGTGTATTTTATACACAATTTTTTTTTGCAAGGCATATGTTATAAGGAGATTAAAGGCGACGTAAGGGTTTTCGGTTCATGGGGGGTAAAAATATGAAAATTGGGGATATCGTAACCAGAAAAATATATGGCGAGGACATGCAGTTTTGTATCATTGGTTTTTATACAAACCAGGGTACCGGGGAAAGGGTGGCAATAATGGCACTATTGGACCCGAGCCTGATTGTTGAGGCCTCAGTACAAGAGCTTGCTCCAATTTCCGCCAGACACCTGTTTGCGTTGACAACAACGCTATTTGTTCACTAAACTGCCGGGAGGCAGTTTTTTTGTATTCCTAATAAAGGGATATTCTTACTGTCATTGAATTATACTATTTTGAAGATAAGGAAGGTGGGTGGTTTTTCTGGAAAACACAAGAGCTTTTTTAAGTGTCGCGGAAAACGCAGTAAGCAGGGCCAGGAAAATGGGCGCAGAATTAGCGGAGGCATACATAAACAGTACCAAGGAACTTAGCATTGACGTGCGGGAGGCGCGCGTCGAGACAATGAAGCTGGCTGAGGAATGCGGCCTGGGTCTGCGTGTCATTCGAAACGGCAGGATAGGTTTTTCCTTCAGCACAGACCTGAGCCCGCGGGCTATTGCTGATGTTTCTAGAGAAGCGCTGGCTAATTGTGAAAAAACTGCCCTGGACGCCCATAATACCTTGCCGTCTCCCGGCGGGGGCTACCCGGATCTGGATATTTATGACCCCGCCATCCGGGAGGCTACTGTCGAACACAAGATTGAAATAGCCAGGCATATGGAGGAATCAGCCCGGGACTATGATCCCAGGGTGAAAATAATTGAGAGTTCAACCTACCAGGACGGTGAGGCACTGGTTACTGTAGTCAATAGCCTTGGCCTGAGTGCAGTATTTAAAGGTTCCTATTGCGGAATCTACCTGGCTCTGGCGGCGGGCGAGGGTGACGATAGCCAGACCGGCTTTGCCATGGAATTCGGCCTCAAATGGAAGAACCTGAAACCCGCTGAAATAGGCCGGGAGGCGGCACGCCGGGCTGTGCGGATGTTCGGGGCACGACCGGTAACCACGCGTAAAGTCGCCATCGTATTGGAGCCCTATGTGGCTACGGGATTTCTAGGTGTGGTTAGTTCGGCCCTTACTGCAGACGCAGTACAAAAAGGCCGGTCGCTTTTTGCCGGCAAGGTTGGTTCCAGGGTGGCGGCCAGTCAGCTGACTCTCATAGACGATGGCACACTGACCGGGGGTATCGCCTCCGCACCCTTTGATGGGGAGGGGGTCCCTACAGCGCGGACGAAGTTAATCGATCAGGGTGTGCTGAACCAGTATCTTCATAACACCTATACCGCCTCCAAAGACGGCGTCAATTCCACCGGCAACGGCGTGCGCGGTTCTTTTAAAGGGACGCCTGAAGTAGGCGTAACCAATTTTTTTATTGAGGCAGGCCAAACATCAGTTGAAGAGCTGATCAAGGGGGTAGCAAACGGCTTATATGTCACCGAAGTGATGGGCATGCACACGGCGAATCCAATTTCCGGTGATTTTTCTGTGGGTGTTTCAGGCCTTTTGATTGAAAATGGTGAAATAACGAAACCTGTGCGCGGGATGGCTTTGGGGGGAAATATAATCGAGCTGTTTAACGGTGTTGATATGGTCGGCAATGACCTGCATTTTTTTGGCGGCAAAGGCTCACCGACGATTAGGATAGCAGAGATGGTAATAAGTGGGCAGTAGCGCAATTGTCTAAAATCGTTGTCACCAGTGAGAAATTTATGGTAAAATATCTGCAGCCTGCTCAAGGCGTTATGCCGGGCTTTCTAGCAGAATACCGTGATTGCGGGGTGGCATTTTGAGAATCCTTGTTCTGCATGGTCCCAATTTAAATCTGCTGGGCAAGCGTGAACCATCTGTTTACGGCAACACTACACTGGAGCGGATCAACGGGATGTTGTCCGACCTGGCCGCTGAACTTGGCGTTGAGGTAATATGCCGGCAGTCAAACCACGAGGGCGAACTGATCGACCTTTTGCACAACACGGCGGACATGGATGCGGCAGTGATTAACCCGGGGGCATATACCCACACCAGTCTGGCCCTGCGGGATGCGATAGCCGCTGTTGGGATCCCCGCCATAGAAGTCCATCTTTCCAATATATATGCGCGTGAGAACTTTCGGGGCAGATCGGTAATAGCCCCGGTGGCTGCAGGACAAATCAGCGGATTGGGTGCTGCCGGTTACCTGCTGGCATTGCGGGCGGCGGTAACGCTGGCGAAACCATAAGGAGGACAATTATTTTGCTGGAAAGGGTAAGCAGACTGCGCAATCTATTTGGGCCGGAAAAAATAAATGCCTTCTATATCACCAACCCGGAAAACCGCTTCTATCTTACTGGTTTTACGGGTTCAACAGGAGCTCTGCTGGTGACGCCCGATCAGTTATATCTGCTTACTGATTTTCGCTATATGGAGCAGGCTGCCATAGAAAGCCCGGGGTGCCGGGTTATTGAGGTTTCAGGCACATATGCGGCTGCGCTTTTCGAAATCCTGAGAAAAAAACACCTTTCCAGGTTGGGCCTTGAGGGTGATCATCTGACCTATAGCCAGTTTATTAACCTCAGCAAGGTATGCGAAGGGGTGGAAATTAAACCATTAAGCGATCGGGTTGAGCAACTGAGGATCCTCAAAGACGAATCTGAAATAGATTTGATAGATCAAGCAGTCAGCATTGCCGATCAGGCCTTTGCGCAAATCCTGCATCTTGTTAAACCGGGGGTTACTGAGCAGGAGATAGCACTGCGTCTGGAATACGCCATGCGCAGGATGGGGGCTGACGGACCGGCGTTCAGGTTTATTGTCGCTTCCGGTGTTCGTTCCGCCCTGCCGCATGGAGTATCCTCCCCCAAAACAATCATGGCGGGAGATTTGGTCACATTTGATTTTGGAGCGGTTTGCCGGGGCTACCACTCCGATATAACCAGGACGGTGGTAGTAAGCAGTCCAAACACAAGGCAGAAAGAAATATATGAGATTGTCCTGGAAGCGCAGATGAATGCCGCCGCCGCCGTTAAAGCCGGTGTGCGCGCTTCAGATGTAGACAGTGCCGCGCGGGGTATCATTGAAAAGAATGGCTACGGCGAATGCTTCGGTCACAGCACCGGACATGGACTAGGGCTGAATATTCATGAAAACCCCAGGCTGGCATCCAAGGTCGACACTGTTCTGGAGCCCGGAATGGTAATTACGATTGAACCGGGGATTTACATAAAAAACTGGGGCGGTGTCAGGATCGAGGATACTGTTCTGGTCGAGGAAAATGGCTGTAGAATTTTAACGAAAACGCCCAAAGAAGAATTATTGGTCCTTTAGGGCAGGAAAATGAGCTGCAATAAAAATTTTACATACGGGAGATGGGGGCATTGATTTCAACAAATGAATTCAGAACCGGACTGACCATTGAACTGGAGGGAGACGTTTTTCAGGTCGTAGATTTTCAGCATGTAAAGCCTGGAAAGGGAGCTGCATTTGTACGTTCGAAGCTTCGCAACATCAGAACAGGTGCGCTAGTTGAAAAAACCTTTAACGCCGGGGAAAAAATACCCAAAGCCAGAATAGAGCGCCGCGAGGTACAGTACCTCTACAACGACGGGAAAGACTATAATTTCATGGACATGGAAACATACGATCAGATTGCTATGAGCGCTGAGCAGTTGGGCGACGCTGTTAAATATTTAAAAGAAAACATGAGTATCCACCTGCTGACCTTCCAGGAAAAATCTATTGGCGTGGATCTGCCAAACTTCGTGGAACTGGAAGTCGTTGAAACCAGCCCCGGCATCAAGGGAGACACAGCTTCAGGCGGTTCCAAGCCGGCAACCCTGGAAACAGGAGCGATAGTCCAGGTGCCCTTTTTCATCAACATTGGGGACAGGCTGCAAATTGACACAAGGACAGGTAACTACATCAAACGCGCTTAGAGAACCTTTGCCAACAATAAAATCTTATTCCAAAAATGTGCTAAATGTTTAAAAACCTCCTATTTGCGACAAGCTATAAAGGCCAAAACCAGCAATATTATTATTTGGGGGGGTTAAACATTTATGAATGATCTCAAGACAAGAGTAGCCTATCTGCAGGGCCTGTCTGCCGGTCTGGAAGTTAGTGCGGAAAACAAAGAAGGCAAACTGCTTCATGGAATTATTGAGCTCCTGGATGAATTCGCTGATTCAGTCGGCAGCCTTGAGGAAGCGCAGGAGCAGATGGAAGAATATCTTGATAGTATTGATGAGGACCTTTTCCACCTGGAAGATGAGATTTATGAAACCGACGATATGAATGCCGGTGGCAAATACATCGAGGTGGACTGCCCGGGCTGCGGTGAGACAGTTTGTTTTGACGCCAACATTGTTGGTGATGATGACGTTATAGAGGTTACCTGCCCTAATTGTGACAAGGTAGTCTTTGTTAATGACGACATGCACCAGGCGGCTGACGAACCGGAAACGCTGCTTGGAAAAGTATCAGATGCAAAGCAGACGGATGAGGTTATCTAATACCCAGGCAAAGCAGGGTAAATAAGCGGCAGGTTTCACCTGTCGCTTATTTTTATGCCTATAGCTATAAATTCTTGTCAGCCTTTAAAGCCGATTCTTTGAAGATGCCATTAACCTTAACGGCATCTTTTTTGCCTTTCTGGTGGTTTTTAAAACAAAACTAAAACACTTCTTCGATATAACTCTGGCATATTTTCCCGTTAGAGTAAATATTTATTACCAGGAGGGCTGTCCATGAACGGTGCAGGTTCCAAAAACTATATGGTTGACCGTTGCTGTGCCTGGGCAGGCAGTGAAATCCTGCTGGTGCTTCCCCTTAATATCAGGCGCATCGTAGCGGCCCAGCCGGATCCGGTCCTTAACAGCCTTGAGGAGATTAGGGTCAGGCTTGGTAAACCACTGCTGCTCAGGCTGTCATCGGGGGATATATTTATAGGTCCAAACGGGAAGGCGACGCGACAATCTGTTGAGGCCTATCATGTTACTGCGGCAGATATGGAAAATCTGATCGACCTGGTAAGCGGTTCCTCACTCTATGCCCTGGAGGAGGAACTACGGACTGGATTTATAACCCTGCCGGGAGGACATCGGGCGGGTGTCACGGGCAGGGCGGTATTAGACGGGGGGAAAGTGAGGACCTTAAAAAACCTGTCCTGCTGCAACCTGCGTGTCTCCCGTGAGATTGCGGGAGCGGCGGCCGGGCTGCTGCCTCACATCGTTAATAAAAAAAACGGCGGAATTTATCATACCATCCTGGTATCACCGCCCGGGTGCGGCAAGACAACCATGCTAAGAGACATAGTCAGGCAGATCAGTAACGGTATCCGGGGCCTCCTCGATCCCGGCCTTACAGTAGGGCTGGTTGATGAACGTTCTGAAATAGCGGGCTGTTACAGAGGGGCGCCTCTGCGGGACGTAGGCGTAAGGACTGATGTTTTGGACGGCTGCCCCAAGGCGGAAGGGATGATGATGCTTTTGCGTTCGATGGGGCCGCAGGTGATTGCGGCCGATGAGATTGGCCGCCGGGAGGATGTTGACGCCATGGAGGAGGTTTTAAACGCTGGGGTCAAGATCCTTCTTACAGCCCATGGCTCGTCTCTGGCTGAACTGGCTGAAAGACCTGTGCTGAGCAGGCTGATCCGCTCCAGGATGATCGAGCGCTATATAATTTTAAGCCGCTCCCGTGGTGTAGGAACAGTTGAAAATATAGTTGACGGTAAGACCTTCCGGGAAGTGGGGGTGAAAAAATGATAAAACTGATTGCAGCCGCCATGGTGGTAGCCTGTGCAGGCATCGGCGGTATGGCTGTGGCCGGCAGGTACAGCCGCAGGCCAAGAGAACTGAAGTCACTGGGGTACGCGCTTAAAATGCTGGAAACGGAAATTTCTTACGGGGCAAACCACCTCAAGATAGCCCTGGAACAGGTGGCCAAGCGCTGCGATCGGGCCGTGGCGCCTCTGTTCAGCCGGGCTGCGGCAGGGCTTTCCTCTGTTGCTGGGATTACCGCCGCAACCGCCTGGGAAAATTCCCTTTGCGCTTATTACCGGGAAAGTGCTTTAAACCGGCAGGACCTAATCATTTTACGCAGCCTCGGTTCCTCCCTGGGGATTTCAGACCGTGCGGATCAGGTCAAACACTTGAACCTGGCCATGGAACAGATTAAATTTGAAAATGTCAAAGCGGAAGATGAAGCTGCCCGTAATGTAAAACTGTGGAACCACCTCGGTTTCCTGGGCGGCCTGCTGGTTGTTCTAATTCTTTATTAAGGAGAAGAGGTGGGGCAATGGTTAACGGTGTTGATTTAATTTTTAAAATTGCCGGTGTGGGGATCCTGGTGGCAGTCCTTAACGCGATATTAAAGCAGGCCGGCAAAGAAGAGCAGGGGCATATTGTTACCCTGGCCGGTCTTGCTATCGTTTTCATATGGGTAATCCAGCTGCTGGCGATCCTGTTTGATCAGGTCAAATCTGTTTTCAAACTGTTCTAATAGGACCGGGGAAACACCCCCGTTTTTGCGGCATTGAATCGTTAATCGCCCGCCAAGTAGTTGGGTTGGGAATAAATACTAGGGGGCAGTCCCCGTGGATGTATTGCAGATAGTGGCTATCGGGCTGATAGCTACCGTGCTGATAGTTGTGGTCAGGAGTCAACGGCCGGAGTTGGCGGTCCTTTTGAGCGCTGCCGCAGGAGTTGTTATTTTCCTGTTGGTGCTGGGAAAGATCAGTTCAATAATAGATGTAATCAAGGAACTGGCTGATCAGGCGGGCGTCAGCATGGTATATATGGGGACCATTCTTAAAATAATCGGTATTGCTTATATTGCAGAGTTTGGCGCGCAGATCTGCCGCGATGCAGGTGAGGGGACAATCGCTTCAAAGATCGAGCTGGCCGCTAAAATTCTAATTATGGTGTTGGCGGTGCCGATTGTGGTGGCGGTGCTGACGATGCTGCTGAAGCTTGTGCCGTGAAGCGAAACAGACCCCCCGTTTCTGCGTTAATGGCAGCGGGGCGGGGATAAACCATTTTTCTGCTTCGCCCTTTCGTTTCATGGCGCAGCAACAGAGGTACGGGGACACATCTCTCTTTTGGGTATTTCTTTGGGATCGTGGTATGTCCCCGATTGGGGTGGCGGGCTATCATCCGCCAAGCAGTTGGGTGGAAATAAATGCTAGGGGGGCAGTCCCCCAGGTGGTGTTTAGTGATGAGGGTGTTTATGTTGGTACTGGTTATCCTTTTTGTTTTTTCACCTGCGGGCTGTATTGCGGCGCCTGCCGTCGAAACCGACCGGGAAAGCCTGGTCGACCCGCTGGATCTTGAGGATGCGCAGCTCTATATAAACCAGTTGGACAACACTGTTAGAGGAGTCGTGCCGCAGTTTGATTTTAAAGATATGGTTATAAAGCTGGTTAGGGGCGAACAGGATTGGAAACCGGCTGAGGTCCTTAATAATATTATGAGCATGCTGTTCAAAGAGGTGGTAGCCAACTTTGCCCTGCTGGGCAAACTGGTGGTCCTGGCGGTAATTTGCGCCGTGTTGCAGAACCTGGTATGTTCCTTTGAAAAAACAACGACCGGACAACTGGCTTATTCCGTTACCTACCTAGTCCTGATAACAATTGCAGTCGGTTCTTTCTCCCTGGCGGTAAACGCAGGCAGGGATGTGGTAGACGCCATGGTCACCTTCATGCAGGCGCTGCTGCCAGTCTTGCTGACCCTGCTGGTGGCTGTGGGCGGATTTGCCTCCGCGGCTATTTTTAGTCCGGTGATCCTGGCCACGCTTGCTATATTCGGCTCCCTGATCAAGAACATAATATTGCCTCTGTTCTTTTTTATCGCCATTCTGGGGGTTGTCAGCAATCTCACTGACCGGTTTAAAGTAACAAACCTGGCCGACCTTTTGAAGACTGCCGCTATGGGTTTAATGGGTGTTTTCACCACTATATTTCTCGGGGTGCTGGCGCTCCAGGGTGTAGCCGGCGCAGTGAGCGATTCAGTTACGTATCGGACGGCAAGATTTACAGTTAAAACCTTTGTGCCCATGGTTGGAGGAATGTTATCAGACGCCCTTGATGCCGTCATAAGTTCCTCGCTGTTAATTAAAAATGCGCTGGGCATCGCGGGGATAGGGGTGATCGGGGCAATAATGATCATTCCGTTGCTAAAAATAGTCACACTCGCTTTTACCTATAAACTGGCAGGTTCCTTGATACAGCCCGTCGCTGACGGACAGATGGTGGACTGCCTGAACGGACTGGGCAACAGCCTTTTTCTGGTATTTGCCGCCGTAGCCACTGCAGGACTGCTGTTCTTTTTTACTATTACCATAGTTGTTGGCGTAGGCAACATAACTGTTATGCTCAGGTAACGGGACAACGGCAATGACGGCCGGCATCCGGCATTTAAGCCTGCCCGGGAAAGGGGGTCCATTGGAAGCAATCCGCATCCTGGTGCAGAACATCGTGATCATAGTGATCCTGGCTTTGTTTCTGGAGATGTTCTTGCCGATAGGCGATTTAAAAAAATATGTAAAAATGGTTATGGGGCTGCTGATTATCATCGCTGTGATTCAAGCGGTGGGGACTATGACCCGGTGTGACCTCAGCGACGGGTTGTCTGCATTCATCACTGAAGATGATAAAACGCGGGTTTCCAGCATTATTGATGCAGGAAAAAAGATGTCCGGCGATCAGCAGCAGAAAGCGATTGAACAATTTGAGACTGGCATAGCCAGGCAAATTATGGCACTTACCGGCATCTATCAGGACACCCCGGTGGTTGATGTGGCCGTGAAGGTCCAATCCCGTTGCGGTGAACCTGACTTTGGCCAGATTAATGAAATAATTTTATATGTCACGCAAACAGCCGGCGGGACATCCGGGGAAAACGGTATCGCTGTCGATGAGGTAAAGCCTATCACCATAACTGTCAACGGCGCCGATGAAAAAAGACCGGAACGGGAAGCAGGCGGCGGGCCGCCGCGTGGGACCGTGTCAGGCCTGATTGGCACGGTAGCCGATTTTTATAGTTTGGGACAGCAGCAGGTAAAAGTTATGTACAGATAAACGGAGGTGGTTATTTGCGCAATCTACTCGAATATCTTGGTTTTAACAAGGGGAAGGAAAACAGGGTGCCATTAAAAGATGGGGGAGGGCGCGGCTTGTGGCTGCTTGCGCTGGCGGCTCTGGGAGTGACGATCCTGGTTATATCCTCATTTATCGGTGGTGATCAGGAAACAAAGGCCCCAGGCGGACAAACGCTGCAGCGGGAAGGCAATGTTAACGCTGCGCCTGAACCGGCCAGGAGTGAAATGACTGCCGAAGAAGAACAGCTTAGCCGCATGCTTTGTGAAATGTTAAGCCGGGTGGAAGGCGCCGGCAAGGTTGAAGTTTCCGTGCGGCTGTCAGCTACCACCAGATCGGAATATGCTGCAAACGACACCACAGGTAAAAAAACAACTGAAGAAAAAGACCAGGGTGGCGGTATGCGCACTACCACAGAGGATACGGGAAGCAGTCAACTGGTTATGAACCGCAATGGCAGCGGGGGTGAACAGCCAGTGGTTGAAAGGCGGATTGCTCCACAAATAGCCGGGGTGCTGGTAGTAGCCGCCGGCGCCGGCAACGCCAGGGTTAAGGCAAATCTTTACGAAGCAACCAGGGTTGCGATCGGGGTGGAACCCCAGAAGATACTTGTCCTGCCGATGGAAAGGAGATGAAGATGTTTTCTGTTATTATTAAGCGGCGCACATTGACGTTAATTTTAGCAGGCACATGTGGAGTACTGCTCCTGCTGGCCGGCCTGAAATGGGGTTTGTTTGAACAAAAAAACCCGGGCCGGGATATGCCTGTGGAGTTGCCTGCGGTAAGCGATGTTAACATTGAAGATGTCACCCCGCAACCCTTTTTGGCAGCAGAGACGGAAGGGCCGGACTCCAACGGACCGGATAAAAGTTCCGATTTCTTTGTCGAGTACCGGCTGGAAAGAGAGCGGACGCGGGGACAGGGGATTGAGTGGCTGCGGGAGGTGATCAATAACGACAAGTCAGCTTTGGAAATCAGGCAAAAGGCGCAGGAGCGCCTGCTGGCTATCAGCAGCAAAATGGAGATAGAGACAGAACTGGAAAGTATGCTCAAGGCAAAGGGGTTCAGGGATGCCGCGGTTATTACAGATGAACGGGTGGTGACAGTGATAGTCACAGCGGACAGGCTGACGGCGAGTGAATCCGGCGAAATAAACAGCCTTGTTTCTCTCAAGACCGGTGTTGATGCTCAAAACATCGTGATCATATCAAAAATTTAGAGAAGGGAGCTCCCCTGTTTGCCGGACTCTTTTAGGCCGCATGCGCCAAACGTATTGTGTATATATTGTATACTTGCGCCAAAGAGGTTTCCAAAGCCCGATTAATCAAATATAATATTTTTATGGGCACAATAGTGATCAGGTTGTCTTCGGTAGGGTAGCAACCTGATTTTTATATTCCTGCCTATAAGGGGGGTATGAACATGGGAAATAGAGTAAAAATCACTGACACAACCTTGCGCGACGCCCACCAGAGCCTCTGGGCAACCAGGATGCGCACTGCTGAAATGCTGCCGATTGCCGAAAAACTAGATAGCATTGGGTACCATTCCCTGGAGGTATGGGGTGGAAATACCTTTGACGTGGGTTTGCGATATCTTAACGAGGATCCCTGGGAAAGACTGCGCCAGTTAAAAAAGATCATCCGCAATACGCCCCTGCAGATGATGATCAGGGGACAGTCGCTGGTCGGCTACCAGCAGTACCCGGACGATGTGGTTGACGCTTATATAACGAAGTCGGTGGAAAACGGCATTAGTATTATCAGGGTATACGACGCCTTGAATGATATACGCAATCTGGAAACGGCAATACAGTCAGCGAAAAAAGCCGGTGCGCACGTCCAGACAGCCATGGTATACACAGTGAGCCCGATCCATACTAATGAGCATTATACGGAACTGGCCCGGCAGCTGGCACAAATGGGCGCCGATTCAATTTGCATAAAGGATACAGCCGGTCTTTTAGATCCTTACCGGGCCTATGAGCTGGTTAAATTGCTTAAGGAAAAACATGATCTGCCTGTACAATTGCACTGCCACTATATTGGCGGACTGGCGGTGGGCACCTATCTAAAGGCCGCTGAAGCGGGCGCGGATATTATTGACACAGCCACAGTGCCTCTTGCCTTCGGCGCCTCCCAACCGCCTGTTGAGACAGTGGTCCGCGCCCTGCACGGCTCTCCCCGGGATACACAACTTGATATCCACAGGCTCTTTGAAATAGCCGAATACTTTGAAAAAATAAGAAAGGCCAATGGTTTTAAACGGGGTGTCACAAGAATAAACGATATGCGTGTTTTTGACCACCAGGTACCGGGCGGCGCTATATCCAACCTCTTAACCCAGTTGGAAGAACAGAAGGCTCTTTACCGTCTGGGAGAGGTCCTGGAGGAAATCCCCCGGGTTAGAAAGGACCTGGGTTACCCGCCCTTGGTTACACCTACCAGCCAAATTGTGGGGACACAGGCCATGCTGAATGTTTTGACGGGAGAACGTTACAAACTGGTCCCGGGTGAGGTGCGTGACTATATCCAGGGTTATTACGGACGGACCCCGGCGCCGATTGACCCGGATATAGCGCTAAAGGTCCTTGGGGACCGCGTGCCTATTAACGGCAAGCCTTCCGACCTGCTGGAGCCACGGATGGAAAAGCTAAGACATGAAATGATCGGCCAGATCAGCAGTGAAGAAGACCTTATTTCGTACACCCTATTTCCCCAGGTAGCCAGGCGGTTTTTTGAGTTCAGACGCAGTGGAAAATACCAGGAAGAACAACCTAATAACAGCAAAGAAAACACGCCGAAGCTAGAAAAAACTGCACCTATGGTGACTGAGAAGTCACCGTCACAGGAAAAAGCGGGCGGACCCGGGAAAACAACCTCGCCGGGGCGGACTGCCAACAAGGCGTCAGGTACTGATACTGCCAGGGGGGTAGGGGAATTGAATATATCTGATGTCAAAGATTTGATCGGCTTTATCGGTGGCACAGATATTGCTGAAATATCCCTGGAAAGCGCCGGTATTAAGCTGTCAGTTAGAAAAGGCGGCTCGCACCCAGTTGAAGCGCCGTTACCGGGAAATGTTTCGCGGGTTAATCGACCGGATCAAGAAATATCCGGTCTAGAAGCAGTACCGCCTGAACAGGTAAAGGATCAGACTGCATCCGGCCTGCAACCTGTCAAGGCGCCCATGGTCGGTACATTTTATGACGCGCCCTCCCCCGAGTCTGCCCCTTATGTAAAAGTGGGAGACAGGGTGAACAGAGGGCAGGTCCTATGTATTATTGAAGCAATGAAGTTAATGAATGAGATTAAATCTGAGTATGATGGCGAAATTATGGAGATAAATGTAGAAAAAGGGCAGCCGGTGGAGTATGGCCAGGTTATTTTCCTGATTAGGGAATAATGAAATATGATTTAATCGACCCCATGGAGGAAAAACATGATTAAAAAGCTATTGATTGCCAACCGGGGTGAAATAGCCGTCCGGATTATCAGGGCCTGCCGGGAAATGGGCATCGCTACAGTTGCCGTTTATTCCGAGCCGGATCGCGACAGCCTGCACGTGTTATGGGCGGATCAGGCTTTCTGCATCGGACCGGCGCCATCAGCCAAAAGCTACTTGAACATTACCAACATTATCAGCGCCGCAATCATTTCCGGGGCGGACGCCATCCATCCCGGATATGGTTTTTTAGCGGAAAATGCAGATTTTTCCGAAGTATGTGCAAAATGCGGCATCATTTTTATTGGCCCCCCCGCGCAGGCCATCCAACGGATGGGGGATAAGGCCCTAGCACGGGAAACCATGATTGGTGCAGGTATTCCTGTTGTGCCGGGATCAGACGGGGTAATCAGGGACATGGACAAAGCAGTGGAAACCGCCGAAAAGATTGGCTACCCGGTGATTGTCAAAGCCAGTGCGGGCGGAGGCGGCCGGGGCATGAGAATAGTGCAATGTCCCGAAGAACTAAAAAACGCCGTGAACACGGCCAAATCCGAGGCACAAGCCGCATTTGGCAACGACGAGATGTACATGGAAAAATATTTAGAAGAACCAAGGCATATTGAGTTTCAAATCCTGGGAGACATGCACGGCAGCATTGTCCACCTAGGCGAAAGGGACTGTTCAATCCAGAGGCGCAACCAAAAGATGATAGAGGAAGCGCCATCAACTGCACTCACAACTGAAATCAGGACGGAGATGGGAAATACAGCTTTGCGCGCAGCCAGGGCGGTAAACTATCACAGCACAGGGACCGTTGAATTCTTATTTGATAAAAATCAAAATTTTTATTTCATGGAGATGAACACCAGGATCCAGGTGGAGCACCCGGTTACCGAACTGGTCACCGGTGTTGACCTGATTAAAGAACAGATACGTGTGGCGGCAGGTGAAAAACTGGGGTTCAAACAGGAGGATGTCTTGATCAGGGGCCACGCTGTTGAATGCCGGATCAACAGCGAAGATCCAAATAATAATTTCAGGCCATGTTCAGGCAAAATTAACACGTATATACCCCCCGGCGGGCCTGGGATCAGGGTAGACAGCGCTGTCTATGCCGGATACACAATACCGCCCTATTATGATTCCCTAATCGGCAAACTGATTGTCTGGGGTCGGGACAGGGGGGAGGCTATTGCCCGCATGCAGCGTTCGCTACAGGAGTTTGTAATTAAGGGCATTCCCACTACTGTTCCTTTTCACCAAAAGGTTTTAAGGAATTCTTTTTTCCAGCGTGGTGAAATCTACACCAATTTTATCCAGCGGCGTATTCTTGGCGAATAGAGATAAAAAAGTTTCCGTTTGCGTTAATTTGCCATATTTGCTATAATAAACGTGCTAAATTTGCCAATTTTTATTGATCCCAAACATGATCATAAACCACTGATTCAGGGAAACAAAATTTGAGATATTTAAAAAAATCATATCTAAACTATACATTAATGGGGGTGTTTAGATGGATCCCAGTGAAATTGCCAGTGAGGAGCACACAAATCTGGGCACAATCAGGATTGCCGATGATGTTGTAAAAGTAATTGCCGGCTTAGCAGCCATAGAAATAAAAGGAGTAGCCGGCATGAGCGGCGGATTCGCGGGCGGTATTGCGGAAATGCTGGGTAAGAAAAACCTGTCCAAGGGTATAAAGGTGGAAGTAGGGGAAAAAGAGGCGGCGATAGATCTCTCTGTGATCATGGACTACGGGGTGCGCATACCTGATATTGCCGCCCAGATACAGGAAAGCGTGAAAAGCGCCGTTGAGCAGATGACCGGACTGACTGTTGTCGAGGCCAATGTTAACGTCCAGGGAGTTGCTTTTGCTTCGGAGTCAAAGGAGGAAGAGCACAGGGTTAGATAACGACGGAGTCAACCCCCCCTTACGAGGGGGTTACTTTTTAAGGAGGTTTGTCCGGTTGAATCCCTTTGATCGTGTTATATTTGCAGTCTATTCCTTATTTATCACTTTGTTGTTTATCCTTATTTCGGCAGTTATGCTTGGCTGGCCGTCGCCCTGGATCCTGCTGAGGGATATTTTTTACCCGGGCCGGCCGGAAATATTCTGGCCTCTCATGGCTATTGTAATACTAATTGGAATCAGGCTGATCTGGGTTAGTATTTACAGGCCCCAAAAAAATTTGCGTCACGTAGTGTTGGCGGAAAACGACCTGGGCCAGGTAAATTTGTCCCTGAGCGCTGTAGAGGACCTGGCAAACAAGGCGGCAGGGCGCATACAAGGGGTAAAGGAAGTAAGTTCGCGGATGGTCGGGGTTCCCCAAGGTGTGGGTTTGAAGGTACAGGCTTCAGTAACACCGGATATCAATGTGCCGGACGCCTCTGCAGAAATCCAAAACACGATTAAGGAAAAGGTGTTTGAGGTTACAGGGTTGCAGGTAAGCAGCGTAGAAGTGCATATCCAAAGCATCTCCGTGACGAAGCCAAGGGTTGAATAGGCCATTGGGGAAAGGACTGGTTAAATGGGTATGTTTCAGGATTTTATTGAAAAACACCCCGGAAAAATTGTTGGCATCCTGCTTGGACTGCTCTTTGGCTGGTTTGCCATTACACATGGTTTGTTGAAAGCGCTTTTTGTTACTGCTTGCATTATTGCCGGCTATCATATCGGTAAAAGGCTGGACGATCAGGTAGACTTCAAGTCGATATTCGCGAAATTTTTCGGGGAACGTCAGTAAAAAAATCTATCAGGGGCATGATAGTTTATATTTCAGATGACCTTCAGGAGGCAAAATGAGTAGAAGACAGGCCCGGGAAAGGGCGCTCCAGGTGCTGTTTCAAATTGATATCGGCGGCGCCGATCCCAGTAAAGCGATAGATCATATGAATGAAAACTTCGGTATAATGACAGACAACGATGATTTTGTCAGTAAACTTGTTCATGGTGTACTGGCTAACCTGGTATTTATTGATCAAGTTATCGCTGCTGTTAGTAGGGACTGGAAACTTGAAAGGATAGCCAACGTGGATCGGAACCTGATCAGGTTGGCCTTATACGAGGTATTTTTTTGCGACGACATCCCAAACAATGTCTCGGTAAACGAGGCTATTGAGCTGGGAAAAATATTTGGCGGGACGGACTCAGGTAAATTTGTTAATGGCATTCTGGGCAAGGTAGTTGAAAACATTACAGAATATACTCCTAAACGGGTTTTAAACAATAATCTGCCGCCTGATTGTAATCTTGTTTTGGATTAGGAACCTGAATGGCCACCT
>CAYMJG010000012.1:0-2676 GCA_964390855.1 uncultured Eubacteriales bacterium | reverse complement strand
AATAAGGTTGGCGCCGGAGGGGGAAAACCCATTGCGTATACTAACTGTGGAGGAGTTAACCCGGCATATTAAAGATATCATTGACAACGACTACCTTCTGGCAAATGTTTGGGTTAAAGGTGAGATATCCAATTTTAAAGCTGCCTCATCGGGCCATTTATATTTTACTTTGAAGGACAACGCCGGTACATTGAAGGTGGTAATGTTTCGTTCGAAAAGCCGGTCTTTAGCTTTTCGCCCGAATAACGGCATGGCTGTCATAATACGTGGTTACATTTCTGTTTACGAGCGTGACGGGACGTACCAGTTTTATGCCGGGGAAATCCTGCCTGACGGAAAAGGCGTGCTGCATCAGGCCTTTGAGCAGCTTAAAGAAAGGCTGCAGGCTGAGGGCCTCTTCGACCAAGGATATAAAAAGTCTTTGCCCCTGCTGCCACGCCGCATTGCCCTGATAACTTCGCCAACGGGGGCGGCGGTAAGGGACATGGTGGAAATAATCAGGCGCCGCTGGCCGGGGCTGCAGATCATCCTGGCCCCCGTCCCGGTTCAGGGTGAAGGCGCTCCCCCGGACATCGCCCGGGCGATCCGTCTGCTAAACAGATGGGGCGCAGTGGATTTAATAATCATCGGCCGTGGCGGGGGCTCTTTAGAAGAACTCTGGGCTTTTAATACTGAAATAGTAGCGCGCAGCATTTACAACTCGGGGATACCAATTATTTCTGCCGTGGGCCATGAAACAGACTACACTATTGCCGATTTTGTTGCAGATGCGCGGGCGGCAACCCCTTCAGCAGCAGCCGAAATGGCTGTCCCGGATAAAAAAGAAATGGATCGCCATGTAAAGGCTTTAAATAATCGCCTCTACAGTGCACTGCTGGATAAAACGGCAAAATCCAAGCGGCGGCTTGACAGTTGCCTTACCCGGCATGTTTTTACCAGGCCGGTGGATATCATCTGCGGAACCCGACAACAGTCCCTGGATTTTCTAAACCACCGTCTGGGTCAGGCCATAACCAACCTGTCCGCCGGGGAGGAAAAGCGACTGGCAATACTGGCGGGGCGCTTGCACGCTTTAAGCCCGCTTGCTACCCTGGCCAGGGGTTACAGTATTTGCACCACCCCCGACGGCAAACAGGTGATCAGCTCAGCTGAAAGTGTCGAAATCGGGGAAAAGCTGGCCGTGCGGCTGCAAAAGGGAATACTGGACTGTATTGTTGAGGGGCGGAACAATGGGGACTCCTGCGTTTGAAGTCAAGGGCCCATATGCCACATTTTGTATTTAAAACGCCGGTTTATTTAGTTATAATGGAGAAAAGCATTGTTTGGGGGACAGCGGCAATGATTAAAGAGAATACAGCCCCTGATTTTGAGGAGGCTATTTCACGGTTGGAGGCGGTTGTGCGGGAATTGGAAGGCGGGGGCCTTACTCTTGAAAAATCGCTGGAGTTGTATGCCGAAGGTATTGAGCTTTCCCGCATATGCAGTCTGAACCTCAAGGCTGCCGAACAGCGAATAGCAGTTCTATCCAGAGATGACAGCGGCGCAATATCTTTAGAGGATATCGATTCTCTGCCTGCCGCATTGGAAGGAAACGGCAGTGGACTTTAAGAAGGAGCTCAATAAAAAAATTGCTGTCGTTAATGAAGCCCTGGAATTTTTTATGCCTACTGCGGAAGCTTTTCCGCCCCTGATCCACCAGGCCATGCGCTATAGTGTGCTGGCCGGCGGGAAAAGGCTCAGGCCGGCCCTGCTGATCGCCTCGGCTGAAGTAGCCGGGGGAACTGCGCGGGATGTAATGCCGGCTGCCTGCGCAGTAGAACTGATACACACGTATTCTCTGATACATGATGATCTGCCTGCCATGGACAATGACGATTATCGACGGGGCAAACCGACCAATCACAAGGTATTTGGGGAAGCTATAGCCTTGCTGGCAGGTGATGCCCTGCTTACCCTGGCTTTTAGGATGCTGACGGAATGCAGGACGGACAAGCCGGCAAATATCGTCAGGGTAGTCCATGAAATGGCGGATGGCGCAGGCTCGGGGGGCTTAATCGGCGGCCAGGTTGTGGATACTTTTTCAACGGAAAAAGAAATTGACATAACCGCGCTGGAATACATCCACCGTAATAAGACCGGGGCCCTGTATGTGATATCCGCACGCTCCGGCGCCATTCTGGCCGGCGCCTCCGCGGAGGTGCTTGCGCACCTTACGGAATATGCGGAATACCTGGGCCTGGCTTTTCAGATTAAAGACGATATTCTTGACATAGAGGGGGATCAGGTAAAACTTGGCAAACCTGTGGGGAGCGACATAAGGAATAAAAAGGCTACCTACCCGGCTCTTTTCGGACTGGAGGGCGCAAAATTAAAAGCCAGAAACGCTGTAGAAGGCGCTAAAGAAGCGCTTGATTTGTTCGGCAAAGAGGCTGAATTTTTAAGGGCCTTGGCGGAATACGTGATTAAACGCGATTTTTAGACATTGGGCCAGCTTTACAAACCCTGCTTAATTATTTATAATAAACAGCCTTAATATCAGTCAAAGTGATTGAATTTTGTTTCAGGCGGTGTTTGATCATGCATCGCTGTTTTGTTATAATTTAAAACTATATATATTAAGTTTTTTTCGATAAATGACGCAGTATCCTAGTCAGGCGATCCTTTTTGAAGGCGGGC
>CAYMJG010000011.1:30561-40940 GCA_964390855.1 uncultured Eubacteriales bacterium | reverse complement strand
GGACCTATTTCCGCTGGATTATTGTTGACCCATTCCGCAGTATCAATATAGGCCTTTGCGAAACCATCCGCCTGTTCGGGTGTGACTCCGCTGCCATTTACAACGATGATGCCGGCCATAGGCATACGGGCATTTTCCTGCCCGGGCAGCTTATTCCACTCCTGAGTCAGATCCAGTACGCGGTGCAGCTGAACAGCGGCTTTTTGCGCGTTTAAAACA
This sequence comes from uncultured Eubacteriales bacterium, assembly GCA_964390855.1. Taxonomy (GTDB): domain Bacteria; phylum Bacillota; class Desulfotomaculia; order Desulfotomaculales; family Pelotomaculaceae; genus Syntrophopropionicum. The sequence goes on along the minus strand of CAYMJG010000011.1, from coordinate 40,721 downwards.
GCGATACTGGATTGAGGTTCATTGAGCACGGCATATTTGAGCTGGCCGGCCGCCAAACGCGTGGAGGCATCGGACATATCCAGATAGGTAAGCGTAAGGTCGCTATCCGGATTAATGTCGTTCTTAATCAGCAGGTGGCGGAAGATCAGATCATGAATGCCGCCTTTCCCGGACAGCGCCACTTCTTTGCCTTTTAAATCCTGCAAAGATTGAACATCAGGCTCGGTGCTCATGACGTAGAGCATCCCCCAAACGGTAACCATCAGCAATTGGGTATCCAGCCCTTTATTATAGGAGAGCACGGCGTTGTTGATCGGTGTGCTGCACAGCTGCACTTCCTTGGCGGTTATCATTGCTGTTAACTGTTCACCACTCTGCCAGGGCTTGAGGACAATATTGCTGTTTTGTTCAGCCATCCGCGCCAGTGGATATGTGACGGGTCCCGGCGCGCTGCCGATAGCAAGCTTAAGGTCTTCGAGCTTGACCGTTCCTGCGGCCTGCTGCGCCGGCGCGGCAGTGGCCGGTGAATCCCGGCCGGTTTTTTGTGAGCATCCTGAAAAACTAAACATCAGGGTAAAAGCTGCCAATAGGACTATGAAATTTCTTTTCATTTTCTAAAACCTCCCATTATTAAGCTTGCGCTACGTTGAAAAATTGGCGTTCTACATACATGCGCCCAATTTTACCGGATTAAGAGCATCTGTTAAGACTCGTTCCATTTGCCTGGCATAAGACGGCTTGCACCTTTGTTCAGGTTCAAGGTAAAGATCCAGCGCGATCCGGCAGGGCCGGCCCCGCACTACTACTATCCGGTCGCTAAGTCTTACGGCCTCCTTTAGATCGTGCGTGACCATGACAGTAGTGCAGGCATGCCATTGTCCCAATGAAAGCAACAGTTCCTGCATATCATTTTTAAGCTTTTCATCCAAACCGCAAAATGGCTCGTCCAACAAAAGCAGGTCTGGCTCAATGATGAAAGCCCGTCCGATGGAGACCCGTTGTTTCATACCGCCGCTTAATTGTCCGGGATAGTATCCGCCAAAGCCGGCCAGTCCCAGCAGCGGCAGCAGACTTTCCACGCGCTGGCGGCGCTGCCGGGCAGCCAGCCGCAAATTATACATACCCAACTGTAGATTATCTTCCACAGTCAACCAGGGTAGCAGTCGCGGTTCCTGAAAAACGTAAGCCAGTCTCCGGCTGCCCGTTATGACCCGTCCGGACTGGGGTTTGATAATGCCGGCCAGGATATTCAAGATACTGGTCTTGCCCGTACCAGAAGGACCAAAGAGACAGACAAACTGCTGCTTGTCACAGTCCAGGCTAAAATGCTCAAGGACTTTTAAACCGCCGTATCGCAATTCAACGTCATGCAGGCCAAACAATTGCCGCACCTCCCCGCTTTAATCGTCGGAACCTTTAAGAGCGTTTAAAAAATCATCCCAACCCCGCCAGTTCAAACTATAATTATTTTCCGTCAGGACTTGCGGGATATCCACAGCGGCTGAAACAGGCACGAAGGTTTGGAGCGCCAGGTACTCTTGCACCCGTCTGGACAGTAAATAATCCCCAATCTCCAGCAGGCGGTCATCTGTTTTTTTACTCCAAACCATCACCAGGGGCATGCAGAAAAGCCCGTCCCGCGGCCAAAGTAGGCGGATATTTTTATTGCGCGAGATACGGGCGAAAGAAATATTGGTAATACCCAGCGGGTACCGCCCTTGATCCACAGCGTTAACCACATTGATGGGAGCGTCGTCAAAAACCATATTCTGCCGCAAGGCAGCTTGTTTTTCCGGATAATACGCCCGCATGAGGGCTTGAATCATCTTCGGCGCCATGTGATGTCGAGCCGGCATCAGGATTTTTCCCTGCCAGTGGGTATCCAGCAAGTCCGCCCATACCTGCGGCAGCTCTTTTTCCTTGAGTACATCAGGGTTGTAAAAGATGGCAAACGGTATGATCACAAAAGGATGAAAATATCCGCCGGGATCTGCAAACCTCGCCCTGGCAAGCCCCGGACGCAGTGGGAAACGGCCGGTCAGCGGACGAAAATGTTTCTCCAAATAATTCTCGGGAAACCTCAAAAAATAGTTAACATTGCCAACCAGCAAGTCGGGCGTGGCATTTTTATCCACATCCTTGTCCTGCTTATCAGCCGGTGCGCATTGGTGCTGACTTTCAATCTCCAGTTTTATCCCGTGTTTTTGTATCATTTCCCGTCCAAATTCTTTCAGCATTTCTTCAATCGCCCTGCTGATATTCAGCGGCAGATGCACCAAAACCTTGGGCATAAAACCATCCCTCCTTTTCACTGTCCCCCTCCCCGTTATCGCCCGGGCCGATGTTGTTACCCCGGCGCAGATGCTCCCGCAGGCCGGCTATCTGTTTTTCCATCCTTACCAGGTCTTCCAGTATTCTTTTCTCCTTTGGTGTAGTCCAGCGGATCTTGTCCATCCCACCGTTTTTCATTACTACCCTTTGTCCGGCCATCAGCATCAGCGTCGGATCATGTGAAACTACCAGCACAATTTTCCCCTGCCCTTTTAGTATTTCCAGCGCCCGCAGGCGGTCAATGCCGGCATTTTCAATCTCATCAATCAACACAACAGGCGCGTTGCTGATTATGGCCACGTCCGCAACCATCAACGCCCGGGACTGCCCGCCGCTAAGCTGCGTCAAGTTAGTGGAAAAGGTTACCGGTTCACCAGACAAATGGTTGGTTATGGCCAGCACTTCCTCAATTGCCCGGGCAGACTCACAGATGCCCCTAACTTTGGCATGCATTAAAAGGAATTCCTCGACAGACATGTCGATCACGAAGTTCATATTCTGCGATACCTGGGCCATCAAGTAGCGCATGGGTTTCTTCTTTTTATTTTCAGGCCGGCTGCCGGCTAAGACGCTCCTGCCGGTCAAGGTTTCCTCCTCGGCATACTGCTCGATATCTGATATTAATTGTGTTTTGCCGGAACCCGTCGGTCCGACTACAGCCAGCACTTCACCGGCTGAAATTTCTAGTTTTCTTATCTGTTCCGGTTTGCCGTTTTTATCCAGACCGCCTAAAATAGTGATTTTATCCAGCATTAATTACCGCTCCCAAAATCCACTTTTTTTACAATTCCCATTTGGTAATCCTTGCCAACAATGGTTTCCCCGGCACAGTAGGAACAACAGGCCGCCGGCATAGGATTTCTCAGCTCTCTGCCGCTGATGCCCTCTATTCCCCTGCTGTTTAGAATTTCGTTCTTCAATGCCAGCGCTCCCCGGCCTGTCAACCCGTTAAAATCTAGAATGCGGGCCCGGTGATTTTCCATTTCCACCTTGTGGCGAAACACTTCCCGTTCCGCCTGTGAAACAATATCTCCCTTGGTAATAACCACAATATCTGCGGAGCTGAGCATCGGCCCCACTTTTCTGGGTGTATCGACACCAACTAAATTATCGATGACACAAACAGACAGGCAACCATATACTGCCGGCGCACAGCGGTGGCATAGCCCCGCGGTTTCCAAAACCAACACATCCGCCTTCTGATCCCGCGCCCAGGCTTCAATTTCCTCCAAATTGGCCACATAAAAATGATCCGGGCAAATATAGTCGCTTAGACCCACAGCTACCGGTATGCCTAGCCGCCTGTATCTGACATCGTCCGAGGTTTGCAAACAGTCGATTTTGCAAGCTGCCACCGCCAAATCATTTCTTAATAGATGGCTGATGGTGTGCACCATTACCGATGTTTTGCCCGACGAAGGCGTCCCGGCGACAATAACAAAACGCATTTCCAACCCACACTTCCGTAAATAATTTTTAGTTTTATTGTTAACAGGGCTTTAAGCCCTGGGTCCCGCGCAAAAATGCCTGTTAGTCAATTACAGGGCGACAAAACCCAACTTACATAACTAGATATGGGTAAACGTAACCCAACTAATTATCTATAAAGCTTAACTATAGATAACTCTACTAATTAAAAAGTATAATATACAATGTCTCCCCAGTCTATACCAAGTTAAAATTTAAATCAATAATTATCATAAGTTAACATGAGTAAACATAAGGCAAAATGAATTATAAATAAAAAAATATTTTCACAAATTGATTCTTCCCGATTGTTTTTATCCAACAGCATCACATTCCTCCGCCCTTTTGTCCCGGCGAATGCCCCGGTAAACTGGGTGACGCAGGTAACCCTCATTTGTCGTGGTGTGAAAATTTACTGAGCAGACCAGCAGCGGCTGCACAAAGACGGTGCGCCGTTTTTCCTTCCGGGGGATTTTAAACGGTTCTTTAGCCACCTCCAGACCGTGCAGCCCTTCAAGCAGCGCCTCTACTTCACGTTCACTGAACCCAGTCCCAACTTTTCCCTGATAAACCAGATTTCCACCCCGGTAGCCGCCCAGCAACAAGGAGCCAAGCCTTCCACCGGCGGAACACCACTGGTAACCGCAGATAACCAGGTCCGCCTCCCTGGTATGCCTGAATTTTTGCCAGTACGCTGAACGCCTGCCAGGCAGGTAGGCGCTGCCAAGTTTCTTAGCAATGACACCTTCCAGTCCTTGAGCAACACACGCGCTGTAAAAATCCAAACCAGTCTCCTTTACGTATTGAGATATGACAATCTCTTCACTTGCGGCAACGATTTGCTCCAGCAGTACCTTTCGCTTTTCCAGCGGCTGGTCCATTACATTTTTGCCGCCTGCATAAAGCACATCAAAAACCATAAAAACAGCCGGGCGCTCCAGGGCGATCCGGCCGGCTGCTTTGGTATCCTTCATCTTGCCCCGGGACTGGAGCGCGGCAAAGGACGGCTTTCCTTTCACAAAGACAACAATCTCCCCGTCAAGTATTGCCGGTGCGCAACTAACCCTTTCGTGCAGTTTGGCCAGTTCCGGGAATTTAGCGGTGATGTCGATGCCGTTCCTGGAGTACAGGACCGTGCTGTTCCTCTCCAGATAGGACAAACAGCGGTAACCGTCCCACTTCACCTCAAAGAGGTGTTTCTCACTGTCGTATGGCATAGAACTTGTAGCCAGCATCGGGCGAAGCAGGGGCAGGTTTTCCATATTGCTTTTTAAGCCTCCGGGTTAAACATTTTAGCAAACCGCGGCAAGAAAAGGAAAGTAACACAGCAATGAATTAGGACTTTTAGAAAAACCTATGATGTTTTTCTGCGGGCACGGGTTTTTGCCGCCTTTAATTCTACATCAGCGGCCTGATCCGCAGGCTTGTTCCCCTTCGGCGCCTTTTTCTCTTCCCTTTCTTCCTTTGCCAGGTTGATGCTGGCCTTCAATGCTTCCATCAGATCGATTACTTTACCGCTTTCCTGCCTGGCCGGGGTTTCAATCACTTCCCCCGCGATTTTCGCCTGAATTTTTTCCATCAGGCCCTGCCTGTAGGTGTCTGTGTATTTTTCCGGCTGGAATTTCTCTGACAGGCTGTTGATCAGGTTGACCGCCATTTTAACCTCGTTATCGTGCAGGCTTACTTGATAACTCATTTCGGTCAGCACAGCGGGACTTCTGATCTCGTCCGGGTAGTGCATGGTGCTCATCACAATGATCCCGTCACTGACCCTGATTGCCGCCAGGCTTTCGCGGGTGCGGATGATCACCCTGGCTATAGCTACCTTGCCGGTCTCGTCCATGGCTCTTTTCAAAAGTTCGTATACCTTGGGCCCCCCGTCGCCCGGCGCCAGATAATATGATTTTTCGTAATAGACCGGGTCAATCTCAGAGAGGTCGACAAAATCCAGGATTTCTATGTTTTTCCCCGCGCCGTTCACCAGGTCCCGGGCAAAATCTTCCTCCTCGAGGATTACATATTTGCCTTTTTCATATTCATATCCGCGCACAATGTCGTCCATGGCTACCTCTGTCTGACAGTATGGGCAATATTTCCTGTACTGCACCGGGTTCTTACATTTTTTATGAAGGTAATTAAACCTTATATCTTTCTGCTCGGTGGCAGCGTAGAGTTTAACCGGCACGTATACCAGGCCGAAACTAATGGCGCCTTTCCACATAGAGCGCATTATTTCACCTCAAGTCATTTAGCTTGTTTAGCCTATTATCTCCCGCGCGGCTAAACTAATGCGGCGGCAAAAATTAAAACCCGGGCTTTTATTCACCCGGGTTGGGATTCATTGTGATGGTGCCTGGGGCTCCGCGCCCGGCGTCTGCTGGGCAGCTTGTTGCTGCGACTTGTCCCCGCCGCTGCCGAACATGGAGTGGATCTGGGCAACTATCTGCGGGGCGACGTCTATTAACCGGTCATATATGGCGTTCCCGTCTACAGGCAGCAGGCGGACCTGTCCGTTGCCCACCACCAGAAAACCAATAGGTTTAACTGACACACCGGCGCCGCTGCCGCCGCCGAAAGCCGGCACCTGGGATTCCCCATCTTTTTTACCTCCGCCGGCGCTGATTTCGAACTCGCCGCCGCCGGCGGCAAAACCACACGCAACACGTGAAATTGGTATTATTACGGTACCGTCCGGTGCTTCAACCGGATCCCCAACGACAGTGTTTACATCTATCATTTCTTTGATGCTTTCCATTGCCGTTTTCATTAACCCTTCTATCGGATGCTGCTCAGGCAAGCCGCTTCACCCACCTTATTCTTTTAGTCTTATCAGCAAAGCCATAAGACTTGTGAAGATAATATAGCCAATTCTCACCTTAAATATGCAGTCCAGACGGCTATTAAAACAGGCTGTTTTAAAATTCGGCTTGACATTTATGATCGGATTTTCTTTGCCGGCTGCACACATGCGGCAGATGTAACTAAAAATAAAGAATTTTAACCCCCAGATTGCGCCTGCAAAAATTCCGGTTTGGGCGGGCCCGGCGGCGCCAATTTCCGTAGTCCAGTTAAAACGTTTTAGCTCTATATGGTTGAGAAGACGTAAAAACATGGGGTAATATTTTTTAGTCTGCAGGGCCGCCCGGTATAAGGTGCCGAATAGATGTCCGTCGCCTTTCTCCTCTATTTCCGTTTGAATTTTATAGGCGGGTTGCGGCCACAGCAAGGGTGATTTACTGCTTGACTGCATTTTTACAACCGGTATTTCCAGTTTGTAATGAATTAAGCCACGCCAGAGAGATAGGTCAAGGGCGAAATGATCATCCTTTCCCTGCGTCCGGTAACACAGATGCATGGTTATTTTGGAGAGGAAAAAAACAAGCAAGAAAATTACCACGAATATAATCGCCAGGTATGCCCTGTTCACCTGCCTCCCTCCCCGGGCATATTTTTCCACCCCCGGGCGGAAATATGCAAGGTCTGCCTTTCGATTTCATTTCTCAATAGGGCCACCCTCAGAACTGCTCTAGCGATCCGGGGGGGTTGCAACAGGTTTTGCCGTAAAAAAACCGCCGGTTGTTTCAGGCGGCTTTTCTACTCTATTCATTCCAGTAATCCAATCCGACGTTGCGCTTGGCCTTTTCCAGATAAAAGGCAGCAACTTGTCTTGCCTTCCGCGCCCCTTTTTTCATGGTGTCCACCACATATCTTCTGTCTTCGGCCAGTCTCCGCCGCTCACCCCTGTGGGGTTCAAAATAATCCCAGATCACGCCGAAAATTTCTTTTTTCAAATCACCGTATTTTAGGCCCGGGCTAAGCAGTCTCTCCTTGAGTTTTCTTTTAGCCTGCTCATCCAGGAAAAGTGAATAAATTTCATATAGAGGGTTCCCCTCAACTGGTTTCGGCTGATCAACCGGAGTGGAGTCAGTCTTAATGCTCATTACTTTCTTTTTTAATGTTTTTTCATCGCTGAAAATTTCGATGGCGTTGTCATATGATTTAGACATTTTCTGGCCGTCTATGCCCGGCACAACCGCCAGCTCATCTTCTATATCCGGCTCCGGTACTACGAAGGTGTCGCTGTAAGTGTTGTTAAAGCGGATGGCGATATCCCTGGCGATTTCCAGGTGTTGTTTCTGATCTTTGCCTACCGGGACTCTATCGGCTCCGTACAACAGGATGTCCGCCGCCATCAGCACCGGGTAGGAGAACAGGCCGTGGCTGGCTGGGATGCCTTTAATTACCTTGTCCTTGTATGAATGGTTGCGCTCAAGCAAACCCATGCCGGTGACGTTGGACAGAAGCCAGGTCAACTCCGTTACCTCCGGCACGTCGGACTGGATATAGAAAACCGATTTGTCCGGATCCAGGCCCAGGGCTAAAAAATCACAGGCTGCATTATATGTCTGCCTTCTTAAAAAAGGCGCGTCGAAAACTGAAGTGAGAGCGTGGTAATTAACCAAAAAACAAAATAGTTCGTTATTATCCTGGTATTCAACCATTCTTTTCATCATCCCGAAATAATTGCCCAGGTGCAGGGAACCGGAAGGTTGAATGCCTGAAAGAATACGCATATTTTTCCTCCTTGTTAAATCGCTAGAAAATCCCGGCCATTTTTAGTAGGATATTGGCTATGGGGACCACGAAAAATTTAAAGATATAGCCTATTGCCCCGGAAAACACCAGCAGAATTAATATAATCAGACCGTACGACTCAAGGTGGTAAAGCCATTCTTGCCGGCCGGGCAAGAGGCCCGCCAAAATTTTCGATCCATCCAGTGGCGGTATCGGCAGCAGGTTAAAGATGGCCAGGACCACATTGATGTAAATTATGTAAAACATGATTTCCGTAAAATAGGGAATGCGCAGGTTCACCAGCGCAAGATGGACAATCACGGCTACTATGGCCATAAGCAAGTTCGTGGCTGGCCCGGCCAGTGACACCAGAAGCATGCCCCTGCGCATATCGCCCCTGAGGCTAAGAGGGTTTACCGGGACAGGTTTAGCCCAACCGAATCCAGCAAGAAAAAGCAGGAGCAGGCCGATTGGATCCACATGAGCCGCCGGGTTAATCGTCAGGCGGCCCTGCAGGCGGGCGGTATCATCCCCCAGCCAGTAGGCTGCCAGGCCGTGCGCATACTCGTGGAACGTCAGCCCGATCACTATAGCCGGAAGCATTAATGCTATTTGGTGCAGGCTTGGCAGATTAAACACTATCGATCGCTCCTTCGTATCCGGAAAGATATTCCTTCACGTAGCTGAGCTCCTCCTCTCTAGTCTGCACTAGGCCATCCAAGCGGGCCTGCCATACGGCCTCCAACGCTTTTTTGAATGCAGGCCCCGGTTTAAAGCCTAGTTTGCGCAGATCCTTGCCGTTAATGGTAGGCCTATCGCTGGAAATAGCGGTAAGCACCTGCTTGAATTTCAGCCTGGCCGCGCTGTCTATATAGTTCAGGACAAGCGGATAGGCTTCCCTGGGAACGGCCATCACACGTCTGGCCAGATCGCTCGTAGAAAGGCCCGCGGGGTTTGCCAAACCTGCCACAGCCCTGTTCCAGTTGTTTAGCGCCGCTGTTGTCTTTTCCACCTGTCGTTTATTAAGGTTATAGAGCGTGGTAATCACCAGGGCTGTGTCCAAGTTAGACCGGCTCAGTACGGCAATCAGGTAAACCATCCATGGTTCATCAGGGCCAGCCACGCCCCAGGACCCAAGCACCTTGATTGAGCTGTGGATGCCGTTAAGGGTATTTTTTGCCTTTTCATATTCCACATCCGGAAAAATGCTCTCCCACAGTTGCAGTTCCGCAAGGCGCGAAAGTACAAAATCGGGACGCGGTTCAAGGAGGATATATTTTAATTCTTCCCATACCCGCTCTTTGGAAACTCTGGCCAGCATATTGTTATTCACTGCCTCATTGGCCAACTTGAGGGTCTGCGGCTCCAGTGTGATATTATATCTTTTTTCAAACCTGATTCCTCTTAATATCCGGGTGGGGTCTTCCACAAAGCTCAGATTGTGCAGCACCCGCAGCAAACCCCGTCTCAGGTCGTCACGGCCGCCAAAATAGTCGACAATACATCCAAAATCATCACTATTTAGTGATACTGCCATGGCGTTGATGGTAAAATCCCGCCTGTACAAATCCTGGTGCAGGGACGAGGTTTCGATTTGCGGCATGGCAGCGGGATACTGGTAAAATTCCACCCGCGCAGTGGCTACATCCACCTGCCGGCCATTGGAAAAATGGACGGTAGCGGTAAAAAACTTGGGGTGCACCCTGAGCCTGCCGTCCAGATCCCGGCTCAGGTTTCTGGCCAGCTCAATACCATCGCCTTCCACTACCAGGTCTATATCGCTGCAG
>CAYMJG010000011.1:21503-30461 GCA_964390855.1 uncultured Eubacteriales bacterium | reverse complement strand
AACAGGCAGCCGTCCGATATCATGCCGGATCATCAACTCCCGCACTATTGACACAGGGGTTGCGGGGCTGACAGTAATCATGTGGCTGGTCATAAACCCTTTGGCTGGTGCGTGACCCAGGCCGTGGTGGGTGGCCTTTTCCACATCGCGGCGGGAGATAACGCCCACCACCTGTTCACCCCGCACTACCGGCAGCCCGGTATGACCGTAGCGCAGCATCAGTCTCCCTGCTTCTTCAATTATTGTTTCCGGTGTAATTGTCTTTACCGGGCTGGACATAATTTCCGCGGCTGTCGCCGGGGATCTGACCCTGGAACGGATTGCTTCCAGCAGCTGTCCCGCTGCCTGATCCACTTTCGCCTTTTTGATTATAGCCGAGGCTGCTGCGGGATGCCCCCCCCCACCCAGATCCTCGAGTACCTCTTTGACACTAAGTTCGGCTATGCTGCTGCGGGCGACGATATAAACACGATCATCCATCTCCACAACGGTAAAAACCGCATCCAGATGGGCAAAGTCAACCAGTTTGTGGGTTAAGAGATCAAGGCCGCCGACAAATTCGTCCACATTGCCCCTGGCTATAAGAATGCTAACCCCGTTTATTTCATATTGTTCGGCCGATACCAGGAGGGTTTTTAAAAGAGCGCGCTGCCCAGCTGAAAGGGGCCGCTCCAAAAACTCCGCAACCACAGCCAGGTTGGCGCCCTGTTCCAGCAGATAGGACACCGCTCCGGCGTCTCTTGCTGTGGTACTCGGGAAAACAAGGGAGCCGGTATCTTCATAAATACCGAGTGAAAATACAGTAGCCTCCATCGGGGTTATGGCAATATCCAGCCCCCTTATTCTCTCAACAAGCAGGGTTGTTGTCGCCCCGACCATTTCTACAACCTCATATTGGCCTGTGGCGTCACCCTCAGCTCTGGGGTGGTGATCATAAATATGTATATCAATGCCGGGTTTCTCCAGCAAATCTGCCAGTGTGTCCAGTCGTGCGGCTGTTTTAGTATCGACCAAAATGATCCTTTTAACCAAGTTGCGGTCTATGTCCTTGATGGTCCTGACATTAAGGGTATCCTTGTGCAGGGCCATGAATTCTTCAACATTTTTTAAGAGCGGACCGGGAAAAACCATTACGGCGCCCGGATAAATCTTCTGGGCAGCCACCATGGAAGCCAGAGCATCCATATCGGTGTTGGTATGGCTTGTGATAATTTCCATGGCATACACCCACCTAACAAAATATGCATTATATTATATCATACCGGCACACGCAAAAAAAGCTTCCCAGGCAGGAACAAGCTAGATCACTACCAACATATTTCCCTCCCGGTTCTACCAGACCCGCAAATAAAAGAAGCGCCAAATGCAGGCGCTCCTCTCGTGACATTTAGAGACGATTTAAAATTTATATCCGTGGCAGCCTCTCCAGGGCTTGTTTCAGGCCTTCCTCCGATAGGGGTTGGTCAACCAGTTTCCGCTGCAGGTAAGACTCATAGGATGGCAGATCCAGCAGGCCGTGCCCGCTCAGGTTGAACAGTATGGTCCTGGCCTCACCGGCCTCTTTGGCGGCCAGGGCTTCCACAACGGCGCTGTGAATGGCGTGTGAGGATTCAGGAGCCGGTATGATTCCTTCGCACCTGGCGAAAAGGGCGCCGGAATCAAATACAGCAGTTTGTCCATATGACTGGGCCTCAGCAATACCGTCCTTTACCAGCTGGCTGACCAGGGGAGAGGCGCCGTGATAGCGCAGGCCGCCGGCATGGATACCGGGAGGCATAAAATCTTTGCCCAGTGAATACATCCACAAAAGGGGTGTGTAGCCGGCCACATCGCCGTAGTCATAGCCATGGTGGCCCCTGGTCAGTGTGGGGCAGGCGCTTGGCTCTACAGCGACCAGCCTTACTTGGGATCCTTTTTCGATTTTGTCGTAGGCGAAGGGAAATGCTATCCCGCCGAAGTTACTGCCCCCTCCGCAGCAGGCAATAACCACATCCGGGTAATCGTCAACCATCTCCAGTTGCCTTTTGGCTTCCAACCCAATCACTGTCTGATGTAATAAAACGTGGTTCAAAACACTTCCCAGGGCGTAGTGGGTATCGTCCCGCCCTACAGCGTCCTCCACCGCCTCACTGATGGCCATGCCCAGGCTGCCCATGTTATCCGGATCCTCCCGGAGAATTTGCCGGCCGGTATTGGTGTTTTCACTGGGGCTGGCATACATCGTGGCGCCAAAAGCCTCCATCATGGTACGGCGGTAAGGTTTCTGCTGGAAACTTATCTTGACCATGTACACGACACATTCCATCCCGAAAAAATTACAGGCCTGGGATAGGGCTATCCCCCATTGGCCGGCCCCGGTCTCTGTGGTAAGCCTTTTCATCCCCTCGAGTTTATTGTAGTAAACCTGGGGGACGGCGGTGTTCAGTTTATGGCTGCCGGCGGGGCTGACGCCCTCATGTTTAAAGTATATTTTGGCTGGAGTATCAAGCGCCTTCTCCAGACGCCGCGCCCTGATCAGCGGCGATGGCCTCCAGAGTTTGTAAATCTCCATTACCTGATCGGGTATTTCCACCCACCTGTCCCGGGTAACCTCTTGTTCAATCAGGCCCATAGGGAAAATCGGCGCCAGATCTTCGGGCCCCACAGGTTCCCTTTTAACGGGGTGCATCGCCGGCTTGGGCAGGTTCGGCATGTCGGCCTGAATATTATACCAGGCCCTCGGCATGTCTTTCTCTTCCAGAAAAATCTTCACTTTACTCAACTCATCTTTCTCCTCTCTGCTCTGGTATTTTTGAAACACTAGGGACATTTTAACCCGGGGACAATTATTTTGGCAATACGTAAAACAAATATCAAGCTGCCGTCAACTTATTTTCTCTTCTCTTACAGTGTTTGACCATTTGCCGCAGCGATCCCCCCAGCGGGCAATTACCTTTCCATCCTCTGTCACCTGCACCACCTCGCACAGGTTGGAACATCCCCCGCATTCAAAACTGCCGGTTTTGTATTTCATATCCGCTATCCCGAAACCCTTAAAGAGGCTGTAGCCTTTTTTTGCGGCTGCTTCACGGGCCAGCAGGGCTGCTCCTACCGCACCCATGACATTATAGTACGGAGGCACCTTTACCGAAAGGCTGAGGGCCTGCTCAAAGGCCCTGATCATCCCCACGTTGGCGGCCACACCGCCTTGAAATACTACCGGCGCTAAAATTTCCTTGCCCTTGCCGACATTGTTCAGGTAGTTACGCACCAGGGCCTCGCACAGCCCCGCCAGAATATCGGGCAGTCCACAACCCATTTGTTGCTTATGGATCATATCTGATTCCGCGAAGACAGCGCACCTGCCGGCAATCCTCACTGACGATTCGGACTGCAAAGCAATTTCTCCGAATTGATCGATGGAAATATTTAGGCGGGCAGCCTGCTGATCCAAAAATGAACCCGTGCCGGCTGCGCAGACTGTGTTCATGGCAAAATCTGTGACTACACCGTTGCGCAGGATGATAATCTTGGAGTCCTGACCGCCTATTTCCAAAATTGTCTGCACACCTGGTACTACCTGGGAAGTGGCCACCGCATGGGCGGTAATTTCATTTTTGACGGCGTCGGCCCCGACGATAATGCCGGCCAGGCTCCTGCCGCTGCCGGTAGTGCCCACTCCCCTTATTTTGCTGCCCGCAGGCAGCCTGTCAACGAGTTTCTTCAACCCCTTTTGCACCATGACGATAGGTTGGCCCTGTGTCCTTAGATAAATTGCATCGACTACGACCCCGCCGTCATCTATGAAAATAATGTTGGTGCTAACCGAGCCGACGTCTATGCCGATATAGCCTTTCATCTGCACGATACCTCCCTGGCTTCCTTTTTCCTGCCCAGCAGGTCGACAAAAGCTTCCAGGCGGGTAAGTGTCCCAGCCTCACCGGTATGCTCGTCCACGATCATAGTCATCACCGGCGTACCATAGTCGACCCTCATTTCCGGCAAAATGCTTTCCGCAACTATTTCCGGCATGCAGGTAAAGGGAAATACCTGAATGATGCCGTCATAACCTGCCCGGGCAAAATTTACAGCGCTGCCTACACTTTCCTGTCCATGGCCGCCGACAAAATGCCGCAGATAGGGCTGCGCCGCCGCGCATGCTTCTTTTCTTGTTCTGAGTCCTCTGGCCAGCCCCATAAAGATGTGATCATTGACCCACTCGCTGAGGTATATCGACCGATCCACCTCAGCCCCCAAATGGCCCAGTGTTCTTTCCAGGTAATGGTTGGAAAAGGGATCCAGCAAGGTATAGATTTCACCAATCAGTCCTATCTTAACGACTGCTTTTTGCCTGTCCCGGGCAACGGAAGACATCAAATCATCCGTTTTTCTTTTGGCTTCCTCCAGCGCTATATGTGAATCCGCCCTGTCCAGCAACTCCAGCGCTTGAGCATAGGCTTTTTCCGTTGAACCGGGCCTCAATTCCCTTGGCCTGGACTGAAAAGCGGCAATTTCCACCTGATCCACGGCCTTTGCTTTCTGGTACCCAAAGCGTATTGATTGAAAAATATGCCACCAGGAGCTGTTGCCGGACAACTCCTTTATTTTGGCCAGCAACTCTGATAAATGTTTCTGCGGCGGTTCCAGAACAATTAGCTTCATATCATAGCCCAAATCCTCCAGAATAGCATGCTCTATTTGTGCGTAGTAGCCAAAACGGCACGGCCCGCACCCACCGGCCATAATAATCGTGTCGGCCCCTTTTTCGTAAGCCTCGATAAGGTTGCCAAGGTTTAATTTCATAGGCAAACAAGCGAATTCGGGTCCATATTTGGCCCCAAGGGTCAGGGTCCTTTTACTGGAAGGCGGTGGAACTAGCACATCAACCCCAAGATACTGCAGCATTCCCTTGACGGCGATAAATAAATTCCCCATATGAGGAAAGGTAACGCGCATAATTTTCCTCCTTTTGCCTGCATCGCTTTTTAGCGGACCGATGTTTCCTCATGCCGTGTCTCAAGATCCGAACGCGGCTCTTTTCCAGCGCACCATATCTAAAAAAGCCTCTAATCTGGTCATAATCCCGGCTTCCCCGGTGTGTTCATCCAAGGTCAGGTTTAAAAACGGCATGCCGGAGCTATGGGCGTATCTTTCTATAATCCCGCCAGTCATAGAATCCGGACCGCAGCCAAAAGCAGCCACATGAATCATCCCGGAGATACCGGGTTGCTCCAGATAGTGAAACGCCGCCCCAACCATCTTATTGCCCAGGGTCCAGAAAAGTTTTTTTGGCAGGCGTGTGACGTTACTTCTGACAACGGTCTCAGAAACATGTTCCGCTGTCGATACTATGGCTCCCATTGTGTGGAGACGGTTGATTATGTCCATGCTGATGTAAGTGTCATAAATATTGTACGGGTGACCTAGCAGGGCAATATTTAATTTCTCTTCGCCGGGTGAAAATTTATCTTCTATGCCGCCATCGATCCGGGCCAGGGCCTGCGCAGGCATCAATCCCGTCTGCAATAGCTGGAAATATTTCTTTTGGGTCTGTAATGCTTTAAAAAAAGCTCGCCAAATATATAAATGATTCCTGGTGAAGATGTGACCCACATCCCTTACCGCTGAATAAAAATCCCGATTATTTTTATAAAGGTTGATGTCCACCTCAATTAGCGGGGGAAGGTCTTTTAGACAGCGGATCATGTCGGGCAGGCCCAGGAACTTGGGACAGATATATTCCTGTTTTTCCACACTGACGATCCTGGGCAGGAAAATCATGTCCGCTTTCCCTGCCAGATCCAGAACATGGCCGTAGAACATTTTAACCGGCAAACATACCTCTTCCACGGCGTTTTTTAATCCTGCGGCTAAAACCCCTTTGGACGAAAGGGATGAAAGTATAACCTTTGCGCCCAGTTCTTCAAAAAAAACCCGCCACAATGGGTAATAATAATAGTACAAAAGCGATCTGGGGATACCAATTTTCACCAACTTTTAATTCCTCCGGAAATAAAAAATGTGCCGGCATAAGTCGGGGTAAAGCATAATGTCGCCGTCTCTGCGGTCATTGGCCAGAATGCTTTGCAGGGCCTTTGTGGTAAGCGGCGCTCCTTTTTTGATGTCGTCGGCTCCATCCATTTTCCCTATATCACCGATGCCGACAACCAATGGTATATCAAGTTTGTCTAAAATTTCTACCGTATCGCCTTCCAGCAGGTTTTTCCCGGGGCGCCCCAGTTTGTCGACCGCTTCAGTGATCACTTCCCCGTCTCTGGATACTGAAAGATCGACGGTACAACCGTTTGTATGCGCGGTGTTTGAAGCCACCGCCAAAACACCTATTACCTGTATCTCCGGATGTCCGGCAATGTAGGCCATGGCTGCTTCGCCACGGCCCGCGCCGTTATGTCCCCGGTCGTCAAGCATGACCACAACGGGATCTTGCGGCGCTGTTTTGATCAGCTCCACCAGTTCTTCCCCTGATTTAGTCGTCGGGTTGCCGGCCGAGCGGGAAATACAACGGGCTCCGACATTCCTGGCGGCTGCTTCAACTGCTTTTCTGGCGATTGTGTCACCGTCGGTCACAAGGATTACTTTTCTTTTGCCGGCAGACATATCATCCTACACCTCGGCTTGAAGGCCCAAGACCGGCGCCCCTATTTTCATTGTTTCCCCCTTGTTGCGGTGTTATACAAAAAAAGGACACCTCGCGGTGTCCCCGACATATTAATCGGTGTGCGCTATTTTAACGTTTGCCTTGTACTCAATCAGGCGACCGTCTTCAACATTAGCTGTGAAGTTGACAATTTCCACTGCAACAATATTATCTACGGTTCTTGAAGCCTCTGTAATAGCTGACTGGACAGCCCCCTTCCAACTATCGGGTGAGCCCCCCACCATTTCTGATACCTTAACGTGCACAATTATACCCCCTTTTTTTCTTTGGCAATTTGTATTATGTACCATAAACGTTTTTTTATGCAAATGTTTTAATACCTGCGGTATAAATAAAAAAGAGCCTGCCGGCCCGTGCAAATTTGTAGGTATTCAGGCACTGCCGCCAAGCAGTTCCTTAAGCCTTTTTAAGGCCTGCCTTTCCAACCGGGAAACCTGGACCTGTGATAAACCAAGTCTGACGGCGATCTCCGACTGCGTTTTGTCCTCAAAAAACCGCCAGGATATTATATTTCTGTCCCTTTCCGGCAGGTTGTCCAGAAGTTCTTTGACAGCCAGGCTTTCCAGCCACGGCACATCCCCATTTTCTTCGCCTTTAAGCTGATCCAGCAGGTAGATCGGATCACCATCCTCCTGATGCAGTGTTTCGTATATGGAAGCGGGGGATTGGGTGGCCTCCATAGCGTTGACAATTTCCTCCCTTGGCAGGCCCAACTCTGACGCTACTTCACTAATTGATGGCTCCCTGCCCAGGCGTGCCGTCAGCAATTCCCTGACGTGCTGGATTTTATAGGCGGTTTCTTTAACAGAGCGGCTTACCTTGACAGGGCTGTCGTCCCTTAGAAACCTTCTTATTTCACCCACGATCATCGGGACGGCGTAGGTGGAAAATTTGACCTCATAACTGAGATCAAATTTATCAACGGCCTTCATTAAACCGATGCAACCAATTTGGAATAAATCCTCCAGTTCGTGACCCCTGTTCTGAAAACGACGCACGATATTGAACACTAGCTTCAAGTTGCAATTGACCAGCTTTTCCCGGGCAAAACTATCACCAGCTTTGGACCTGATTAACAATTCCCGTATTTCTTTATCCTTTAAAAGTGGAAAGCGGGGCAGGTTCATATCAACCAACCTGCTGCTCATATACCCAACTCCTGTCTCCGGGGCCATAAGTCGCTAACCCCGTCCAAATTGATCCAGATAAACGACAGCTTCTTACCGCTGCAATCCACTACGTTGCTTCACTGGCCCGGGGCAGGCTGTTGCTTTTGCTTTTGCTCATAATAACTGTTGTACCGCGGCCCATTGTTGATTCCACCCGAAAATTTTCCATAAAAGATTGCATAAAGACAAAACCAAGGCCCAACCGTTCCGCATCTGTGGAAAAGGCCGGTTGGATTGCTTTCTCTATGTCCGCAATGCCTTTGCCATCATCTTCCACCCTTATTTCCAGGGCATCAGGCGTCAGTGCTGCATACACCCGCACAAAACAGTCCGGTACATGCTCATACCCATGAATAATTGCATTGCCCACCGCTTCTGAAACAGCCACCTTTATTTCCTCCAGGTCGGCCAGCGTGAAGTCAAGTTGGGAGGCAAAAGCGGCTATCGCAACCCGGGCAAAGGCCACATTGGCCGGTATACTTAAAAACTCAAGCCTCATCTGGTTTATTAATTGCATTTAGGTTACCCCCTAGCCAATTTTCTCCAATGCCTCGTTCTCATTTGGGTATTCGTTCATAATCCGCAGCAACCCGGACAAATCCAAGACTTTGCGTACCTGGGGCTGGGGCGCCACAATAAATACCCGGCCGCCTTTTTTAGAGAGCCTGTTATAGCGTCCGAGGAGCACGCCCAATCCGGAACTGTCCACAAAGGACACCTTGGTCAGGTTAATCACCAGGTTTTTTGTCTGACCCTTTTCAATAGTTTCGTCCAGAGCACGCCTGAAGCGGTCGGCAACCCCCAAATCCAGTTCCCCAGCAGGCCTTACAAACAGGGTATCCTTTTTTATTTCAATATCAAGAAGCAATAGGTTTCCTCCTTTTCCGTCAATTAACTGTACTGTATAATCTCCATTTAGTAAATCTTACCAAAAATAATTTTAAAAGGCAAGCAGTATAAAACAGGCCTATTGCATCAGATCCATTTATAAAACCTGGGATATTAGCATGTTGTCCGGCCCCTGAGCTTCCATATCGCTTTCCCGCAGCAGGCGCAACAGGCGGTTTATTTCCTGATGGCCCCGGGTGGTATTGCTTCTGCCATCCATTCCTTTAAGTTTTTTTAGCTGCT
>CAYMJG010000011.1:0-21403 GCA_964390855.1 uncultured Eubacteriales bacterium | reverse complement strand
CCCCCCCGGCCATGTTTTCAGCCGGTCTTCCGTGCGGGCAATGAGCGTTCCCGCCTCAAGGGCGCTAATATTGCCGGCCAGCCCTTTTAGCGTGTGGCAGAGCTGCCCGGCCAGGACAATATCCTTGTCCTGGACAGCCTGGCGCATTTTCTCAATGAGCTCTTTTTGCTGCTCCGCAAAACGCAGCAGCAGCACGCCGTAGAGATCCCTTGTTTGGGGGATGAGCAATATAACTATAAATTCTTTGGGAAACGTCCATTCAATGCAAGTGGCGGGCTTTTAAAGCCCGCCACTCCAATCTGGGACATACCTCCGCCCCAAAGGAATAACCAAAAGGACGCCTTAATAAACGTTATCTAAAATCTCCCTGATCTGTTTGCCCAGGGAAGCTCTTGGGATATTATCCCCGGCTACCAATTTTACGCGCAATACCTCCCGGCCGTTTTTGGTAACAACGTATTCCCCCATTTCCTGTCCTTTTTGCACTGGTGCGTTGACGCCTGCAGGCAGTTCCATGTTTGTTTCAAATCCTTTTTCCTCACCTTTTGGCACAACCACGCCGACTTTATCCAGCGCTAAAATTTCCACTTGATCGGATTGTCCTTTGCTTACTTTGAGCTGTCCGACCACCGCGCCCTGTTCAGCAAAGTTTACAGCCCTATATCTGGCAAAACCATAGTCGAAAATTTTCATAGATTCACTGAAGTGACTTCTCACCTGTTCAGTGCCAAGGACCACGCAGATCAGCCTGAGGCCGTTTCTTTCCGCGGATGAGGCCAGGCAGTATTTTGCCGCCTCCGTCCAACCGGTCTTACCGGCGTCCGCTCCTTCATACCACCAGAGAAGTTTGTTTGTGTTCCAGAGTTTAAAGGCGCCGCCCCGCAGGTCATATTCCTGCATTGCGGTTATCTTTCTAAACAGCGGGCTTTTCAAGCCTTCTTTTAAAATCTGCGCCAGATCATATGCGCTGGTGTAATGATTATCTGCGGTAAGTCCATGACAGTTGACGAAGTTCGTATTTTCCAGCCCAAGGGATTTTGCCCGCTCATTCATGGCCTCGACGAAAGCTTCCTCAGTGCCCATGATATGCTCGGCGACAGCCACGCAAGCGTCATTGGCAGACTGTAGCCCGATGGCTAAAAGCAGGTCCCAAAGGCTCATTTCTTCCCCAGGTTCCAGATAAATCTGCGAACCACCCATTTCCCAGGCGTTTTCACTGGTGACCACATTGTCAGTCAGCGCAAACCCACCTTTTTCCACAGCGTCAGTCGCCAGCAAAAGGGTCATCAGCTTGGTCACACTGGCCATAGGCAGCCTTTTATCTTTTTCTTTTTCGTAAAAAATATTACCTGTCGTGGGTTCTAATAATACCGCCGCATCGGCGGTAGTCTCCAAACCGGCGGGCGCAGCCCCCCCGTTGCTTGATTTTTCTTTTGCCGCCTCCGGCTGGGCCCATGCCAACTGGCTTATGCTCATAGTGAAAACCAGCGTTGCAACCAGCATTGTGATCAACTGTTTCCTGCTCAAATAATATACCCCCTCCATATCTTTTTGGTCATTTTCTATTATGTTTACAATAGTTAAAGTTATGCACACGGGTAATTTAAACAGGGAAGGGGCCATACGGCCCCTTCCCTGTTTTTCTATATAACCTCTCCCCCCAAACCTGCGTTTTCATGCGCCCGGTACTGATGTTTTTTCCGGGATTAAGCCCAGTATCATTTTTGCAGGCGCTGGTTTTTCTTCGCCGATTTGATAGGCGCCTTGTATATGCTTTTTTACCTGGCCCAGCCCTTCTGCAACGTTGGCGTGTATCAGCGCCAGGGCTTCCCCGGCCTCCACAGGGTCACCAACCTTCTTTTGCAAAACGATACCGGCGGATGGATCTATCTGTGAATTTTTATTCTCTCTGCCGGCGCCCAGCAGCATGGCTGAGCGGCCGATAACCGCCGCGTCAATTGCTCTAACATAACCCGCGCAGGGCGAGGAAACTGCTTCTATAGACCTGGCCGCAGGCAGTATGCCGTCCTCCCAGATTACCTGCCGGTCACCACCCTGGGCGGAAATAAACATGCTGAGCTTATCAAGCGCCTGGCCGCTGTCCAGCAGGCCGCGCAATATTTTCTTCCCAGCCTGCCTGTTGTCTGTTATTCCCGCCAGTAACAACATGGTGGCGCCCAGTTCCAGGCAGATTTCCAGCAGGTCGGCGGGCCCCTGCCCTTTCAGGGTGTCTATGGCTTCCCGAACCTCAAGTGCGTTACCGACGGCAAAACCTAGGGGTTGGCCCATATTTGTGATTAGGGCCACAGTCCGGCGCCCCGCCCTGCGGCCGATATTCACCATAGTCCGGGCCAGTTTTAAGGCGCTTTGTTTATTCCTCATAAAAGCGCCGCTGCCCATTTTAACATCAAGGACAATCGCATCAGCGCCGGAAGCGATTTTTTTACTCATGATGCTGCTGGCAATTAGAGGAATACTGTCGACAGTAGCAGTGACGTCCCTCAGGGCGTAAAGCCTTTTGTCCGCCGGCGCCAGGTGGTCTGTCTGAGCCGCCACTGCAGCGCCGGTGCGGCGTACCTGCTCAATAAACTGGGAGGAAGTAAGATCTGCCTTAAAACCGGGTATGGACTCCAATTTGTCCACTGTACCGCCTGTATGACCGAGTCCCCGTCCGGACATCTTGGCTACCGGCGCGCCCGCGGCAGCAACGAGAGGTACCAGTACCAGGCTGGTTTTGTCCCCCACACCTCCGGTACTGTGCTTGTCCACCTTGACACCGGGTATTGCAGACAGATCAGCCCGCTCTCCTGAATCACAGATAGCCATAGTCAGGTCGGCAGTCTCTCTTTCATTAAGTCCGCGAAAATATATGGCCATAAGCAGGGCAGACATCTGGTAGTCCATAATCGCGCCGCTCATATAATTGTCTATAAACCATTGTATTTCTGCTGTGTTTAGCTCCCTGCCTTCTCTTTTTTTCAGGATTATATCGTACATGCCCATAATCGTCATGCTCCCTTTTGCTGTGTTCTTGTCTAATTTCCCCGATACACCTGCCTCCAGAAGCTCTTTCCCATACCGAACCGCAGGCCGAAAATTTCCGCTGTTGTGGCGGCAATATCAGCAAAGGTCTCTCTTATGCCAAGGTTTACCCCGCCTAAAACCTGCCTGCCGTATATTAGCAGCGGCACGTATTCCCTCGAATGATCTGTCGAGGGGGTAGTCGGATCGCAACCGTGGTCGGCGGTGATTATTAAAACATCATCTTCTTTTAGCGCACTGAGGAGTTGGGGAAGCCAGCGGTCAAACTCCTCCAGGGCGTCGCCGTAACCACGGGGGTTGTTGCGATGACCGTAAAGCATGTCGAAGTCAACCAGGTTAGTAAAGACCAGGCCGCTGGTTTCTGACTCCATTAATTGCAGGGACTTGTTCATGCCATCGTAATTTCCTTTGGTTAAAATGGTGTTTGTTATGCCCACCCCGGCGAAAATATCTGTTATTTTACCTACCGCGGTAACCTGCACCCCGTTTCCCGCCAACAGATCCAACAGGGTAGGCCCCGTCGGTTTAAGGGAAAAATCATGCCTGTTCACTGTGCGACGAAAATTTCCCGGCTCTCCCGTAAAAGGCCTGGCGATCACTCTCCCAACAGCATGATCACCGGTAAGCATTTCCCTGGCTATCCGGCAGATCCGATATAACTCCTCCAGTGGGATAATATCCTCATGCGCGGCTACCTGGAAAACGCTGTCGGCGGATGTATATACGATGGGTAAACCTTTCTCTATATGCCTCTCGCCAAGCTCCTCGATTATGGCGGTGCCGGAGGCGGCCTTGTTGCCGAGTACCCGGCGGCCTATTTTTTTCTCAAAGGATTTGATAAAGGTGGCAGGGAAGCCGTTGGGATACACTGGGAAGGGTTGCTCCAGGATAATTCCGGCCATTTCCCAGTGGCCGGTAGTAGTATCCTTACCAGGTGACTTTTCAGCCATGCGTCCATATGAAGCCTGCGGGTTTTCAACCGCCGGCACACCTTCAATATGGATTATGTTGCCAAGACCGAGCCGGCCCAGGTTGGGCATGTTCAGTCCGCCCACAGCGCGGGATATATTGCCCAGGGTGTTGCTGCCGCCGTCACCGTAGTCTGCCGCGTCCGGCAGCTCGCCCACACCGGCACTGTCGAGTACGAACAACGCTACCCTGCTTATCATTGATGTTTCCCTCCTCCTGTCCCGCCCCCCCGACATCCGGTGTCCTGCGTCTGAAAGCCGTAGGTGCGGCTTTAGCCGCACGCTTTTGTCGGGCTGAAGCCCGACCTACAATTTAGCCCTGGTACGTTACATTCGCGCCACAAGAACCGTCACCCTGACACGTTCGACGGGTTCGGGACAATCAGGCTCTGGGATGGGTATGGTCATAAATCTCTTTCAGTTTATTCTTGGTCAGGTGGGTGTATATCTGAGTAGTACTAATATCAGCATGTCCAAGCATTGCCTGTACGGATCGTATATCGGCGCCGTTTTCCAGCAGGTGTGTGGCAAAAGAATGTCTGAGTGTGTGAGGCGTGACATCTTTGGTAATCCCTGCCTGGCGGGCGTATTTTTTAATGATTTTCCAAAAACCCTGCCTGGTTAACCTCCTGCCGCGCTGGTTTACAAAAAAAGACGGGGTATTCTCCCTGATTAGTTTACTCCTGCCCCTGGCCAGGTATTCCCGCAAATAGCGGACGGCGATATCTCCCATAGGCACAATCCGTTCCTTTTCACCTTTACCGAAACAGCGGATAAAACCATTGTCAATATGGACCTGATCAAGGTTAAGAGAGACAAGTTCGGAAACCCTGATTCCAGTAGCATACAGGAGTTCAAACATGGCCTTGTCTCTCAGGCCCGCGGGATCCCCAATCCCCGGTTGTCCCAAAAGCAGGTCTACTTCCTCAGTGGTCAGCACCCTGGGCAGCTTCTGGGGGTGTTTCGGTGATTCTAGATCTACTGTCGGATCCTTGGGCGCCATTTCCTCCCTTACCAGAAACTTATAAAATGAGCGCAAGGACGCTAAATGGCGGGATACTGTCGCAGAAGAGAGTCCTTTTAGCTGCAGTGTGTAAATATAGGTCATCACAATATCTCGATCAGCCTGTTGCAGGTGTTTAATTTCACGCTTGCGTAAAAATGCCAGGTAAGCATTAAGATCCAATTGATAGGATGCCAGGGTGTTTTCAGCAAGGCCACGCTCGGCAGCAAGATAATATAAAAATTCATCTAAGAATTTTCTCATTTTTATGATAAACCATCCCCGGGATTTGAGACCTGGTATCCTTTTAGCCCGCGGCTAATAAAATAGCAGTGTCCCCTTTTACTTCCACACCGGTTTACTAATTCCTTTACAGAACCCGGTTATTGGCCTGTTTATTATTTTAAAGTAGATAATTTGCAGCGAATTTCACCAGGAAAGGTGTGCAGAAGACCTCCACCAGACCGGCTGCTGTAACACAGACCAGAATCACGATAATCAGGCCGCTATAACCTGTGAAACTAGGCCATACGGCAATTTTTGAATTATTAAACCGCCTGGCCAGCAGCACGGCGAAGGACAAAGCCGCTACCCCAACCAGCAAGAGGGCCGGTATAAATATCAGGTTCTGGGGCAGGACTGCGGCACAGACCAAAACAACTCCCCGCATGCTTTTATCCCCTGCCAGGAAGCCCAGGGTATATCCCAGGACAAAACCACGGGTAAATATTATCCCCAGTATCACCGGGATGCCTATCACTGTAAGACCAAGAAGGTAAATGGCCAGTATTACAACAATATCTCTATAGAGGACGTCTTGCAGGGCCTTTATCGCGTCGACTTCTATCCCAGCCGCCCCTACCAAAAACTGATCAAGGTAGATCCTTAGTTCCTGCACCTTGTCCGCCTGGAGATTTTGGAAACCAAAAAGTCCTGCTGCTATGCCGAGGGTGAACAAAAGCAGGATCAACAAATAGGCGGGCCAGCTCTGTCGCAGGGAACTGGCCCAGAGTACAAGAAATTTGCCGGCCATTCCCTCCTCCCCCTTCTACGGAATGGATTGACTGTTCACTAGTAAAACTATTTGCTGCCGCTGTTTATTTCTATGGTTAAGTCTGAAATTTTATGACTGCCGCGCCTATGGCGTGTTATTTATAACGTTGCCGCCCCGGCTAATAAAACCGGCGGTACGGCATAATCTTGCCTGATGATTCATATATTTGACATACTTGCAGATCAGCGGGGGGTTTTGCTTTATGAAGGTATACACCCAATATGATCGGATCTTTATCTGCGGAAAAATAAAAGAAGTCAGGCGTCTGCTCCGGCAATACAGGAACAAACACCTGACTATTAAGGAACTAATCATGGGGATGCTTAATTAAAGGTTTCACTCTGTGCGGACTTTATTATTTCCAACAGGTAAGCAGCATTTTTACTGAGATCCTGCAGGGTTATATATTCCTCTGTGGTATGTGCCTTTCTCATGCCAACGCCGAGCACCGCAGCCGTAATCCCTTTGCTGTTGAATATATTAGCGTCGCTGCCGCCCCCGGTTTTTTCAAGATTTGCCGTGAGTCCCAGCCTGCCTGCGGCTTCAACAGCCAGCCGTACCGGTAGGGAGTTTTTATCTAAGCTAAAATCCTGATACAGGGTTTCCGTAACTATATCCACGCCGGCGCCAAATTTACCCGCCGCCTCTCTGATCGATCTGCACATGGCGGCAGTAAGGGCCTCGCGCTTACAGGTGTCATGGCTTCTGGTTTCACCTTCCAGGGTGACACTGTCAGGTACTATATTTCTAGCCTTTCCCCCGGTAATTATTCCGATATTGCTGGTGGTTTCATGGTCTATCCGGCCTAACTTCATTTGTGCTATAGCATGTGAGGCCACCTGGATGGCGTTAATACCGTCCTCCGGGTTAATCCCCGCATGTGCCGCCCGTCCTTTAACGGTAACCCCAATCCTGTCCTGGGAAGGCGCCCTGGTGATAATCGTACCCGGCGGACCGTCGCTGTCAAGCACAAAACCCGCTCTGGCGCTGAGCAACCCGTAGTCCAGATTTTTTGCCCCATAGAGTCCGCCTTCTTCCCAGATGGTGAAAACAATTTCCAGGCCGGCATGGCTGACGGATTGCTCCCGGATCAGCCGTAAAACCTCCAAAATGGTTACTATCCCGGCCTTATCATCCGCTCCCAGCACCGTATCACCGGCTGAACGGATAACCCCGCCTTCTATGCGGGGTTTAATACCCCGTCCCGGCTCAACGGTATCCATATGAGCGCTCAGCATTAGGAGCGGCCCGTTGCCTTGGCCAGGCATTCTGCCGATAATATTACCTGTGTTGGATCCTACTTTCCGACCGGCCCCGTCTTCAAATACCTCCAGACCAAGCGCAGACAGTTTCTCCTTGAGCAAATCGGCTATCTGCCGTTCCTTGCCGGATACACTGTCGATTTGTACCAGCTCTAAAAACTCCCGCACCATTCTTTCGGCATTAACCACAATATCACCACCTGACCATCATTCCAGTCGGGGACACACCCGGCATGTTTTATACCTTCTAGCCAGTTCCGCCCCTCTTTCCAGGGCTCTTACGTTGGCGGGAATTTTACTGTGGTGCCGCTCCGGCAATACTTCTTTTAGGGACTCGGCGACGGTTTGGATGGACACCACACCGGTCAGCTCCAGCAAAGCGCCCAGGATGATGTTATTCGCCACCATCGGATTCCCCATTTGCTCTGCTTCCTCGTTAGCCGGTATTGACACTACCCTGACGTCTTTTCTGGCGACATCTTTTTCAACCAGTGAGCTGTTGATTATTAGCAGCCCTTCCGGGACAACCGCGTTTTCATACCTTTCCAAGGAAAGGTTGTTCATAGCAATTAAAACTGTGGGCTCCGTGACAAAGGGGGAACTGATAATCTGCTCTGAAATAGTCACACCGCAGTTTGACACACCGCCGCGTTTTTCCACACCATAAAAGGGCAGGTATGTCACAAACTTACCTTCCTTCAGGCAGGCGCTCGCCAGCAGTTGGCCTGTGGAAAGTGTCCCCTGACCCCCGTGCCCGGCAATATAAATCGCTTCCAGCATTTTATATCACCCCCGCAGGCGGCGCCTTGTATTCACCAAGGGGATAGTAGGGGATCATGTTTTCTTCAAGCCATCTTACCGCCTCCAGTGGTGTAAGGCCCCAGTTGGTGGGACAGGCGGAAAGAATCTCTACCAGCGAAAAACCCAACCCTTTGATCTGTACCTGAAAAGCCTTTTTAATTGCCTTCTTGGCTCCGATTATTGCCTTCGGGCTGTGTACGGCGACACGGGCCACGTAGGAGGCGCCCTCAAGCGGGGTAAGCATCTCGCAGACCTTGATCGGGTACCCGTTTATAATACTGTCGCGACCGAAAGGCGTGGTCTTGGTTTTCTGCCCTACCAGGGTGGTGGGCGCCATTTGGCCGCCTGTCATGCCGTATACTGCATTGTTGATAAAGATACAGGTTATGTTCTCTCCCCTGACAGCAGCATGGATGAATTCACCAGTGCCAATAGCGGCCAGATCACCGTCGCCCTGGTAGGTGAAAACAACCCTGTCCGGCAGGGCGCGTTTCACACCGGTGGCTACCGCAGGCGCTCTGCCGTGTGATGCCTGGATCATGTCGAAATCAAAGTAATCCATGGTGAATACGGCGCATCCTACAGGGGCGTTGCCGATTACCCTGCCCTGAATGCCCAGCTCGTCAATCACCTCTGCGACCAGACGGTGCGCTACGCCGTGCATGCAGCCCGGACAGTAATGGAATGGTACATCCTTCAACGATCTGGGCCTGGAAAATACCTTTTTCATCGGCCGGCGCTCCCTTCATCTAAAATTTTTATTTCTTCCAGGACATCCCTGACATCGGGGACCATCCCGCCCAGGCGGCCATAATGGTAGACAGGGGCTTTACCGCATACGGCCAGCCTGACATCCTCAATCATCTGGCCCATGTTCATCTCCACCGCGAGATATGCCTTTGTTCCGTCAGTTGTTTTTTCTATAAAATCGACCGGGAAAGGCCACAGGGTGACCGGCCTAATCAGGCCGGCCTTGATCCCCAGAGCTCGTGCTTTTTCCACAGCCGACATGCAGATACGGGAAACGAGCCCAAAAGCAACTAGTACAATATCGGCCCCTTCCAGCATGTATTGATCACAGACCTGCTCTTTTTGGGCTATTTCTCTATATTTTTTCTCCAGTCTTATGTTCAGGTCCTCCATTTGTTCCGGAATGACATAGCAGGAGTTGATCAGGTTTTTTTTGTTCCCATGGTAAGCCATACCGGTGGTGGCCCAGGGTTTCGGGGGAATTTCCACCCCGGCATTGTCAGCTAAATCCACTGGTTCCATCATCTGTCCCATGACCCCGTCTGCCATAACCATGACCGGGTTGCGGTATTTATCCGCCAGGTCAAAAGCCTTGCGCATTGTGTCCAGCATTTCCTGAACAGAGTTGGGCGCCAGTACGATCAGGTGATAATCGCCGTGGCCGCCGCCTTTCACAGCCTGAAAATAGTCAGACTGGGAAGGCGCTATGTTGCCCAGACCAGGTCCGCCCCGCATCAGGTTTACCACCACGCTGGGCAGTTCGGATCCGGCCAGATATGACAGTCCTTCCTGCATCAAGCTGATACCCGGGCCGGAGGATGATGTCATTACCCTGGCGCCGGCAGCCGCAGCCCCATAGACCATATTGATTGAAGCCACCTCGCTCTCCGCCTGCAGGAACAATCCCCCTGCTTCGGGCAGCCGTTTAGCGAGGTAATGGGTCAGCTCACTTTGGGGTGTGATCGGATAACCAAAAAAATACCGGCACCCGGCGCGTACCGCGCCCTCGCCGATGGCTTCATTCCCTTTCATCAATATCCTGTTCAAACCGCCTTCTCCTCACTTTCCACCTCAATAGCCATGTCCGGGCAAACCAGGGTGCAAATGCCGCATCCGGTGCACTTGTCTTGTTCGGGTACCGCAGCCGGGTGGTAACCCATTTCATTTGTGCTGCCCGACATGACTATAATGCCTTTAGGGCATACTGCCGTGCAAAGCCGGCATCCCTTGCAGCGCTCAACCAAGAAAATTACCTTAGCCAAATTTTACCCTCCTAAAATAGCATCTCAAGGTTTTAGTCCCGCTTTAAGCCAATATAACTGATCAGTTGGCAACTGTAAACCGGTATATATGAATCCATTACTGCCAGGGGGTTCTCATAAATATCGTCAGGGGCAAAAGCGGCGCACCGCTATTCTCTATTGCATGGGCCAGATCCGCGCGCGCGCCGATAAAGGCGACCGGCAAGCCCATCGACGCTGCGGCTCGCAGGATGATCCCGTGTCCGTCAAGGATAGTCCTTGTGTCAGTTTCCTGTCCGAGGTTTGTATTGCTTACAAGGGCGCTGACATTTAATCTGGAGGACCTTTCAATCGTCCGCTTAATATCTATTATATCTGCTGCTTCACTGCTGTATGGGCGGCAGGTGTTTACAACCAAATAAAGATTATAGGCCCCATCAGGCAATTTATTTTTAAAACGGCTTAAAACAGTGGCGCCGATGTCGCCGCCGCCCACGTCAAAAACACCATATACCTCCGGGTTTTCCAATACACCGTGGATGGCCGGTGGAAGCGCCGGAAGATCTGCCCCGGCGAGCTTACCCGGCGGGCTGACAACTGTAATTCCCTTTTTCTCAAAGTCCTTTTTAACCTGTCTGACTCTGAAGTAGGGATTTATCAGATCCAGATCCACCAATGTGACCTTTTTCCCTGCTTCCTTGATCCGCAGGGCATAGTTAAGGGCTATCTCAGTTTTTCCACTGCCAAAATAACCGGTGAATATGTTGATGCGTTTTAACGGCAAACATGGCGCGTTATTTCTCATATAATTAAACCCTCTATCGGACATTACAAAAGATATTATATACCTTTAAACGACCTTTTTGAATATTAAAATAAACGGGACCCCGGTTAATACAAACCTCGCTTCATTAGTACAATTTCTTATCCATTAACAGACAAAAAAATAACACCTCGTTTTTGCTTGAATGGGTTAACAAATACGCGGCGTTATTTAGCCTATTTAGAGCTTCAGGAAGAGCCAAATAAGACAACAGGTATAATAGCAGTAATAATAATATATATAATTAGCTTACCTTCTGCTCAATTCTCAGTTTATCGGCAACCATAGCGATAAATTCACTGTTGGTGGGTTTGCCGCGCTCTAAATTGATCGTGTAGCCAAAGAATTTGGCCATCATCTCCACATTTCCGCGATCCCAGGCAAGTTCAATGGCGTGCCTGATCGCCCGTTCCACCCTGCTCGGAGTCGTCTGAAACCTTTGGGCAATCATCGGATATAGCTCTTTGGTTACCGCACCCAGCAAGCCGACCTCGCCTATGACCATTAAAATAGCGTCCCGCAGGTAATGATAACCTTTGATGTGGGCCGGCACACCCATCTCGTGAATGATGTTTGTCACTGAAACATCAAGGTTTTTCGGTTTAGCCGGTGTAATATATTGTGATACATTAACCCCGTCGGCGAGCTGGCGGATACGGGTGGCCAAAACATTAAAATCAAATGGCTTTAAAATATAATAATCCGCACCCAGTTCAACTGCCCTCTGTGTAACGCTTTCCTGCCCAAAAGCTGTCAGCATAATAATTTTGGGTTTGCTGCCGGAAAGGCCCGAGACAAGTTTTTCAAGGACGCCAATACCATCTAGATGGGGCATGATGATATCCAAAACAACTACATCAGGGTTGGTTTCTTTGATCATTTGCAATGTTTCCAATCCATTATAAGCTATACCGACCAGATCCATGTCCTCCTGTTGGGCAAAAAATTCCTTGAGCAGTTCGCAGAAGTCTCTGTTGTCATCTGCAATTAATAGACGAATAGACCCCTTTACCATAAAGTTCCCCGCCTCCTAAATTATTTCTATTATTTTCTAGTCTATACTATAACCTAAGATTCGACGGCTGGAATAAAACTCCTTCAAAAAAATATGGTTAGTGGGATAAATTGGCTATTTATTTTAATCATAAATGGATAGATGCGTTTATAAAAAGAATAACCCCGGCCGTAAGACAACCGGGGGTAGTATTCAAGCGGCAGGCTGTTTAGCAACAGGGCCGGACTCACGTTGCAAACCGGACTCTTCGAGCATCCATTCAGCCGGTATCGCATAACCCCTGGTTGGATCATTAACAAATACATGGGTTACCGCGCCGATGAGCTTGTTGTCCTGAATAATCGGGCTGCCGCTCATACCCTGCACAATACCGCCGGTTTTCTCCAGCAGCCGCTGATCTGTAACCTTGATTACTATTGCTTTGCCATCATGCTTTGCCAGCGGGTTTAATTTAATTATTTCTACTGTAAATCTCTCAACCTTGCTTTTTTCCACCACTGTTAACACTTCCGCCTGTCCTTCATGGATCTGACTAACAGTGGCCACCGGGAGAGGTTCAGCATAGGCGTCTTTGGTTAAAATACTTTTTAGGTCGCCGAAAATCCCCTGTTTAGAGTTTTTGGTAATAGTGCCGTTTACTATTCTATCGCCCGGTAATAATCCTATTTTTTCGCCGGGTTGTCCTTTTTTTCCCCGTTGGATCGATTGGACATCAGCGTTTATAATCCGGCCGTCAGATATTTCTACAGGTTGGGCTGAGTCGCTGTCCGTAACCATGTGACCCAGGGCGCCGTAGATCATACTTTTCGGTTCATAGAAAGTAAGTGTACCGATACCCGCGGCGCTGTTTCTGATCAGCAGTCCAACCCTGTAACTGAGTGTGTCCCGGCAGAATACTGGGTTAACATTAATTGTAAATACCTGGGGACCGCGTTTCACTTCCATGTCCAGGGGTTTTCCGGCGGCGCCCGCTGTCGCCACAACCTCGCGGAACTGTCCCTCGCTGCGCAGGGCTTCACCGTTAATTTTTAAAATAACGTCTCCTTCCTGCAAAGCTTCCGACGGATTAACACGGTTGCCGCACTGATCGATAACTTCGGAATGCCCGGCTACTATTAAACCCGTGGAATGGATTAAAACCCCGATTGATTGGCCCCCCGGTATAACCATTACCTGCGGCACAACACTCACAAGGACTTCCCGGACAGGGATGATGCCAAACAGACTGAGCCTTATTTGATAATCACCCGGTTCCGCCGCAATCGGAAAGTCATTAAGACTTTTGCTTCCAATGAATTGTTTTTTTAGCGATTTCTGTAATGGGGCAGGGAACTCTAGCCTCAGCGGTTCACCAAGAATAACGGACTGCTTATCCGGCAGGTACATTATTACTTGCGCCTGGAAAAATAACAAGCCGGAAAACATAAACAATATACAATATAAGAGTCCGAGATATCTTCCCCTCAAGCATCACTCCTCCAATTTTATTGCCAGCCACCTCCAAACAAAAAAGAAAATTCAAGAAAATTTAAATAATACGGCAATATTAGTTGTAAATTTAATATAACCTTTAAAAATCACTATTATTAAGCCTAAATGTTCCTTAATCCCTTAAAACGCTTTATTGCTGATAATAACAGTCATTTTGTAAATTGTGGTTCAATTTCTTTGTATAAAAATAAAAAATCATGTTTTTAATACATGATTAAATAAAAACTGCTCTATTGTGTTAGGGTGCGGCTTTAGCAGCACTATCCGGCAGCCTATTTTCCTAAAGAAGACTCCAGCATCTGTCGTGCGTGTTGCAGGGTTACCTCAGTGATCTCACTGCCGTCCAGCATCCTGGCAAGTTCCTCCAGGCGCTCTTCCGAATTAAGCTGTCTGGCTCTGGTGGTCGTGCGGTCACCGTCATATTCCTTGATGATCTTGTAATGCGCTCTACCCAGGCAGGCCACCTGGGCCGAGTGGGTAACACAGATAACCTGGTGATTGCTTCCCAGTTGCAGCAATTTTTCAGCAACCGCCTGTAGGGCGCGGCCGCCGATACCGGTATCCGCCTCATCAAAAACCAGCACCCGTACCTCATCGGCGTCCGCCAATAATGCTTTCAGCGCCAGCATGATCCGGGTCAGTTCCCCGCCGGAGGCTATTTTAGAAAGGGGTTTAAGTGGTTCACCGGGGTTTGTTGAAATCATAAAAACAGGACGCTCCAGGCCGTCCCGGGCTGGGCCTTCCACCTTTGTGAAGGCGACATTGAACTCTACCCGGCCCATTTCCAGGTAAAGCAGTTCCTGCTGCACAGCTGTTCCCAGTTCTTTAGCGGCTTTTTTACGGGTGGCGCCGAGGACGGCTGCTGCTATATTATATGCAGACTCGATTTCGGCAACCTCCTGCATGGATTTTTCCAGCGATTGTTCCATATTTTCCAGAAGGGCGAGCTCCTTCCGGGCTTCTTCCAGGTAATTATATATTTCCGGGATTGTCCCTCCGTATTTTCTTTTTAGTTTTTTAATCTGTTCCAATCTTTCATCAACAACTGCCAAACGGGAGGGGCTGAAGTCAACCCCGTCCCGATAAAACGCCAGTTCCCTGGCGGCATCCTCCGTCTGATAAAGAATGCTTTCAAGCGAACCCAAGAGAGGATCGCCGCGGTGGTCCAGGGAAGCAAGGTTTCTGAGATTGGCGACCGTCCGGGACAGCAAGTCCAGGACGGAATGATGATTGCTTTCACCTTCATAGAGCAAACCATATGCTTCTGTTACCAGCAGGCTGATTTTCTCTGCATTAGCAAGAAAAATTTTTTCATTTTCCAATGAAATGTCTTCATCCATAACAAGTTCCGCCTGCCGGATATCTTCGATCTGATAACTAAGCATGTCAATCCTTCTGGCTCTGTCTCCCGCCGCGGTGTTAAGTTTTTCAAAATTGTCGCGGGTCTCTTTCCAGCGGGTATAAAGAAGGTTAACCTGAGCAAGTTCCATTTGTGCTTTTTCACCGGCAAAACTGTCCAAAAGCCGGAGTTGTTTTTCCCGGCTGAGCAGTGAATTTGTTTCCGGCTGCATATGCATGTCCGCCAAGCAGAGGCCTATTTTTTTATAGTATCCCAGAGCGACTGTCCGCCCGTTGATGCGGCACAGATTTTTACCCCCGCGAGTAATTTCCCTGGCCATGATTATTATTTCATCTTCGGGGTAGTCCAGCCCCATTTCTTCCAAAAGTATGGTAATTTCCCTTATGCCAGCGATGGCAAATGTTGCCTGTATTAAAGCTTTTTCAGCTCCCGAGCGGATTTGCCCCGCCGAAGGCCTGCCGCCCAGCGCTGCCTGCAGGGCGTCGATAATAATTGACTTGCCGGCGCCCGTTTCCCCGGTAAGCACATTAAAACCGCTCTGAAAGTCTATACTTAACTGGTCAATAATCCCAAGATCTTTTATAAAAATATTGAGCAGCATTATTCTACCCCCCGAGTAGCTCCCCAAACCTTTCCAACACCGCGTCTGTAGCCTCCCTGGGCTTCACTACCACCAGTATCGTGTCGTCCCCGCCTACTGTGCCTATGACTTCATCCCAACCGGCCAAGTCTATGGCTGAGGCAACGCCCTGTGCGCCGCCTGGGTTTGTTTTTATGATGATCAGGTTTTCACTTGCGTTAAAGCCGATAACCGAATCAAGAAATATTTTTTTCAAACGCTCCCTGCCATGGGGCAGGCGGTTTTCGCCAGGGCGGACATAGTAAAATTGATTGTTTTCAAAGGGTATCTTGATTAGCCCCAATTCTTTAATGTCCCTTGAAACAGTAGCCTGGGTGACCCGATAGCCATCCTTTTCCAATTCACTGGACAGTTCATCCTGGGTACTGATACGCCGGCGCCTGATTATTTCGAGAATCTTGTGCTGCCGCCCAGCCTTCATCTAACCCCCGCCTTCTCAATGACAATAACAACCGGTGCAGTATTCGCCCTGTTTAATAAAACTACCTTGATTACATTATAAAGGGAATTATCCAGGCAGGCGGAAATATTCTCAACGGCCAAGCACTCTTCCCTGCCTCCGGGATGGCCCGTATATAGCACCAGGCCCACCCGACCCCCCGGACGCAGTAATCGCAAGGCCGATTGAAGGGCCCGTGCGGTTGAATCAGGTCTTGTTATACAGGCGTGTGCGCCGCCGGGCAGATACCCCAGGTTGAAAATCACACCGTCAACCGGGCCCGGGACATAAAGCTCCATCTCCTCATGAGCGGCTTGTATAAGGGTAACCCGATCAGTCATTCCCGCGTCTTCTAGAAGCAAACGTGTGGATTGGATGGCCTCCCCTTGTATATCGAAGGAAAAAACCCTGCCGTCCGGTCCGGCTAGTCCGGCCAGGAAGAGGGTGTCGTTTCCCCTTCCGGCTGTCGCATCAACAGAGATCCCACCGCTTTGCACAGAACAAGACAAAAATTGCTGGACAAGCTGAACGGCGTTACCCAATCCCTTAGACACCGTTCCGATCTCCTTCTTCCTTTAATTTTTTCCTAAGTATTTCAAAAAAATTTCTGCCGGTAACCCGCAAAAATTTTGCCTTCCAAGACGCCCGTCCGACGACAATTTCATCAAACTGGCGCAGGCTGAACACATATTGGCCGTCTAAAGTAAGGGTCACCGCTCCGCCGTCCGACAACAACACAACCCTGATTATGCTCTCCGGCGCAGTAACCACGGGCCTGGCCCACAATGAGTGCGGGCAGATGGGAGTAAGCAGAATCAAATCATGATCCGGCGCCACCAGGGGGCCGCCGGCGGAAAGGGAATAGGCTGTTGAGCCGGTGGGACTGGCGATAATTAAACCGTCTGCATGGTATTTGTTTACAGAACTTTCATTTACATAGGCCTCCAAGTGGATTAGCCGGGCAATAGCGCCTTTGCTTATGACCACGTCATTGAGCCCGATAGAATGTTCCACTATGGCGCCGTCCCTGTAGACAGCAGCCTCCAGCATCATTCTTTCTTCTACAAAATAGTGTCCGGCCAAAATTTTTTCCAGGTCGTCCAGAGCCTCCGGCACGTCTATTTCAGTAAGAAAACCAAGGTGTCCCATGTTTATGCCAATAAGGGGTGTGCCTGCTTTAGCCACCTTTCGCGCCGTCCAAAGCATGGTCCCGTCCCCGCCAAACACAATCACGCATTGCGCCTGCGCGAACAACTGCTCCTGGGGCACACCAAGCCTGGGCAGGCCGATAATCCGGGCTGTGTCATCTTTGATCATCACTTCGCAGCCTTTTTCTTCCAGACAGTTTGTAATCTGTGTGACAAGCCGCTGGACCCCTTTCTTATTGAGGTTTACTACCAGCCCGAATTTTTTCAATTGAAGAGTCCTCCGCAGTGGTTGTATTTTTTAATATTTAGACCCGGTCAGCAAAATTCACATGTGCTGCCTTGACGAGATGTTCAATGTCGCAATCCGCCGCTAAACCGCTTTTTTTAAAATATATTAAAAATTCGATATTTCCCTCAGGTCCTGTGATAGGGGAATAATCCACACCGCTTGTTACCCAACCCAAGGCTCTAATCACGTCTTTGACAGTATTCAGCACCTCTGCATGTACAGCGGGGTCCCTGACAACCCCTTTTTTACCTACCTTGTCCCGGCCCGCTTCAAACTGGGGTTTAACCAGTGCTACTCCCCCAGCGCCTGCCGTGGTAAGTTCGCCGACTTTAGGCAGGACCTTGGCCAGTGATATAAAGGATACATCGATTACGGCAAAATCCGGGGTTTTTGGCAGGGAATCCCCGGTTAGATAGCGAATATTGGTACGTTCCAGCACCACCACCCGGGGATCGTTCCGCAACTTCCAATCCAGCTGGCCGTAACCTACATCGACCGCATAAACCAGCCTGGCCCCGTTCCTCAAGGCACAGTCGGTGAACCCACCTGTCGACGCGCCCACGTCCAGGATTATTCGATCGTTCAGTTCCAGGCCAAAGGATTTTATAGCCTTTTCAAGTTTAAGCCCGCCACGGCTTACATAAATCAGGGAACTGCCGCGGATTTCAATATTTGATTCCTCTTTGATCAGTAAACCCGGCTTGTCTGCTCTTTGCCCGTTAACAAAAATCAAACCGGCCATAATGGCCGCCCGTGCCTTTTCCCTGCTCGGGTAGCAGCCTTCTTCAGCCAGCCTTACATCCAACCGCTTTTTTTTTGGGGCCAAGGTAAATACACCCTCCCGAACCGCCGGAAGCCGGCGGCAGAAAAGACTAAAACAAATTGACAGTTTCTTGCAATATACTAGTTTATTTTTTATCAAAAACTATTTTAAGCCTTTTGGTTTTGGTTATGTGCGCTATTTTGCCGGCCACTGTCCTCACTATACGGTTTACCGTCAGGCCATACATTTCTCTTAATTCTTCAGGTCTGCCGTGTTCTACAAAAACATCAGGGATCCCGAAACAATGTACCTTGGTACCTCTCAAGCCACTGGCGGATAGCAGTTCAAGCACCGCACTGCCGAAGCCCCCCTGCAGGACGTGTTCCTCCAGGGTAAACAACATATTGGTATGTTTGGCGAAGTATAATATGCATTCTCGATCAAGCGGTTTTACAAATCTGGCATTAATAACGGCGGCGCTAATCCCCCTGTTTCTTAAGACGGCAGCGGCCTCCAGGGCCAATCCCACTGTGTTGCCTATCGCCAGGAGGGCAACGCTGGATCCTTCTTTTAACACCTCTGCCTGACCGATAGGAATTGCGATTGGACATCCGTCCATTGCGCAACCGACACCTGCCCCGCGGGGATAACGCAAGGCCGTGGGCCCAGGGTGTCTTACAGCAGTCGCCAGCATGTGCTGAAGTTCGTTCTCATCTTTTGGAGCCATGACCACCATGTTTGGTACCGGCCGCAGGTAGGCAAAATCAAAAAGGCCGTTGTGGGTGGGGCCGTCTTCACCCACTATGCCCGCCCGATCTATGGCAAAGGTTACGGGAAGTTTCTGCAGGCAAACATCTTGTAGAATTTGATCATAGGCGCGCTGTAAAAATGTTGAGTAAATAGCCACAACAGGGTGATAGCCGCAGGTGGCCATACCGGCTGCCATGGTGACGGCGTGCTGTTCGGCGATGCCCACATCAAAAAAACGCTTGGGATAAAGCCGGGCAAAATTGGTTAGCCCCGTTCCGTCGGCCATTGCCGCTGTTATCGCGATAATACTTTCATTGCGATGGGCCAGTTTGATCATTGTCCGGCCAAAGATCTCTGTGTAGGTGGGGATGCTGCTGCTTTTATAAATTTCCCCACTGACAGGATCAAAAGGCCCCACACCGTGAAAACGGCCGGGGTTGTTTTCAGCAGGCTTGTAGCCTTTGCCTTTTTTTGTTAGCACATGAATCAAAACAGGACCCTTCATATTTTTGGCCCGCTGCAAAACTCCGGCCAGTTGCTTAATATCATGACCATCAACAGGGCCGAGGTAGATAAATCCCATTTCCTCAAAAATCATACCTGGCACAACCAGGTATTTTAAACTGTCCCTTAACCTTAAACCAAGGCGCAACAAAGTTGACCCCACCGGTATTTTGCGCATCAGCTGTTCCAGCTCTTCCTTGCCCCTGGTGTACATCGGATCTGTGCGCAGCCTGGCCAGGTACCCGGACATGGCACCGACATTTTGCGCTATGGACATCTCATTATCGTTTAATATTACAATCAGATCTTTTTTCAGGTGCCCGGCGTTGTTAAGGGCTTCGAAAGCCACACCACTGGTCATTGCCCCGTCACCGATTACCGCCGCTATTTTGTAATTTTCACCGCGCAAATCCCGTGCCACAGCCATACCAAGCGCAGTTGAAATCGAAGTGCTGCTGTGGCCCGTCCGAAATACGTCATACTCACTCTCCCCGGGGCATAAAAAACCACTGATACCCCCCAACTGGCGCAGTGTACTGAATTTTTCCCGGCGTCCGGTGATAATCTTGTGCGCGTAGCTCTGGTGTCCCACGTCCCATAAGACCTTATCAGGGGGAGAATGGAAGGCTTTATATAAACCTAGTGTTAGTTCAACGACGCCCAAACTTGGCGCGAGGTGCCCGCCGTTTCTTGAAACTGTTTCAATGATTAGCCGGCGGATTTCTTCGGCCAGCTGACTAAGCTGCGGGTAGCTGAGGTTGTGGATGTCATCAGGGGAGTTTATTTCCTTAAGAAGATTGGCCAGTTTTTATTCACCCCTTTTGTTTCCGTGCGTACGTTTCTTCTTAAACGGGCTGTAACCGGTTGTCTCTTCTATTCTGGCCATAATCCGGCCCACAAAAAATATCACATCGTTGGGGTGTGACAAGGCAATTTTTTTGGAAAAAGCTTTGCTGGAAACAATCACAGCGGCAATAAATGCGGTGATTAAAATATTCAGCCAGAACTGGCTGACAGCATGATTAATATTACTAATCTGCAAAGCGATGGAGATCCCCAGCGCCCCCCCCACAGTAGTGGTAATGTCGCTTAACATGTCGTTAGTTAAATTAGCGACCTTATCGGCATTCTTAATCAGTTGCAGGCCGTGAGGCGCACCCCTGACCCGCTTGGCTGACTTGGCGTTGAAAGGAACATGGGATGCCGCCGTAACCGCTGTGCCCACCACATCCGCTGCAATATTGATCAGGATCACAAATAGCAAAAAAACAAGAGCCAAAATAACGCTGTTTAATTCCGAGGTGAAATATTCAGAAAAATAGGTAAAAACTATTGCTAATAAAAATGAGGCTATTCCTACCGAGAGTATATACCTACCGGAAACGGTAGATTTATTATTAGCCAAAAATTTCACCTCATACTGCGGGAATAGACGCAGGGTTTGATGTTGATACCGTATGTAATGATAAATGACGGCAGGCCGGGTAAATATTGTGGCTTAGGTCTAGCAGGTTTTCCCGAACAACTGCCGGCTGTCGCCAAACCGGCGGTTTCCCTTTAAAGCTGTTCCCGACCGTTACCGGTAGCGGGGCTAGATTACCACTCAGTCCACACTGCAATCCCCGGCCCGCCCTGGAATTCCGGACAGCCTAGGAGTTTTCCCCGGCAGACTCCCCTTTTCTAGCCTCTTTTGCAGGAAAGGTTTCAATCAACAAAATCCTTTCATGGGCCCATGAAAAGCCTTTGCACATAAGATATCCACCATACCCACTCAAGGCAGGCTACACTGCACGCAGCGGTAACCACATGCAGGTTTAATCCCAAGCCATAGTTGACCGCCCCGAAGGAACGGCTGCCCACAAACTTGGGTCTCCACGGGGGCGGGGTCAACGCCCGCATGCCATTGCGGGTCGCCCCACCTCCTTAACTCCCAGTACCAGCCCCCAACTGGGCGTTAGCAGCCAGCACCAGGAACTTCATCGATATGCCCTTGACGGATTTTTAGGCCCGCCTTCAAAAAGGATCGCCTGACTAGGATACTGCGTCATTTATCGAAAAAA
>CAYMJG010000010.1:18345-41224 GCA_964390855.1 uncultured Eubacteriales bacterium | reverse complement strand
GGAAGCCCGAAATCGATAGAAAGTAGGCGCTTACGGGGGCCCTGCCCGTTATCAGTTGGGTGTATATGATAGTATACAAAAATGAGTGAGCGATTGATCGTTAATTTGGGTGGCACCGCAGAAGCGCAGAAGCTTTTGTCCCTATTTTTGGGGATGAAGGCTTTTTTATTTGCTTAACCGTTACTAGAAAGGAAGTGTGACGAAAATGTCCGGAGGAAGATTTGGGATTTACGGCGGTCAATATGTTCCCGAAATATTGATGGACGCTATCATTGAACTGGAGGAGTCTTACAATCACATCAAGGGCGATCGAAAATTTATTGCGGCTCTGGATGATCTTCTGAAAAATTATGCGGGAAGGCCTTCGTTGCTTTATTACGCGGAAAAAATGACCGGGGATTTGGGCGGCGCCAAGATTTATCTGAAACGGGAAGACCTCAACCATACCGGTTCCCATAAAATCAACAATGTGCTGGGACAGGCGCTCCTCGCCAAATGTATGGGTAAAACCCGCCTAATCGCTGAAACAGGCGCGGGGCAGCACGGGGTGGCCACGGCGACTGCAGCCGCGCTGATGGGGATGGAATGCGAAGTATTCATGGGCAAGGAGGACACCGATCGTCAGGCCCTGAATGTTTTCCGCATGGAGCTATTGGGCGCCAAGGTGCATCCTGTGACAAGCGGCACGCAAACATTAAAAGACGCGGTGAATGAAACTATGCGTGAATGGGCGCAGCGTATCGAGGATACCCACTATGTGTTTGGGTCTGTAATGGGACCGCATCCTTACCCGACAATAGTGCGGGATTTTCAAAGTGTCATTGGCCGTGAGGTTAGACAGCAGATTTTGGCAAAGGAAGGCCGCATTCCTGACGCGCTGCTGGCCTGTATTGGCGGAGGCAGCAACGCCATCGGCTTATTTCATGATTTTATTGAAGATTCAAATGTCCGTCTTATTGGCTGCGAGGGAGCCGGACATGGCGTTGAAACAGACAAGACTGCCGCCACAATGGCAATTGGAACAGTAGGCGTCTTTCATGGTATGAAGTCCTATTTTTGCCAGGATCGGTACGGCCAGATTACGCCTGTCTATTCCATTTCAGCAGGACTGGATTATCCGGGGGTGGGACCCGAACATGCCCACCTGCGCGATCTGGGCAGGGCGGAGTATGTGCCGGTTACAGATGATGAAGCTATTGAGGCCTTCGAGTACCTCTCGCTTACTGAAGGAATTATTCCGGCAATTGAGAGCGCGCACGCAATTGCATATGCTAAAAAAATTGCGCCGCATATGAGCAAAGAGCAAATTATGGTAATCTGTCTTTCCGGCAGAGGGGATAAAGACGTTGCCGCGATAGCGCGTTACAGGGGGGTGAAAATCGATGAATAAGTTGCAGCGGGTTTTTGCCAACGGCAAGGCGTTTATTCCATTTATTACTGCAGGCGATCCCACGCTGGAGATAACCGAGCAATTAGTATTTCAGATGGCTGCGGCTGGAGCGGATTTAATTGAACTGGGCATACCTTTTTCTGATCCTGTCGCGGAAGGACCGGTAATTCAGGCTGCGGACAGCCGCGCCCTGGCCGGGCGAACAACAACAGATAAAATATTTGCCATGGTCGGTAGCATTCGCCAATCATGCGATGTCCCCATCGCCTTGATGACTTACGTGAATCCGATATTCACCTATGGCACGGACAGATTTATGAAGAATTGCCGGGAAGTCGGAGTCGATGCGGTAATTGTCCCCGACGTTCCTTATGAGGAAAAGGATGAGCTTCTGCCCTTTTGCTTAAAACACAATATTAAGTTGATTTCCATGATTGCTCCAACGTCAAAGAACCGCATCCGGATGATCGCCGGCGAAGCACAGGGTTTTATTTATTGCGTGTCATCCATGGGAGTAACCGGGGTGCGAAAAAAAATCGGGAGCGATGCGGAGGAAATGATCAAAATTGTAAAAGAAACCAAAGATATCCCCTGCGCAATTGGTTTTGGCATCTCCACGCCCGGGCAGGCGGCCAAAATGGCCGGGTTCTCCGACGGTATTATCGTGGGAAGCGCAATTGTAGAAATTGTGGAAAAACACGGCCCGGACTGTATACCTTATGTTGCGGAATATGTACGCGCAATGAAGAGCGCAATCAAATAACAAAGAAAACGCGGCTTTATGGGAGACGAGCAGAGAAGAGGAGAGATGAGGATGATTAAAAACATTTTACAAAAGTTGACGGCAAAAGAAGATTTGACTGCGGACGAGGTATCCGGTTTGATTGTGGCCATTAAAAATGACGAGCTGAGCGACGTGCAGATTGCCGGTTTTCAGGTTGCCCTTTTAATGAAAGGGCCGACATTAAACGAGATTACGGCTATTGCCCAGGCCATGCGCGACAATTGCATCAAAATATTTCCACAGGTAAAAGACGAGCTGATGGACACATGTGGTACCGGAGGGGGCTTGAGCACCTTTAATATTTCTACTTCAGTAGCCTTTGTAGCGGCCGCCGCGGGTATCCCGGTGGCAAAACACGGCAGCCGGTCCATATCCAGTCTTTCCGGCAGCGCCGACGTTTTGGAATCCTTAAATGTGGAGATCAACCAGAGTCCCAAAAGTGTGGAAAAGCTTATTGAAGACGTGGGTATTGCATTTATCTTTGCGCCCTTGTTTCATCCGGTAATGGGCAAGGTCCTGCCGCCGGAAAAAAACCTCGGCATCAAAACCATATTCTATACCGTGATCGGGCCCTTGATTAACCCCACAAAGGCCTGCCGGCATGTTTTAGGGGTATATAAACCTGAGCTGTTGGACACGGTCTCCCGGGTCGCCAATTCTTTAGGATACACAAGAGCGTTGATTGTCCACGGACTAGACGGGCTGGATGAGATTTCCCTGATCGGCAAAACCAGAATAAACGAGCTGAATAATGGATCGATCAGCAGCTATGAAATCAGCCCTGAGGATTTTGGTTTGACCCGCTGCAACCTGTCCGACATTGCCACAGGCACTCCGGAAGAAAATGCCGCCATGATTAGAGGCGTTTTCTCCGGAAAAGACAACGGCCCACGCAAACAGACAATTATGCTCAATGCCGCGGCTGCCTTAATGATCGGCGGTAAGGCGGATTCCTTCTTAGATGGGATAAAGCTTGCAGGTGAACTTATTGACAGCGGTGCGGCGCAAAACAAGCTGAATCAACTGATTACAGCCTCTCACGACTACCGGTCGGTGATTTAATATGAAACGGGCATGCACAACAGCATTGTGGAAGCGATACCGTTCCGGCAGGATACCGGTTATTCCCGACATCAAGTGCTATTCGCCGCGTGCGGGGGATCTGCTCAGGGGAAGAAATCCCGTCCAAATAGCAAAGAATTTAGCGTCGGCAGGCGCGCCGCTGATTTCCGTTGTAACCGAGGAAAAACATTTTGGAGGCTCAGCGGATTTATTGCGGCAAATCGCGCAGGCAGTTGCCATACCAATTTTGCGCAAGGATTTTATAACCGCCCGGGAACAGTTGCTGGAAAGCGTGGCTATAGGGGCTAATGGGGTATTGTTGATTGCTTCAATGATGGATAAAGAAAAACTCACTAAGCTTGTGGAAGAAGCGCTGGCGCTGGATATGGAACCCCTGGTGGAAGTCCATAACCGGAGGGAAATTATTGCCGCCAACAAGCTGGGCTTAACCTTCCTGGGCATTAATAATCGCAACATTATTGAATT
Source organism: uncultured Eubacteriales bacterium (assembly GCA_964390855.1). Taxonomy (GTDB): domain Bacteria; phylum Bacillota; class Desulfotomaculia; order Desulfotomaculales; family Pelotomaculaceae; genus Syntrophopropionicum. The sequence continues at coordinate 37,502 of CAYMJG010000010.1, read as the reverse complement.
TGAACTGGATGACGGGGATGTCGGTACCACTGAGAAACTGGCTGGACTGGCGCGTCCGGGTGTTTTCATATTGAGTGAAAGCTCGATTAACTCTGTGAAAGACGTGCGCCGGGCCGCGGCTTCCGGCGCCCACGGAGCACTGGTGGGATCCGCCATCCTCCAGGCGCCTGACGAGATAAAGATTTACCATCAGCTTGCCGGATCCGGGAGGTGGGACCATGACACGGGTTAAGGTTTGCGGAATAATGAATCAAAAGGATCTGGATCTGTGCGTGCAGGCCGGGGTGGATATGGTGGGTTTTGTGGCGGAATATCCCCGGCAGGTCCCCTGGAACCTGTCGGCGGAGGAAGCAAGAGAACTAATTCGCCGTGTACCTCCCTTTGTTGGCGCTTGCCTGGTCACAGGCGGCCCGGTGGAAAAAATCATGGATCTGGTGCACAAAACCTGTCCTAATGTTGTGCAGCTCCATTATCAAGAAACGATGCGGGAGGTAAAAGAACTGGCCCACCGGTTGATGCTGCGGGGAATCAAAACTATCAAGGCTTTGCGGATTAATGACAGCGGGAAATGTGACGGCGAATTTACAGATCCTGTTTTGGCGGCCAGGGAACTTTTCAAAACTGGCGTGTCGGCAATCCTTGTGGATTCCTATACCCCGGCCAGGCCGGGCGGGACGGGTGTTGCCGTTGATTTGCCGACGTTTCTCATGATCCAAAAAGAAAGCCCGGCGCCGGTTATTCTGGCGGGGGGACTGAACCCGGCAAATATCCTCCCCATAATTTACAAAACCCGCCCCTACGCCGTTGACGTGTTAACAGGGGTGGAAAAGAGACCGGGCCGCAAGGACCCGGAAAAGGTCAGCGAGTTTATGTCAAATGTCCGGGGAATGTCAGGGGGAATGTCAGGGGGAATGTCAGGGGGACGGGGTTATTGACAACATTTCCGGCATTTTCAGGTCGATCCTGATACCCATGCCGGGGGCTTGTTTTTGCCGAAGAACCTTTGCCGGGCGTCCCCCCACCCCGCCGGTCAATAAGTGTAAATCCGCACCCTAAAAAAGCTCTCAATCTTTTTACCGGAGTTGGCCAACCCCTAGCAACCCCCTCACCCAAAGCCGCCTGCGGCCAGGAACATGCCCAGACCTAAAAACCCGCTGACCACAGGCCAGGGGGATGGAAATCCCGCAAAAAACCCCGCCAAAATAAGGACAATACCAGTAAACCGCAAAATGGCGCGCCGGCTGTTAGTCAACAAAACACCCTCCTAGCGTCAACCCAAATTTTTTTATCTTTTCCAATAAAATAGTATCATCCTCTTGACAATGTAACAAGTGCGTACCTCACAGGAAAATGCTGTTTTTGCTGCCTGGGGAACATTTGATCCAGTTTTGAAAAGGCTTAGAGAAGAGGTGACGCGGGTGGTTAATTTTCAGAAGTCCAGGTAGAGTACCGGAAAAAGCAAAGAGTGGAAATATCAACAGGCAAATGCCAGCCAGCGCCTGTCTATCCACTCTTGCTTGATTCAGTCCACCTAATTAATCAGCTAAACCAGCGGGTTATGCGCGTTAACATTTTTCCAGAAACTCTTTGCCGGAGATGCCCATCCTGGTCATGCCGTAGGCATCAAGGATCTTGTCTAATTTTTCCGCGGACATCAGTTGCTTCTCCAGCACAATATCACGAACCTTGCGCCCTTGCTGCATGGCTTGTTTGGCAATAGCGCTGGACATCCCGTATCCCAGGTGCGGGCTTAGCGCGGTTACAATACAAACACTATTGTCCACCATCTCCCGGCAGCGTTCCCGGTTGGCGGTGATCCCCCGCACACAACGGCCGGCAAATACACGCAGCGCATTGGTTAAAATATTGACCGACTGCAAGAGGTTGAAGGCCATCACCGGCTCCATGACGTTCAGTTCAAATTGTCCGGCTGCCGAAGCCAGGGTAACCACCAAATCATTGCCCGTGATCTGAAAGGCGGTCTGGTTGAGTACCTCGGGTATAACCGGGTTTACCTTGGCGGGCATTATGGAGGAGCCGGGCTGCATTTGCGGCAGGTTAATCTCCTTCAGCCCGCAGTACGGCCCGGATGCCAAAAGCCTCAGATCGTTAGCAATCTTGGACAGCGCGGTGGCCAGATTTTTCATGGTAGAGGAAAGCTCAACGAAGGCGTCAGTATTTTGCGTGGCGTCGACCAGGTTGTCGGCCAGGCGCAAGTCTATACCGCTGATCTGCCGAAGTATCGCAATTACCTTTTCAACATAAACAGGGTCGGCGTTGAGGGCGGTGCCCACAGCGGTGGCGCCCATGTTAACCGGCAACAATCCGTCGCAGGCCTGCTGCAGCCTTTGTATGAAACGGGCCACCACATCCGCATAGGCCGCGAATTCCTGCCCCATCCTGATCGGCACGGCATCCTGCAGGTGGGAACGCCCAATTTTCAGGACATCATCAAATTCAACAGATTTGCGTCTCAGCTCCTGCTCCACTTCCCTTACTGCCTGCATCAGGTCCCCGGCCTTGTTGATTAAGGCGATGCGCAGGGCAGTGGGGAAAGCATCGTTGGTTGACTGGGACATGTTCACATGATTATTGGCAGAAACGAGGCTATAGTCGCCTAGCGCGCCGCCGAGAATCTCAATCGCCCGGTTGGCGATGACCTCGTTGGTATTCATGTTGACTGAGGTACCCGCGCCGCCCTGGATCGGATCCACCACAAACTGATCATTGAGCTCCCCATCGATCACTTCCTGGGCGGCGTCAGCGATGGCCCGCCCGATCCGCCCGTCCAACAGTCCGGCTTGCATATTGGCCAGTGCTGTCGCTTTTTTCACGATTCCCATAGCACGGATTAACGCCTCATCCAAATGATAACCGGTTATCGGAAAGTTTTCCAATGCCCGGGCAGTTTGCACACCGTAGTAAACCCCGCTGGGGACCTTCATTTCTCCAATAAAATCTTGTTCAACCCGATACCCGCACGCCTGTTCTTCTTCATGATTTTTCATAAAAAACTCTCCTTCGTAGCCTGGATTTAAGCAATGTAATACCACAGCCAAATATCAATAACCTGTTCTTTTACCGTTCGCTTGTGACATCCTCTGTATTATAGATCCTCATCTATACCATGGGAGATCTTTTTGCATTCTTTTTGCCTATCCTATTCATTACCCCCGGGCATTAATTTCACCTGCTTTTTTCGCAAACTAGTTGTTGATGAACGCAAATCTAGTTTTTGTTTTTCTAAAAATAAGAAAACAAAAACGTGAAAGCCACCACCCTTCACGTCCCAATTCAAACGTATGGCACTCAATGCTGCACTATAACTGCTTTTAAGTTTTCCCCCCTTCACTGCGGGACCGGATATTGGTTATGTCACAAGCAGGTATTTTACAGCATTTAAAACAGCCATTCCCGGTTCAGTTCCTTCCTGTTGACGGATCCACATAATAATTTTACTAAATTGAACCCAAAAAACAACCTACTTTTTTGATTTTTTTGTAAAAAAATATCAAACTGTGCGTCCCGGCTTTTAAATGGCAGGCAGGAGAAGGCCTCCCCGTGGTAGAATTGCTTGGATTACACCGGCAAACAAACAGATATGCGCTGGAATGATTGAATTAAATTGAAAAAGGTCAGGTGCCCAGATGAAAATAAGGGATTTTGCGCTGGAGGTTTTTTTCAACAAATACGAATTTACCGCCCCATATTTACTGAGCCAGTCCGATTGCGAGTCAATGTCGATCAAAAATTTGCTCAACCTTGAAGAAGACGCGGAAAAACATTTTCTGGACAGCCGGCTCGGGTATACGGAAGTCCCCGGGAATCCAGAGCTCAGAAGGCTTATTTCAGGACTATATACCACGATGGAGCAAAAAAACATTATCGTCCATGCCGGTGCTCAAGAGCCGATATTTAACCTTATGAATGTTTTATTAGATCAGGGCGATCATGTAATCAGCCAGTTTCCCATTTACCAATCATTATTTGAGGTGGCCAATGCCATCGGATGCAGGGTATCAATGTGGGATATTGAACAAGTAAAGGATGGCTGGGCGGTTGATATTAATAAACTGGATCGGCTTGTTCAACCCAACACAAAACTCATTGTTCTAAACAGCCCAAATAACCCCACCGGTCACACCTTAAAAAAAGAGGAAATTGAAGCCATAACCAAAATAGCAAGAAAACATGGTATCTATGTGTTCTGCGATGAGGTTTACAAGGACCTGGAACTAGACGGTATCCGCAGGCCCTGGTTTGCGGATCACTATGAAAAAGGCGTCTCCCTCGGTGTTATGTCCAAAGCGTATGGGTTGGCGGGACTGAGAATCGGCTGGTTGGCTACCAAGGATACGGCCCTTATAGAAAAGTTAATCAAGATGAAACATTACACCAGCATATGCAGCAGCGGCCCTTCGGAGTTCCTGGCAACCGTTGCTTTGCGCCATGGCGATAAAATATTGGACAGGAATGTGAAGATTATTAAGGAAAATTTGAAAATTGCGGAATCATTTTTTAATAGATACCCAGGCCTGTTTAAATTCAATAAACCAATGGCCGGTCCTGTAGCCTTTATCGGCATGAATGTCACCAAGCCGGTGGAAGAGTTTTGTGAAACCCTCGTCAAAGAAAAAGGTGTCCTGCTTTTACCGGCAAATATTTACCTGTACCCGGGACAATACTGCCGCATGGGATTTGGCAGAAAGAACTTTGCCGAATGCCTGGCAAAATTTGAAGAGTATCTGGTTGAAAAAAGGTCTGTGTAAAAGCCGCAACCTCTTTACCTGTAGGGATTGCGGCCCGAAACCGGAAATGTTGTCAACAACCCCGTCCCCTTGACATTTTCTCCAGCATGCGGCGGTATTCTTCGTCCAGGCGGGTACGTTCCTCCTCGTCCCTGCACCCGGCGATTTTGCCGGCCAGTTCGGATAGTTTTAGCTTTACAACCATGTCCTCCATTTCTTTTTGGCTGGACTCGGGACCAGTATTTAATCCTCTGAAATACTCCTCTAAATGTCCCTCGTAAGTTTTTATCCTGCATTTTTCAATCAGCAACACCCGGTCGGATACGTTGTTCAGGAATTTCCTATCGTGGGAGATGATCAGCATGGTCCCCTTGTAATCCTGCAGCACTGACTCCAGGGCTTCCATTGAAATTATGTCCAGGTAGTTGGTCGGCTCATCAAGAATGATCAAATTTGCGCCCCCCGTCAATATTTTAGCCAGCGATAGTTTTACCCTCTCGCCACTGCTGAGCCGCGCCACCTCTTTATAAACGTCGCCGCCTTTAAAAAGAAAGCGGGCCAGGATAGTCCTGACAAGCGATTCAGGCTGGGCGCTGTCCTTCATCACATTTTCTAACACAGTATCCCGGCAATCAAGGCTGCCTGCCGGATCCTGCCGGAAGTAACCGGTGATCACGCCTGGAGCCAGCCTGATTCCCGTCGCGCCGCCGGCAATCATATTAGCCAGAGTGGTCTTGCCGCTGCCGTTGGCGCCCACTAAAGCTGTTTTCCTGCCCCGGGGAATTTCAAAACTAGCTTTTTTAAAAATACACTTGTTGCCGAAATATAAATCTATATCATTCCCCGCCGCCACGATCCCGGCCACAGGATCATCGGCCCGGGTGATGTTGATTTTTATCTGTGGAAGCGCCCGGGGCTTTTCCTTGACCTCGAGTTTTTCCAGCCTGGTTCCGATAGCCTTAACCGCCTTGTTCAGCTTTTCCTGGATCCCGGCCGCATCCCTCCTGTGCAGGCGCGCCTCGGAGTTGCCCATCCTTTTAGGTGCTTTCCTGATTTTTTTAACATTACCGCTCCGCTCGGCCAGCGTCTCCCGCAGCCTTTTTTTCTCTGACACATACTGCCGGTATGCAAAAAGCTGCCTCTGGAACGCGGCCTCCCGCTGCCGCAGATATTCCGAGTAGTTGCCCTGGTATATATGCACCCCACCGTCCCGTATTTCAATGATCTTGGAGCAAAGGCGGTCTAAAAACTCCCGGTCGTGAGAAACCAGCAGCATGGCTCCCCTGAAAACCGCCAGTTTTTCTTCCAGGACCTTTATCCCGTCCAGGTCCAAATTTGCGGTGGGCTCGTCGGCAAACAAGATGCCGGAGTTTTCCTCAAAGCAGGCGGCAATTTTCAACCGCGTCTTTTCGCCGCCGCTGGCCGCGCTGCCTGGGATACCGCTAACATGAAACTCACTGGCCAGCTTCCTGTCCGGGTCGCTGCCCAGCGTTCCCTCCTGCGCAATGTAGGAAAGGCCGGCGCGCAGTTCCAGGCGCCCCTCGTCAGGGTCCAGGCGCCCGGCAAGGATGTCCAGCAGCGTAGTCTTGCCGGCGCCGTTGGCCCCGACTATGCCGATTCTGTCGCCATAATAGATTTTCAAATCATCGAACTGAATGATTACTCTTTCACCGTAAGATTTTTTAATATTGCAAGCATGTAGTACCAGCAAAAAAATCCCTCCGAACATTAATACTCGGAAGGGATTATCCTCGTCAAAACCCGCAAACGGCGGGCATAAAAACCTTACTAATAAACAAATGGCTGAATAAAGCCTTATACTTACGGAATCACGTAAAATGAGGCGAGGATAATCCAATCCCGGAACAGAACCGCCACCCGGCAATTCTTATAAAATTTGTTTGTTCCAGAACTAGCTGTTCCTCATCCCTCACTACCCGTTCCTTTCTGCAGTTTACATAAACATATTATCAGAATCATCTTGGATATTCAACCTGTATGGGCTGTCAGAAAACTCTCAAAAAAGTTGTCAACAACCCCGTCCCCTTGACAACTCAACAGCGATCTTGTTTTTTTCATTTCATCTGTTCTTCTACCCAAGGCATCGGCGGGAATCTCCCCAATACTAACCAGTTCCGCTTTCGACAAAAAGAGATTTTCGAGTTTAACATTCCCCACAGGCTCACCTCCTTTACCCCATAATGTTTTGGCAAGGCGGAAGTTTTTCGTTTATAACAGTATATTGAGCAGACTTTAAGGTTTCCCCACAATATCCCTTGGGTTACTTATTATGGCACTTATGCCATTGTACACCTTCCCTCCAACTATAACAAGATACAAGCGTGCCGTGACCCCGCCTGGTGGTGGCGGACATGTAAGGCCGCAACCTGTTTGTCATTGGATTGCGGCCTTTTTAAACCTTCCGGCGCTGCCGGGATGTAGATCATATGAGTCCTTTTACTCCTCCAGAACGGGTGGTTCAGGTTCGTTGTCTTTAAGGGTATCCTCCCGGTAACCGCTATAGTCTTCGTTCACTATTTCCCCGCTATCATCCCCGAAATTATCCCTGAAATCATCCCTGAGGTGAGTAGCCACCGAACGGGCGCGATCCGCCAGACCCATGCCGCCCTCCATTGACTGCACGGCTACCGAGTGCAAACCCTGCCTGAAGGTGGGCCACAGTATGGCAGCGAGTACGGCGGCGCCAATCCCATATGCGAAACCCTTGCGCTGCCCCGCCCCCAATGCCTCAAACATGCGCTGGAACCAACCGCTCCCGGCTGCTCCATTGTCCGCAAGCTTTTGTTTTACCTCATTTATACTAAGACCCCGCCCCCGGGCCTCTTCCACAATGGAACGAGCCACGTCTTGAATATATGGGTCGGCGGCGGAACCCGCCCCGTTTTCCATGGCCTGGATAGCATCCAATTCTTTGAGCAGATCCCCCCGGATATCCTGCAAGGTCCGGTGACGCTGCCGGATCATCTTGTTTATATTCCTGTCTGAGACAATGTCCCCATAGCCGTGCATCTCCGCCTGGCGTGTGACCTGTCTGGCCCGCATCTCCCGCAGCAATTCTTCTTTAACGCTGTCGGCAATGGCCTGATCATAAGCGTTTGGGTAATGTTGCCGGTAGTCTGCCTGGTGGTTCCCCGCACCAAAGCCGCGCCTGTTTCTTTCCAATGCCTCATAATAGACCGGGTCCGAAAGGATTTCTTGTTTGATAGATTCCACCAGTTCCCGACTAGTTGTTTCCCTCATTCACTTTCCTCCTTTAGTTCAATCAGTAAAAGTTTGGCTTTAAACTAGAAATTGCTTTCCGGCTGCATCTGTAAATCATGCAAAACGTCCCTTTTGATTCTTTCCATTTCCGCGCGAGTGAGTGATTGACTTTTCCCGTAAGAGCCCCCATAGGTACCTTCCCGCTGCTGCTCCCGGCCCCGGCTTTCCTTTTCCACGGCTTCCTCCCGGGCCTCCCTTTGCGCTTCCATATCCGCCAGAATTTCTTGTTTTATGGATTCTGCCAGCGCCCGGTACTCATGGGCAGCATTATAATAATCCGGGCCGGATTTACCTGGGATGGCAAACTGCAGCTCATTGAGCACATCTTTTTTTATTCTTTCCCTTTCCGCCGGGTTCAGCCGCCGGTCCGGCCCGGCGCCGGCATCTAATCGGGAAGGGTCCCGCCTGCCTATTTTTCTTTCTATAAAACCTTCAATTGATCCGATACCGCTTAAAACATCCTGCCAGATTGCCTCAGCCAGGTCATGGTAGGCCTGGCGGGTGGATTTCAGCCCGTAGGGGCGGTTCCCATTATCCCCATACGTGCGGGCGCCGCATTGAAACCGCAAGTCGTCCAGTATTTCCTGTTTAATGCTTTCAGTTAGTGACTTCCTCGTTTCCGGGTTCATTAGGATTCCTTCCTCCCATAGCTATTTTTAATATATTTTAGTGAAATATTTCCTTGTCTGTTTCCTGTCTGTTTTCCTCTTCTATCCCTACTGAACAATATGGCTGATCCTCTTCCTGCAGATTTTTAAACCTCGCCTCAGCCACAATATCTTCTATTTCTTCCCTGGCGCGGCAGACAACTGATCTGGCCCTGTCCGCCAACTCCATGCCCCCCTCCATTGACTGCACCGCCAGCGAACGAAAGCTTTGCCTGGCAAAAGGCCAGATCATCGCGGCCAGTACAACGGCGCCAATCCCGTAGAAGAAACCCCTGCGCTGCTCTGCCCCCAGTGCCCCCGACAAGCTCTGGAACCAACCCGGTCCGGCCGCGTCACTGCCTGAAAGTTTTTGTCTCACTTCATTTATACTGACTCCCTGCCTCCGGGCTTCCGCCACAACAGATCTTGCCATATCTTGAATATATGGGTCTGCGGCGACAGCCGCCCCGCCCACTCCGGCCTGGATGACATCCAATTCCCTGGCCTGTTCATATGACCCATGCCGCCGCTGGTTGTTTGACAGGATTTCTTGTTTGATAGATTGCACAAGATGCCGATTTGTTTCCCGCATGCAGTATCCTCCTTTAAGGCATAGTGTTGCCTGCATTCCCTGAAATATGCAAGTCGGATATTAAGAAGGGTGTCAAGGGGACGGGGTTGTTGACACAAAATCACCTTGCCAACCAGGCCATATCAGGGGCAGGCTGTTTTGACCCGGTTAAAACACATAAATATTGAAATGGTTGGCATAAATACAATAAACAACCTGGGAGGTGGTTTTTGTGCTGGGCATTGCCGGACGTTCAACGGTAGCTTTTTTTTACGCCCTGGCCCTGCTGCGGCTAGCTGGGCGCAAATCCTTGTCCAAGCTAAATTTTTTTGATTTTCTGTTGGCCAACCTGATGGGTAATATACTGGGCTACTATGTTACCGGTACGGCTAAAGGAGCCAGGTTGTTTATGGCCCCCGCCGTGTTTGTCACCTCCGGTATTCTTTCCGAGGTATTGACTCTAAAAAGCCGTACAGCCCGAAAAATCCTTGAAGGACAGCCCTTAATGCTGGTTAAAAACGGCAAGATAATTGAAAAGAACATGGCCGGCGCCTGTTACGATATCGCGGATGTGTTAATGTCATTGAGGAAAAAAGATGTTTTCAGCCTTGGGGAAATTGAATTTGCCGTCTTGGAGCCGAACGGCGCAATCAGTGTGCAGAAAAAATCACAGTACCGCCCGGTGACACCAAAGGACCTTAAACTGCCCACGGGCTATGAAGGTCTTTCTACGGTACTGATCAGCGATGGGCAGGTATTGGGACAAAACCTGAAAACAAATAAACTGGATCGCGCCTGGCTGATGAAAACCTTGAAAAATCGGGGAATAGAGGATGTCAAAAAGGTTTTTCTGGCCTGCCTGGCCACAGACGGTTCACTCTATGTGGATCTAATGCGCAATGTCTCTCCGGCAGATTCTAATAATAGCTTTGAGTATTCCGGAAAAAAGGTGGTGAATTAGATGATGTGGGGACTGGCGGGGCGTTCCCTGGCTACTTTTATTTTTGCGGCAACGCTCCTGCGCCTGGCTGGTAGAAAATCACTCACCCGGCTAAATTATTTTGACTATCTGATGACCAACCTGATGGGCGGCATTTTGGGCGGCTATGTGGCGGGCCAGGCCAAGGGCGCGCCAATCCTGTTGGCGCCCGCCCTGATCACGACAGCCAATATTATTTCTGAAAAAGCTGTGGTTAAAAGCCGCCTTGTCAGGAAATACCTGCAAAGAAAACCCCTGGTAATCATGCAAAATGGGGAAATTCTCAAAAACAGCATGGCCAGGGCCAGATACAACCTGGGAGAACTCCTGATGGCGCTGCGGGAAAAAGGAATTTTCGACTTGTCTGAGGTAGAGTTTGCCGTCCTGGAAGTCGACGGCAGCCTGGGCGTGCAGAAAAAATCCCAATCCAGGCCGGCCACCCCGCATGATTTGGCGATGCGGACCGGCTACGAGGGAATTTCCGCCGTATTGGTAAGCGACGGAGAAATAATCGATCAAAACCTGGCCAAAAACAATCTGGGGCGCGACTGGCTATACAGTGAGCTGAAACGTCGCGGCATCAAGGATTTGTCCGAGGTGTTTTTGGCATCCCTGGCGGCAAACAGCTCCCTTTACATTGAAATTGGCCGGCCGTCATGGAAATATAAGTAGCCGCCATAGACATTAAAAGGAGGAAAATAGGATGAATTGTGATAACCTGTCCGAGGTTCGGGAAAAAATGTCGCGGGCCTTATTTATGATTAAAGAAGCGGTGGACACAACCCTGCCCCATTTGAGGGGTGAACAACGGAAAGAAGTGATAAATATTTGGGAGGATTTTTTAAGAGAATTAATCAGATATATTAGGACAAGGGGCCGTGAAACCGGGTGCAACCTTTTTTCCAGCCTGTCTTTCCACCGTATTTGGACTAAATAGACAGGTGCAAATTCCACATCAGTGTTCCCGGCTTCAGGCGCTGTCGGACAACCCGGGGCACTGCCCCCCGGCAGCAATAAAGGCCCTGTCTCAGGCTTTCCTACTTTTACCCGGCGGGTTTTTGACCTGTTTTGTCAGAAAACCCAGCCCCCTGTCCGCCACGGCGCCAAGACCCGACCAGACAAATACCGGCAGCCATTGCTGCAATCCAAGAGGGGCGGTATTGAGGATAGCGCGGACGAAAGGCACATACATAGCGCCGGCCAGGGATGCCAGGATAACCCCGCCGCCCAGTTTTACACTTTTGTTTATCCCCAATTCCTGATTGGGCCTGCGGTTTTCCCTGCAACAGTCCAACAAATGGAGAAAACGTCCGACCCCTAAGGCAGCCATGGTTTTGGTCCGGGTTGTCTGCAGGCTGTCACCCGAACCAAGGGATTCGCGGTAAACGGCAAAGGCGCCCAGTCCCATGGCCAGGCCGCGGTTGATTATTTTGCGGCCCAGATTGCCGCTGAAGACGCTTTCTTTTTGCTGGCGGGGCGTTCTGTTTAAAATGCCCGACGCCGGTGTGTCATTGGCCAATAACCAGGAAACAATCGGATCGCTGGCTATATTCACCCAGATCAGCTGCAGGGCGTTTAACGGCAGCGGCCCGCCTAGAATTGAGGCAACAAGGATGACCACACCGTCGCCAATATTGGTGGTTGTAAGATAACGCACGCATTTACGGATGTTGTCATAAACGGCGCGCCCTTCTTTGATCGCCTCCGGAATCATGGCGATGTTGTCGCCTCCCTGAACAATACCTGTTTCCCTGGCTATAGCAAGAGCCGTGTCCTTATGGTCACCGGTAATTAAAACCGCTTCTACCCCGGCATTCAGCTGGAGAGATTCCTGTATAATATGACGATCCCCTGAAGATAAGGCGGATTTTGGACGCTGTCCCTTTCCTATCGTGCCGGCCCGAAAGCGTTTTAGTTCAATGGCCGGGGGGAATACTGCCAAACGCTGCGCCGCCGGGCTGGCGCAGGCGTCAAGAGTTGCCGCCGCCTCCTTGCAAACAGCCGGCTGCTTGACTTTTTCCATCTGGACAGGGATCAACAAACGCCCTGAATTAAGCAGTATGGCCAGGGTGCTGAAGTTTTGCAGCAACGCCATGGTCAAAGGGGAAAGGGAACCGCTGATCCCAAAGGCCAAACCCAGAAGATTTGCGCCGACACTGACAGCGGCGTTTTGCCTGGCCGCCGACAAACCTTGCCGGGCCAGGACCCTGAACACAGCCACCTTGCGGGGATCATCAGCCGCAATGATCACATTGGCTGACCCCAGGTCAAGGTCGCCGGCCCGGGCCATGGTGATACCGATATTAGCAGCGGACAGCGCCGGAGCATCGCTGTTTTCTTCGACAACAACAGCGACGACGCGCCCCCGCCTGCGTAGCCGGCTGATAATGGCCGCCTTTTCTCGCGGCCTGCACTGGGGCCAGGTGTCCTTTAACTTCAGGCGGGCCGCCGCGGCGCCGATCTCCTCAGGGGATTCGGCGGTAAGCAGCCCGATGTGCGGGACCCCGGTCCGGCGCAGCATTGACAATGCTTCCAGGTCAAGGTTGTTTTTTTTCGAGAGAAGCGTAGAGCGGCCAAAGAGGATTGTGTCAGCCCCCGCCATATCTTCTATATGCCTGCCGGCTTTTAGTAGGATACCCTGCCTGGCCGCCGCTCCGGCGCCGGCCCCAAAAGCCATGGAGTTGGCCAGCCCGGCGGCGCCCGGCGTGCCGGCTACCAGTGTCGCCACAGCCAGTTTGGCGTCCCGGGTAGCCAGGAATATGCCGGCGGAAACTGCCAGAGAGAGATAAGAAAGACGGTTCATCAGGCGCACAGTTTGCATGCTGTGGGGGGAATGCAGGGGCTCCCCTTTTTCCAACAGCTGGATAACACGGCTAACATACGTGTTTTTGCCGACCCGCGCAGCTTTAATGTGCAGTTCGCCTTCCAACAGCAGGCTGCCGGCGTAAACAGTATCCCCCTCACCGCTTACAACAGGCTCGGGGCCGCCTTTAACCGGGCACATGTCCACCAGTCCCGCGCCGCGCAGGATGGGCCCGTCCACGGGGACCCTTTCCCCTTTGCGTACTAAAATAAGGGAACCGCAGGCAACCTGGCCGCCCGGCACGATGATTTCCCCAGCCGGTGTTTTTAATCTGGCGACGGGCCGCTTGCCTTGCAGCATAACCCTGATCCGGTCCCGGGCATGTTCCTGGGAAAGGGTGCGCAGCAGGGTACTCAGGTAGGTCAGCCAGACGATAAATAACCCCAGACGGCTTTCTTGAATGGCCAGGGAGGTTATTGAAGCGGTTCCAGCCAGAAGCTCACTGGTCAAACGGCCTTTTTGCCAGAGGTGATCGAGGGCTGTTTTGAAAATGGGATAACCGGTTAAAATGGTTAAAACAGTTTCAAGATTCGATAATTCTTTTACACCGGCCCCTTGTTTGGGGATTTTCATTTTTGGCTTTAGAAACACATAAAGCAAAAGAAACCCGGAGGCCGCCGTCAGAAAAAACTGGCGCGCCAGTGGTAAATGTTCCAGTTCATAAGGGCGCATTTCACTTGCCGATCCTTTATTTTGCCGGCCTATTTTCCTTGCGGGCCCGGGCCGGCATTTTTCAAGAGCCAAAATTTTGCTGATTTGCTTCTTGACCTGGGCCTGAGAGAGAATGTCCGGCGCATAAACAACCAGCAGCCGCCCCGAAGAGCAGCCTGCCCGCGCCCGGATAATTCCCTTTGCCAGTGTCAGGCTGCCTTCCAAAAGTGACGCCAGGCCCGGGTTATTGCTCAGCCCCGGCAACTCAATCCGCAGGCGCCCGGGTAGGGAATGTATAACCTTCAAAGTAATTCCTCCGAAAAATATATATCCGCACTTATAGGCGGACCGGGACGATGCTAGTATATCCCCCGCCTGGCAGTTCATGCGCAATGGATCCGCTACTATGAAAATTGTGATAATTTTTCAATTAATAAATTTGCATAGGGAACCGCGTCATATGGTTAAAATAATTTTGTCTAAAGGGGGATTGCTATGAGGTTAATGGCATGGGTGACGCCTATCGACGCATTCCTGGCAGGCGCTGTCATCGGCGCTATCGGCGTGCCTTTATTGAAGAAAGGGCTTCAGGGACTGTCGAAAATGGGGCTCAAAACAAATGGGCAATTGGATAGGAAAACTGGTAAAGGCACATTCTGGTGGACGGGGATTGTCCAGGAAGCCGGAGAACGGCATAAAAGGCGCATAGAAGAGCGGGCGCTTAAAGCAGCCTGCCACGGCGCCGGGTCCTGCGGCGGCATTCTATTCGGCGCCGGCTCCGAATTTTAGCTGTTCTTTCCCGCTCACCGCTTTTTAGCGGATTTTTTTTGTCGCGGCGTATTTTTAGGAGTTTAGGAAAGGCATGTACATTTGAGGTCATTGAATGTGTTTTAAGGGAGGCAACTGAATGGGTTCACCCCGGAAATTTCATTATATACCCGGGCGCCTGCGGCTGGATATCCCGGGATTGCCCGGCAACCAGGCTTACGCGGAAAAAATGGCCCGTTATCTCACCGGGATACCGGGCATAAGCGCCGGCTCGGTTAATCCTGTTTCGGGACGTCTGCTGGTCTTCTTTAACCCCGGAAAACTGACCTTGCAACAGTTATTGGCGCACATCCCGCTGTATCCCGCCGATTTTGCGTCCATAAAAACAACGCGGCGGGCAGGCAAGGGCAGTTGGTTGGCCGGGAACGGCGCTGAATGGACGAAAAACCAGGTGGCCGCGGCAACAGCCGCCCTCCCGGCGCTAAAAACCATCCCCGGACCCGCCGTAGGGTTAAATGGGCCTGCTGTAAGGCCCTGGCACACACTCAAACCCTCCGAGGTGCTGACCGTCCTTCAAACAAGGCCGGACCGCGGTCTCGGCCCGGGGGCGGCGCAGGAAAGGCTGCATTATTACGGCTTTAATGAACTGATCAGCAATCCGCCGCCATCCTTTGCCGCCTTGCTGCTGGAACCCCTGCGGGGATTCATGAGCAAGCTGCTGCTGGCGGCGGCGCTGGTTTCCCTGCTGGTGGGCGAGTCGGCGGACGCGCTGGTGATTGTGGCGATTGTCGGTCTTCAGGCGGTACTGGAGGCTTTCCAGGGCTACCGGGCGGAAAGATCCCTGGCTGCTTTAAAGGAGCTCGGCGCCCCTACCGCTAGAGTAACCAGGGGCGGCATGCTGCTCAAGATACCGGCCAGGGATTTGGTTCCGGGAGACATAATTGAAATCAAGGCAGGCGACAGGGTCCCCGCAGACGCCCGTCTCCTGGAAGCAAGCAACCTGATGACGGACGAGGCTAACCTCACCGGGGAATCCATACCCGTGTCTAAAAGTTTGATTACCGGCCGTAAGCGCCGTGTATCAACAGGGGATCAAGAAAACATGGTATTTTCCGGCACCAGCATCATTTCCGGCAGGGCCACGGCAATCATTGTGGCTACCGGAATGAATACTGAAATGGGGAAAATCGCCGGCATGCTCAAAGAGGTTGGTTCTGAAATGACTCCGCTGCAGCGGCGTATGGAGTGGGTTGGGCAAAAAATAACCCGGCTGGTAATAGCCTCTGTCGGCGCTATTTCAATAATCAGCCTGGCGCGGGGAAACAGCCTCTTGAATACTTTGCGTACCGGTGTGAGCCTGGCGGTAGGCGCCATTCCCGAGGGCATGCCGGCCATTGTTACGGTAGCGCTGGCCTTCGGCGTACAGCGGATGGCGCGACGCAAAGCTGTAGTACGCAAGCTGTCCGCAGTGGAGAGCCTGGGAAGCGCCACCATAATTTGTTCTGACAAGACCGGCACCCTGACTAAAAACGAAATGACAGTAAAAGAAATCTATTGCGGCGGCAGGTTCTATCACATCTCCGGTGAAGGCTACCGGCCGGCCGGACAGTTTTTGCGCCGCGGCTCTCCGGTCAAACCAGGCGAGATATACGATTTGACGGAAACCCTGACCATCGGGGTGTTATGCAACAACGCGGCGCTGTACCATCATCAGAAAGGTTGGCGCATACAGGGCGATCCGACGGAGGCGGCCCTGTTGACAACAGCCGCCAAGGCCGGTCTGTGGTGGCGGGATATCCGTGAGAAGCTGTGCCGCAGGCGTGAAATCGCCTTTGATCCCAACCGGCGGCTGATGACAGTGATCTGCCGCAATGGCAAGGACGGTTACACAGCCTATACAAAAGGCGCACCCGGGGCACTGCTGCCCCGTTGCAGAAGGATGCTGAAAAACGGCATTGAGATACCAATGGGGCCGATTGATCGGGATCGGCTCCTTTCAGTGAACAATATCATGGCCGGCAAAGCGCTGCGCGTGTTGGGGTTTGCCTTTAGAGAACTGGGGCGGGAAAAAGATTTCAGCCTGTCCGACCCGGAAGACGATCTTGTTTTCGCCGGGCTGGCCGGTATGGCGGACCCCCCCCGCCCGGGTGTTAAGGAAGCGATCCATAAATGCAGGCAGGCCGGAATAAAAGTGATCATGATCACCGGCGATCATCAAAACACGGCTGCCGCCGTAGCCCAAAGGCTGGACATTTTACGGGGCGGGGCGGTGATAACCGGGGAGAAGCTGGACAGCATATCAGAATTTGAACTTTTAGCGGCAGTGGAAGGGATCCAGGTGTTTGCCCGCACCTCACCGGAACAAAAGCTGCGCATTGTCCGCGCCCTTAAAAAACGCGGTCACATAGTAGCTATGACCGGGGACGGGGTCAATGACGCCCCGGCGGTGAAAGAAGCTGACATCGGACTGTCCATGGGCCTTGCCGGTACAGACGTGACACGCGAGGTAGCGGGCATCACCCTGGCGGATGATAATTTTACCACCATTGTGGCCGGCATTGAGGAGGGGCGAACGGTTGGGGAAAATATAGACAAATCCATTCGCTACATCCTTTCCGGTAACGCGGGGCAGGTCCTGGCCGTCTTCCTGGCGGCAGTAAGCGGCCTTCCTTCTCCCTTGCTGCCGGCACAGCTCCTGTGGATCAACCTGATGACGGAAGGGTTCCCGGCCATGGCCCTGGCGGCCGACCCGCCCGGGGCCGACTGCATGCGGCGCCAATCGGCAAGGGCGGCGGGAAATGTTTTAAACACGGCCTCTTCCCGGGAAATAATTCGGAAAGGTATCCTGTCCGGGCTAACTACCTTCAGTGTTTACGCCGGCGGTCTGGGCGCGGGTTGGCTGCCGGGAAAAGCCCGGACCATGGCCTTTGCCCACCTGGTGATGAGCAGGGTGTTTAATCTTTTCGACAGCCGGCGAGCCAGCCGCGGCAAAAATAGCGGCAGGCCCGTAAACCGCTTTATCCTGCCTGCAGCGGGATTATCAACGGCCGCGCTGGCCCTGACCATGTACGTACCGTCCCTGCGCCCCCTCTTTTCCACCGTGCCCATGCAACTCGCCGACTGGGCCCTGATCGGCGCCACCTCCGGCATCGCCGGAAGGATGGACTCCCTCTTGCGCCGGAACAGGGTGTCAAGGGGACGGGGTTGTTGACAATTTTTCGCGAAAATTTATAGTAATTTTCCAAAGGGAAAGATGGTTTTGGGGTCGTTCTGCGGATATTTAGGCTGGACAAACACATGATCCAATGTTTTGAACATGACTGCATTCTCTATGGCAGCCGCAATCTGGGGCAGGCTGCCATCCAGATAGCTTTTTAACGGCCCCGGCAACCCCAGATGCACGCTTAGCCGGCCTAACGCCGTCACTAGAATTCTTTCGATTCCAACCCTATTTTTCCCACAAAACATACCGTTTAAAATATTCATGGAACGGGGCGCTATCACCAGCCGGCGGGCATCACCGCCGGAAAGAACACAGCCGATTGCCGCTGAAAGCGCCACCTCATAAACATTGAAAGGCAACTGTTGATAATGTTCATCGTATCCGCAAAGAAGGTTGTGCATGTCTTTTGCAGAAAAACGAGAGCAAAACAGATTCTCGTAATAAATGCACTCTAAATACCTCCTTATAAATTCAATTCCAAGCAATCCCTCCATCCGGTGATGGACGGGATAATCTGCGGTAATATGAATTTCCTGCGCGGCAAACTCGGGATTATAGAGTTTAAAAAAACCTTTTATGGCATCCACGATTGTGGAGCGGTAAAATTCGGTTTCGATGTCTGCCAGGTTATCCATTATTGCACAATGCAGTATTTTTGTTGAGCCTATCAGCAGGCCGATACGCTCACGCCCTTTTTGGTATAAGGCGTATATGCCGTCTTTTTGCACAGCTTGCAGCGCTTCGCCGGGGCTGGAACAGGTTTTCAGCCACACGCCGATGGTGAACATAATCGAGGCCATCAGACCCTGCGCCGCTTCTATACGGATAGAGCTGCCGTCCCCGCTGTTATACCTTTCAGTTTGCCCGGCCAAAAGCGTAAGGCAGTCAAATTGTATTTTCTCAAGCTGTTTATCCGGCAAAATCCCCGACATATATGCCTGTTCAAGCAGGGATTGGAAATAGTGTTCGCTATCTAACAACCCCGCTTTTATTTTGCTTGTTTTCTCAATATCCCTCATATTCGTCCTCCGCGTCTACACCGGATTCCATCGCATTTTCTTGATAATCCGCCGCATAACCAAACCGCAGGTTCCGGGCCAGTTTATATAGTTCCCGCCCCGAAAGCAATTCGAGAGAACCCTGACAGGCGCCGTCGAAAGCATTCTTCATATATCTGATCAGTTTCTCATCACCAATTAAATCAAGAGTTTCGTTCTTGTAATAATAGAATATTTCCAGTAGTTCATGCAGGGTTTCTTCATAGTTATGCATTGAAAGATATGGCGAATTGCAAAATTCATTGATTATCTTGTCAATCACACCGCCGCCGAATTCGATGCGACCGTTTTCCTTCAGCGCATGGGAGCGGGTTTCAACCAGCGCCAGGGCCTGCATTTCCGTCAAAACGAGGCCGAATATTGCAGT